>NC_010529.1:300000-446893 GCF_000069785.1 Cupriavidus taiwanensis LMG 19424 | reverse complement strand
GCGCGCGTCTGGCGATGGAACAGACATGCCGGAGCCACTTGCTCGACAGCGCCGGCAGCGCGAGCCTGATGACCGAACCGCTGCGCCAGACCCTGGGCGAACACGCCGCCGGCAACCATCGCCTCTTGATGAACCTAGCCAGCGAACTGTTGGCCCCCGCCGCGCAATGCGAACTGTCGCAGATCGACGAGAAGCTCTACCTCAAACCTATACCGCATACCAGAGCCGCCGCGGCAATCGCTGAGAATCCGATGACAGACCTGACCTTTCTTCCCCGGCTCGGACCAATGCTGCCCAAGCTAACCGACGCAGACGCCGCAGCGGTCCGGGACTATTTCCATGAACTTGTGATGCTCGTCGAATCGCACTACCTCGTGCAGATCCGGCGTCATGCCCAATCGCAACTGCAACTAGCCGAGCAAGCTCCGCCCCGAAAATCTCGGCGTGAGCAGCGGCGTTAGCAGGCCCATCAACAATCCACCCCATCGCGATCAACAGGCGTGATGGCCATCACCGCGAGCCGCCCCTGCGGCTCGCTCCGGCTCCATCATTTACCTTGACGGCTTCTCCGCCGCTCGCGCGATGGCGGTGAAGTTCGTATGTGCCAGAAGACTTGGATCTCGGCGCACGGTCATGCCACGGACATATATGGCGATGATCTTGTTATTTAACCCGGTGAAGCGCCGCTGGTGCTTGGGCATCAGGATCGGATCGAAGCAGCCGTCGCGGTCGCGCGGAATGTCGACCCGCAGCGGCCATCTTCGGTTAGCACGGTCTTGGCGCGCTTGCCATTGGGCTGCGCTGATTAGCCGACCGGCTGGCGCTGCGCGCCCGGCGGGTAGCTCAGGTGTTGACCCAGCTCGTAACCAGGGCGCGTTTGATCAGGGGCCTTCTTGAATGACATCGAGGCATCCTGAACGGCCTCCGCCATCATATGACCCTTCACGAGATGGACAAATCAGGTTCTCAGGGATATAGTCGGCAATTAAGGATGCTCTGCACAATTAGCCGGCGGATGTGCTTGCAATGAATCGTCGAGCCAGCGAGCATGTGGCGCATGAAACAAACTGACCTTGGACTGAACTTGTCGACCAAGCGCACCCGCAAGCGCGAATTCCTGGACGAGATGAACCGTGTGGTGCCATGGGCCGATCTGGTGATGCTGATCGCTCCGTACGCCCCGGAAGGCAAGCGCGGCCGTCCCCCGTTCGCGGTCGAGGCAATGCTGCGCATCCACTTCCTTCAGCAATGGTTCGGCCTGTCGGACCCGGCGATGGAAGAAGCGCTGCACGACGTGCCGCTGTATCGGGAGTTCGCCGGGCTGGACAACTGGACGGTGAGGCTGCCCGACGAGAGCACCATCCTGCGGTTCCGTCACCTGCTGGAGAAGCACAAGCTGGCCGCTCAGATCCTCGCGCTGGTCAACGACATCCTTCGCGACAAGGGATTGATGCTGCGCGCGGGCACGGTGGTGGACGCGACACTGATCAGCGCACCGAGTTCGACCAAGAATGGGTCGGGCGAACGCGACCCAGAGATGCACCAGAGCAAGAAAGGAAACCAGTGGTATTTCGGCATGAAAGCGCACATTGGCGTGGACGCCGAAAGCGGGCTGGTGCACACGGTGCGGGGCACGGCGGGCAAGGTCAACGACGTGGTTGAGGGCAACAGCCTGCTGCATGGAGAGGAAACCGACGCGTTCGGCGATGCGGGCTATCAGGGCGTGGAGAAGCGTCCGGACGCGCGGGCGGGCGTGAACTGGCACGTAGCGATGAAGCCAGGCAAACGTCGCGTCCTGGACCAAAGCAAACCACTTGGCGCGCTCGTCGATCAGGTCGAGCGAATCAAGGCGGGCATCCGGGCCAAGGTCGAGCATCCGTTCCGGGTCATCAAGCGGCAGTTCGGCTACACCAAGGTCCGCTATCGAGGGCTGAGGAAGAACACCGCGCAACTCATGACCTTGTTCGCACTGTCCAACTTGTGGATGGCGCGCGGCAAACTGCTGGCTGCCGGGGCATGAGCGCGTTTCTGGCTCACGCCGATGCCTCGCGCGCAGCCCGCGAATGCTGCTTCGCGCGTGCGAGATAGCTTCGCTCCGAGCTGATAGGTTGGCGTCGTGGCGCATTCAGCTTCCTGTTAAACGGCCAAGCACACTCGATTCGCGTTTGTGCAGAGTATCCCTAACGCTGTATGCCAGCGATGGTCGCGTTGAGATCGACAATAACGCCGCGGAGCGGGCGTTGCGGGCTGTTGCTCTCGGTCGAAAGAACTACTTGCACTTCGGCTCCGACAGTGGCGGCGAACGCGGCGCCGCTATCTATTCGCTGGTGGCCTCAGCCAAGCTGAACGGTCTCGACCCCGAGGCCTACCTGAGCCACGTTATTGCGCGCATCGCCGACCACCCCGTCAATCGCGTCGCAGAGCAGATCCGCTCAACCGCCACCTAAAGGTAACCCTCTCGTCAAGAACGCTGACCGTCGGACGGTTACGACCGGACCTTGACTTCTCTTGTTTCATGCAGGCAGCGGCTGGCCGGCGATTAAAAGCATCGAATGGAGTGTGCTTCGCAGCGATAGCCCATGCCTCGAGCTAGCTTGTTGGTCAAGGCGCAAGCCACCACGCTCTAGTGTCTACGCGCCGACCGCGCACATTGTAAGAGCAGCCGTCGGGTGTTCTTTTCTCTTCGCTTGCTGATCCCCAGCGGATTGGCTCTCCCGCCTGCACGTACTGACGTGGCACAACGCCAATCGATGCCGCAAAATCTCGGCTGTTGCGGTACTGCTTTCCGTCACCCGCTCCTGCTGATAGCACGCTCGCAGTAATGAACCCCAATGCCAGGATCCTCATTAGACGCTGCCCAAAATCGTCGGCGGCAAGCTAACGTACGAGTTTTTTGTCGATCTCCGCAATCTGTGCATCGATATACTTGTAGTGGGTGTGGAGGCGCTCGAGGCTCTCTACTAGCGTAAGCGTGGCCCCAGCACCGTCTGTTCATGAAGAGCCATAGGCGGCAATCTGGTTCCCACCAGAATTTGGTGGGAACCAGAAGAAATGGAAATCAAGGCGCGGGGTCGCCGGCGAGGCTCCAAGAACTACTCGAAGGAATTCCGCACGCAGGTCGTGGCGGAAACGCTGGACCCGGCAAGCTCACTGGCAGAAGTTGCGCGCTCGCATGGCCTGAACGCGAATCTCGTGTCGAAGTGGCGGCGGGATTATGAGCGAGCTGCGACGTCAGCATCCGAGCCTTCGGAATTATTCCTGCCCGTTCAGATAGCATCGCCGCCGAGGCCGGAGCCGATTGGATCGACCGGGCTCGTCATCGAATGTCGTGGCATGCGTGTGAGTTTCGAAGGCAAGCCCGAGCCTGATGTCCTGCAGCTCGTGCTGGCGAGCTTGCTGGGAGTGGGTTCGTGATGCCGGGCCTTCCCGCTGGAACGCGGGTGTGGCTGGCTGCTGGTGTGACCGATATGCGCTCTGGCTTCAACAGCCTGGCCGCGAAGGTGCAGACCGTGCTAGAGCGGGACCCGTTCAGCGGCCACGTGTTTGTGTTCCGTGGCCGACGAGGCGATCTGGTCAAGGTGCTTTGGTGGAGCGGTGATGGCATGTGTCTGCTGATGAAACGGCTTGAACGCGGCCGCTTCGTCTGGCCTCGTGCGGATGGAGGTGTCGTCAGCCTGAGCCAGGCGCAGCTCTCAATGCTGCTGGAAGGCATCGACTGGCGACAGCCGGTGCGCACGGCGGAGCCGATCTCGGCGTTGTAAACCTGAGTGCCGGCGCGTAGACTGCTGGCATGACGACGGCGAACGCGTACCCGGACGACATCGAAGCGCTCAAAGCCCTCTTGCTGGAGCGCGATGCCCGCATCGGGCATCTGCAAGACGTGGTCGAATCGCAGAAGGCAGCGACGGCAACGGACAAGGCGGAGATCGAGCATCTCAAGTTGCTGATTGCAAAGCTGCGCCGCATGCAGTTCGGCCGTCGCTCGGAGAAGCTGGACCGCCAGATCGAACAGCTCGAACTTCGCCTAGAAGAACTCGAGGCCGACGAAGGTGCCGCACCCATCGAGATCCACAGGACGCCGCGTACGGCACCGGAACAGGTACAACGTAAGCCGTTGCCAGAACACCTGCCGCGCGAGTTCCAGACTCATTGGCCCGAATCACGTGATACCTGCACGGCATGCGGTGCGCCGATGAAGCAGCTTGGCGAGGATGTCTCCGAACAGCTCGAATATGTGCCAGCGAGCTTCCGGGTCATCCGGCATGTGCGACCCAAGCTGGCGTGTTCATGCTGCGATCACATCGCCCAGGCTGCTGCGCCGAGCCGCCCCATCGAGCGAGGCATGGCTGGCCCGGGACTGCTGGCCCACGTGCTGGTCGCGAAGTTCGCGGATCACCTGCCGCTCTACCGACAGTCGGTGATCTATGCGCGTGAAGGCGTCGAGCTGGATCGCTCGTTGCTGGCGAAGTGGGTTGGTCACAGTGCGGCGCTGCTGCAACCACTCGTCGACACACTGCGTCGACACGTCATGGCGGCGACGAAGCTCCATGCCGACGATACGCCAGTGCCGGTGCTCGCGCCAGGCAATGGCAAGACTAAAACTGGACGCTTGTGGGTGTATGTGCGTGACGACCGGACGTCGGGCGATGCTACTCCGCCGGCCGTCTGGTTTGCCTATACGCCGGACCGCAAGGGCATCCACCCGCAGCAGCATCTTGAATCGTTCAACGGGACGTTGCAGGCCGATGCCTACGGCGGCTACCAGGCGATCTACGAAACGGGACGGGTTGCCGAAGCAGCGTGCTGGGCCCATGCCCGGCGGCAGTTCTACGAATTGTATGCAGCTCGCCCCAATTCCTTGAATACCGAGGCCCTGGAACGCATCGGCGCGCTCTACAAGATCGAAGAGCAGATCCGGGGCAAACCACCCGATGTGCGCCAGGCGTATCGACAGGCGCAAGCGCGTCCACTACTCGATCAACTCCACGCGTGGCTGAGAGCCACGTTGGAGACGCTCTCGCGCAAATCTGACACGAGTCGAGCGATCCTGTACGCACTGAACCGGTGGGAGGCGCTCACGCGCTATTGCGACGACGGACGACTGGAGATCGACAACCTGCCGGTCGAACGTGCGCTGCGCGGGGTGGCCATCGGAAGACGTAATTACCTGTTCGCGGGTGCTGACTCAGGTGGGGAACGCGCCGCTGCAATTTACAGCCTGATCGGCACGGCAAAACTCAACGGCGTCGATCCCGAGGCTTACCTACGCTTCGTGCTCGCACGCATCGCGGATCACCCGATCAACCGCGTCGACGAACTCATGCCGTGGGTCGTCACTGAGCAACTGGTTACGCCAGCGTAACTGCTGCGGCCGTCAAGACGGTACTGGCTACTCGCTTACCTACTAGCTGCGGCGGAAGCAAATGTTCTGCAATGACGGCTGGCAGGCGCTTCATCACGGTGCCGCCCAGCGGCAGGCTTATGTCGAACTCTATAAGAAATGCACGTTCTAGTAGTGCCCAGCCTGTCGCGAATAATCGAATCCCTAACACGGTGCAATGCCAATAGAACTTGTTGCGACTCCGTTCGCTGTGTGACAAACCGCATAGAGGGTTGTGACGCCTCCTCGCAGATCGCCTCGGGGCATCGTTTATCTGCGATTCACATGTGTTGCTCCTACCAGCCAGCCTAGCGTCTGAGCCACATCGCTGCTCGGAGCCTCTACGCAACACCTCGCGATATTGCCCACTGTCGGACTACATTGTCAGAGCACCTTCGCACGCCGCCGTTGCCAGCAACACGCGCGCTCCCAGCCTACCGCCGGTCGCACGGCGGGTCCGCTACCGTGGAATCAAGACTCGTGGTTGGACAATGATGAAACGAATGCATTGCGCCCGATATACCGAGCCTCATGCTTCGCAAGCGCACCCAACCAGCTATTGTAAGTGGGGACTGTGTCCGGCTTTTCAGGGGGTCGCTCCATTCGTGGAGCCGCCTCAAGCATTCCCTTATTGACTGCAGGGCCAACGCCGGCCGCAGTCCCACAGCCAGAGGCTGGCACTGGCCGTCACCGATACGGCATACACGCTGACACTCCCGACGTGCCAACGTTTAGCGAAGCTGGACAGAAGGACTACGCTATAACCAAACTGATTTCCCTGGGCTGAGCCGAAGGGATCCTCGCCAAAGCTGATCGAAAGCTTCAGGCCGACCTGCAGAAGCGTGTGCAGAGCGCGGATTGGACGTAGCGAATCGGGGAAGCTTCCAATGCAGCTGGGGTCGCCTCCCGAACGGCGCGTACATAGCTTCAATGAGTTCTCTCAGAAGTTTGTTTTGACAGATTGCCTCCCCCAACTCCAATCGTGCCGCTGCTTATGGGCAATTGCCAATCACATAGTATCCGGCGGCTGTCTCAGCCAGAGTGTTGATATAGAAAAGATTATTTAATCCCATGCTTTGGTTCGAGCCATTCGCGTAAGCCCCCCCCCCGACATCGTGTGCCCGACCGGCTTGCACGTGCGCATAGTTTGTGCCGGTGGTCGCCGTACAAGAAAAACTCGTCTTTGTTGTTGCCGAGATAGCAGCAGATTGCTGGCTTTCCCCTGCTGTGCCGTCGATCGCCGTCACAGTGTAGCTGTACGTAGTACCCGCTATCAAGTCCAAATCGGTGTAGCTCGTCGACGTGCTCGAGCCCACCTTCGTGCCATTGCGGTAAAGGTTGTAGCTGTTGGCGTTTGTTACGGCATTCCACGACAGCGATATTGTGTTGAGGGTCGTCCCGGCGACCGCCAGCCCAGTCGGCGACGAACCCGCCTGTCCAGACCCGCTTCCAGCACGCAAATTGTTCTTAACCCAGAAGTCCATCACGAAGTCAGGGTAGTTGATATGCGTGGCATCGACATAGTTGGTGTTGTTGCCGCCAGTTCCAGCGGGCCATGCGTGTGCCATGCCCGCGACCGATATTTCGTGGGTGCGCACTTTGCCATTGCTATCGATATAAGGGGTGTTTGTGCCGCCCCCTGCTATCGATACCTTAGATCCCTGGGTGAAGCTGCCGCCGTAGAGCTGGCGGAAGGCCGAGGCTGCTATCGGGCCATATGCCGGCGCCACCGTGTAGTCCGAGGTTCCCCATACGGCGCCGGCAATCTGGCTGGTGAACTTACCCACGTTGGATCCGGCCCATTGCTTACATTTATTGCCTGCCGTCGTCGCGGTATAGCCACTAGGTACGAAGCCGATCTGGGCCGTCGTGGTTCCCGGCGTCGGACCGGCATTGATGCCAACGCCGGCAAAAATGTCCGGGGCGATGCAGCCCAGGACCATGCTCATGCCGCCTCCAGAGGATAGGCCCGCCACGTATACCTGATTGGGATCGATCGCATACTGGGCATTGGCAACAAAGCGGTTGACTAGATCCAGCAGTACGCCCACGTGTCCAGCGGTTCGGCTTGGCGACGCATTCGCATAGTCCCAGCAATGCTTGAAGTACACGTTGCCGCTTGCGTTAGGCGCAAGAATGACAGCACCGTATTGATCGCCAATCGATTTCCAGTTGAACCCGGTCCCACTGGCATTATTGATCACGTCGCCGGAGGCAGTCTGCAAGCATCCGTGTAGCACTAGAACTAGAGCTCGCTTGCCATTGGGCGTGGAAGGCTGGCTCG
The DNA here is from genome assembly GCF_000069785.1 of Cupriavidus taiwanensis LMG 19424. NCBI lineage: Bacteria > Pseudomonadati > Pseudomonadota > Betaproteobacteria > Burkholderiales > Burkholderiaceae > Cupriavidus > Cupriavidus taiwanensis. Next base: position 439,229 of record NC_010529.1, on the reverse strand, counting down.
CCGGCCAATAGAAATAGCCGGTCAGGTTTCCACCATTGACGGCATCCGATGCCCACGTCTGCTCGCTACTCCACGCTCCGGGACCCGCCGTCGCTGCATGCAGCGAAAACGCTCCCAGCATCGTCGCAAGAGTGACTAACCCGGTCGCGAAGTATCGCCAACGCTTTCTCAGCATAGTGTCTCCCTTTTTTGATTTCTTCGAGTCACAGCAATGCCCTGACCCAAGGGGTCTGCAACAAGCCGGTTCGCACTTTAAGGACAACTGCTTAATTTATGACAGGCTTTCGCTCCGCCTTTAACATGATACATGATTCATGTTTCATACTAGGAAGGGCATCGAGGCAAAGTCAACCACTCGTTTACACTTAGTTCAATGGTTCGCAGCCCCGACAGACCATGGACACCAGCGCGTGAATCGCACCCACCATTGAATCAGACGATATCCATGGCGGAGTAAGCAGGCTAGGGGCATCCCCTTATACGGAAGTAGGACCGTCTCCGCGGCGAGGCTTGGAGCTTGAAGTCCCGGGAATTTCGAGGTAAGGGGGTTGTTAACTTCGCCAGACTCGCGTTTACTCTCGGATTTTCGCGCAGCAATGAGCAACGAGTCGGGGGCATGGGTGGACGAGGAATTCGAGAGTCTGGATCTTGGTGATCCGGGGCGGGATCGGCGCGCCAAGGAGCTGCTCAAGCGGTTTGCGGCTCTGCCGACGGCGAGCATCCCCGGCGCATGCGATGACTGGTCGCAAACCATCGCGGCATATCGGTTTCTCGGCAATGAGCAGATCGATTGGCGGGACGTAATGCAGCCGCATTGGGAGCGCACTGCAGCGAGGGCCGCGCAGTTTCCGGTGGTGCTGTGCATCGCTGATACAACCGAATTGAACTTTAATGGCCAGGAGATCGACGGGCTGGGTCCGTTGACCTATGAAGCCCAGCGGGGCATGTTTTTGCATCCGACCTACGCGGTGACGCCTGACCGCGAGCCGCTGGGGGTGATCGATGCCTGGATGTGGGCTCGGGAGCCCAAGGACGCCGATGGCAACCGGGGCGGGATCAAGGAAAGCGTACGCTGGATTGAAGGATATGAACGGGTTGCGGAGCAAGCCGCGCTATTGCCGCAGACACGGCTGGTGTATGTGACAGACCGCGAGGGTGATATTGCCGAGTTGATGGCGCGCGCCCAGGAACTTGGCCAACCGGCCGACTGGTTGATCCGCAGCCAACACAACCGCAACCTGGCCGAGGGCGGCAAGTTGTGGGATAGCGTCGACGCCAGCCCGGTACTCGGGGAAATCACCTTTATCTTGCCAGGGCGAGCAGGCCAGAAGGCGCGCGAGGTCAAACAGGAACTACGCGCCCAGCGTATGAAGCTGCCGGGTCTGGTCGGAGCGGAGTTCACCTGTGTGGCGGCAAGGGAGATCGAAGCGCCCGCAGGCGTCAAGCCAGTGGTTTGGCGATTGGTGACGAACCGAGAAGCGCAGGACGCTGATGCGGTCAACGAACTTGTTGAATGGTATCGGGCAAGGTGGGAGATCGAGATGTTCTTCCATGTCCTGAAGACCGGCTGCAAGGTCGAGGCGCTACAGCTATCGCACATGGATCGTGTGGAGCGGGCCTTGGCGTTGTATATGGTGGTGGCATGGCGCATTGCCCGCCTGATGCGGTTGGGCAGAACCTGTCCGGATCTGGATGCGTCGCTGTTCTTCGATGCCGACGAGATTCGGGGGGCATACGTGCTCTCCAAGAAAGCTCGCCCGAAGACACCGGTCACACTCAATCAGATGATTCGGTTGGTTGCTTCCCTGGGCGGGTTCCTTGGGCGGAAGAACGATGGCGAGCCCGGCGCCAAGACGATCTGGATCGGCATGCAGCGAACCATGGACGCCGCGCTCACTATTCAAACACTGAGGGAAGAGTCATGACTTCCGTATAAGGAAATGCGTCAAAGGATCCATTTTCGTATGCGAAGATAAACTTTGGGGGAGACTTCCGGAAGTGAAAAGCATCTAGCAGGCTGCTGAAGTACTCATCGCGCTAGCGATGAGTACTTCAGCAGCCTGCTTGGGCGGCGACAATCATTTTGTCCGGCGTAGCGACAAACATCTTGGCCGGTGGCGGGAACTCGGAGGCGGCGTAGCCGCCGGAGAGTTTCCGCCACCGGCGGCGCCGAGTTGGCCGGGTTCTACGATGGCTGATCGCATCAATAAGCGGTCAGTCCATGTCTGGAACCCGTATTACCGACCAACAGGTTAGCCTCTACATGTCCAAACGCAAACAGCATACCCAGGAGATTGCCGCTGCCAAGGCCGGCATCAGTGTGCGCAGTGCCCGGCGTATCGAACGTGATAGCCAACTGCCTTCGCAGAAGCCCCGCCGTTACTGGCGCTCGCGGCCCGATCCATTCGTCGAGGTCTGGGACACCGAGGTCGTGCCGATGCTTGCTAGCGAGCCGCGCCTGCAAGCCATCACCATTCTGCGCAAGCTCCAGGACGACCATCCCGACCAATACCCTGACAGCATGCGCCGCACGCTCGAACGGCGCATCAGCAAGTGGCGGGCTGTGTCTGGACCGGCCAAAGAAGTCTTCTTCCCACAGGAACACGCGCCGGGGATCCGGGCACTGTCGGACTTCACCGATATGCAGGCGCTGGGCATCACCATCTCCGGCGTTCCATTCCCTCACCGCCTGTATCACTTCGTGTTCGCGTTCTCGCGCTGGGAGTACGCCCAAGTGGTTGAAGGCGGAGAGAGCTTCGAGGCGCTGTCCTCGGGCTTGCAGAACGCGCTCTGGCAGGCCGGCGGCTGCCCGCGAGAACATCGCACCGACAGCCTCTCGGCGGCGTTCAAGAACCTGAAGGAGCAGGAGGACTTCACAACGCGCTACGAAGCCCTGCTGGACCACTATGGGATGACCGGCACCCGTAACAACCGCGGCCTGGGCCACGAGAACGGCAGTGTGGAATCATCCCACCGCTATCTGAAGGAGGCTGTCGACCAGGCACTGATGCTGCGCGGCCACCGGGACTTCGAGGATCGAGCCGCCTATGAGGCGCTCCTGCGCGAGGTCGTGATGCGTCGTAACCGGCGTCATGCAGCGGCGTTCCGTCTCGAGCGCGAGCAGTTGACGGACCTGCCTCCCCGGCGCACGACGGACTTTGCCGAAGAGGAAGCGCGTGTCACCCGTTGCAGCACATTCACCGTGCGCGGCATCCTCTACAGCGCGCCGTCCCGCCTGATTGGTCACCGTCTGAAGGTGCGTGTGTACGGCGACCGACTGGACTGCTACCTGTCCGGAGCCATGGTGTTCAGCACTCCTCGGGGCTCCCACGCCGCGCACAGCACCCGCCGCGCTATCGACTATCGGCACTTCATTGAGGGGCTCAAACGTAAGCCGCAGGCCTTCAAGGGCCTGGCGTTCCGGGACGATCTGTTCCCTCGGGAGGCCTATCGGCGAACCTGGGAGCAGCTTGATGCCCGGCTGTCGCAACGCGACGCGTGCAAGACGATGGTTGGCCTGCTTGAGCTGGCGGCCATGGACGGTATCGAAGCCGTGCTGGCCGTGCGCCTGGAAGCCATGTTGGGCGATGGTGATCTGCCGGATCTGGAAGCGCTGCGCGAGGAGTTCTCGCCGCGGCAAGCCGATCACCCCGTCATCCATGTCCAGATGCCGGCGACCAGTTGCTACGACGCCCTGCTGGGCCAGGGGGTCGCAGCATGAACGCGCCGCTCCCAATTGATGCCGCCCGCCTGACGTTGATGCTCAACGAACTGCGCCTGCCCACCATTGGCCGGCTCTGGCCAGAGTTCGCACAGCGCGCCGACAAGGAAAGCTGGCAGGCAACCCGGCTGCTTGGCGCCTTGCTCGAACACGAACTGGCCGAACGGGCCAAGCGGCGTATCGAACGACACCGAACCGAATCCCGCCTGGATCCAACCAAGACGCTGGCTGCCTTCGACTTCAGTGCTGTGCCCATGGTCTCCAAGGCGCACGTGATGGCACTGGCGAGCGGTGATTCCTGGCTGGAGAAAGGTGCCAATGTGTTGATCTTCGGCCCGCCGGGCGGTGGGAAGAGCCACCTCGGATCGGCCATCGGGCATGCCCTGATCGACGCTGGGTACAGGGTACTGTTCACGCGTACCAGCGAGATCGTCCAGAAGCTGCAGGCAGCCAGGCAGAGCCTGCAGTTACCTGCAGCCCTGGCCAAGCTCGACCGCTTTGACCTGATCATCCTGGACGACCTGTCGTACGCCCGCAAGGACCAGGCCGAAACCAGTGTCCTATTCGAACTGATCGCCGAGCGCTATGAGCGGCGCAGTCTGCTGATCACGGCCAACCAGCCGTTCTCAGGCTGGGACAACGTGTTCCCTGACCCCGGCATGACCATCGCCGCGATTGACCGACTCGTCCACCATTCGACGATCTTTGAAATGAACGTCGAAAGCTACCGTCGGCGCACCGCAAGCGACAAGCAGTCTGCTCGCCGACGACAATCATCCAGCGACAACGACAATCACCGCGACATCGATAACGGAGCGACAACCATGACCTAACACTCACCGACAATCATCCCGGCCAACCGGCCAAAATGATTGTCGCTGGACCGGCCGTCCTGCTTGACGCTATCTAGCCTGCTAGTGGTTTTACGAAATGCCCTCTTTCTAGCGTTAGCTTCACCGGGCATTTGAGCGCCCGTGCGTGTCGTCACTCCTGCGGAATTAGAAAACGTTCAGGCCGTTTGCCCAACCATGCCGGTGCTCGACCTCTGCCGGACCAAGTCTTCGCGGTCTTGGGGTCCATATACTTGGGTGGCAGCGGCGCCTTTTCGCGCTGCGCTGAAGCAGCACCGACTGGCCGTCCCCTACGACGCCGCGGCGCAACATCTTCGGGCAACAGGTCGTATTGCGCCATCAAATCACGAATTTGTTCGATGACGCTGGCAACCTCGCTCGCCCGTGCCTCTTCAAGCTGAGCCTCGATCGCTTGCTTTTGCGCTATCAGTTCTTTATATGTTGCCATTTGAGCCCCCGCTTATTGCTGACATTTGACTTATACGCACTTTAAAGTCAGTCCGCAAGGTCTTTTTGTTCCTTACCCTACAAAATGTCGCAAAGCGCTCAAACTCGGGGCTGCGGCCGTGCCGTTGGCACTTGAACCGTATGGGCATTTCCTTATACGGAAGTCATGACTCTTCCCTCAGTGTTTGAATAGTGAGCGCGGCGTCCATGGTTCGCTGCATGCCGATCCAGATCGTCTTGGCGCCGGGCTCGCCATCGTTCTTCCGCCCAAGGAACCCGCCCAGGGAAGCAACCAACCGAATCATCTGATTGAGTGTGACCGGTGTCTTCGGGCGAGCTTTCTTGGAGAGCACGTATGCCCCCCGAATCTCGTCGGCATCGAAGAACAGCGACGCATCCAGATCCGGACAGGTTCTGCCCAACCGCATCAGGCGGGCAATGCGCCATGCCACCACCATATACAACGCCAAGGCCCGCTCCACACGATCCATGTGCGATAGCTGTAGCGCCTCGACCTTGCAGCCGGTCTTCAGGACATGGAAGAACATCTCGATCTCCCACCTTGCCCGATACCATTCAACAAGTTCGTTGACCGCATCAGCGTCCTGCGCTTCTCGGTTCGTCACCAATCGCCAAACCACTGGCTTGACGCCTGCGGGCGCTTCGATCTCCCTTGCCGCCACACAGGTGAACTCCGCTCCGACCAGACCCGGCAGCTTCATACGCTGGGCGCGTAGTTCCTGTTTGACCTCGCGCGCCTTCTGGCCTGCTCGCCCTGGCAAGATAAAGGTGATTTCCCCGAGTACCGGGCTGGCGTCGACGCTATCCCACAACTTGCCGCCCTCGGCCAGGTTGCGGTTGTGTTGGCTGCGGATCAACCAGTCGGCCGGTTGGCCAAGTTCCTGGGCGCGCGCCATCAACTCGGCAATATCACCCTCGCGGTCTGTCACATACACCAGCCGTGTCTGCGGCAATAGCGCGGCTTGCTCCGCAACCCGTTCATATCCTTCAATCCAGCGTACGCTTTCCTTGATCCCGCCCCGGTTGCCATCGGCGTCCTTGGGCTCCCGAGCCCACATCCAGGCATCGATCACCCCCAGCGGCTCGCGGTCAGGCGTCACCGCGTAGGTCGGATGCAAAAACATGCCCCGCTGGGCTTCATAGGTCAACGGACCCAGCCCGTCGATCTCCTGGCCATTAAAGTTCAATTCGGTTGTATCAGCGATGCACAGCACCACCGGAAACTGCGCGGCCCTCGCTGCAGTGCGCTCCCAATGCGGCTGCATTACGTCCCGCCAATCGATCTGCTCATTGCCGAGAAACCGATATGCCGCGATGGTTTGCGACCAGTCATCGCATGCGCCGGGGATGCTCGCCGTCGGCAGAGCCGCAAACCGCTTGAGCAGCTCCTTGGCGCGCCGATCCCGCCCCGGATCACCAAGATCCAGACTCTCGAATTCCTCGTCCACCCATGCCCCCGACTCGTTGCTCATTGCTGCGCGAAAATCCGAGAGTAAACGCGAGTCTGGCGAAGTTAACAACCCCCTTACCTCGAAATTCCCGGGACTTCAAGCTCCAAGCCTCGCCGCGGAGACGGTCCTACTTCCGTATAAGGGGATGCCGTATGGGTGCGATGGAGACTCTCATCCTTCTCGGAGTCAACGGTACTCCTTCCGCGCGCATGTGCTTACCTGATCCGCTGAAATGGGCTCCCGCGTTAGCCAATCAAAAGGGACGGAGCCCGGCTCCACAAGCAACTATTGCGCACCTAAAGCGATTCCATCTCGCACCGACCGAGTAGGAGAATCAGATTGAGCGGAGAAGCGCCGGTCTGCGTTCGATCCGAGTATTCTCATCATTGTCGGATATGGGTGAACAGCGCTTCCAGCAATGTAAATACAAATTCGCTGGATCCAGTCTCCTTGCTTCTTTTCGTAGCCAATGCTCGGCAGTATCGGTTCACTCTCATTTCCGAGCATCCGCGCCGCTCGGACTGCGGATTTCGGTGAAGGTGATCAGCGGTTTCGGCGAACGTGATCAGGGAAGGAAGGTGGTACTGCGCGGTCAGGAGATTGTAGCGTAGGTGATCACGATACCCGTTTCTTGGCGTCGGTTGCCGTGCGCTTGCGCATGGATTCGCCTTTGAGCGCCACTTTGTGCGCCTGGTGGACCAGCCGGTCCAGGATGGCGTCAGCCAGCGTCGGATCATTCAACCACTGGTGCCAATGCTCGATCGGGAGCTGGCTTGTCACGATGGTCGAGCGGGTACCGACGCGGTCGTCCAGAACTTCCAGCAGATCGCCGCGAGCGCTTTCAGAAGGCTCCTGTAGGCCCCAGTCGTCCAGCACCAGAACATCGATGCGTGCGAGTTGCGCCAGGCGGCGCGTAAAGCTCCCGTCGCCGTGGGCGATCTGCAGTTCCTCGAACAGTCGAGGCACCCGCAGATAGAGAGCAGAGAATCCCTGTCGACAGGCCTGCTCGGCTACACCAAGGTCCGCTATCGAGGGCTGAGGAAGAACACCGCGCAACCCATAACCTTGTTCGCGCTGTCAAACCTGTGGATGGCGCACGGCAAACTGCTGGCTGCTTGGGCATGAGCGCGTTTCTGACTCACGCCGATGCCTCGCGCACAGCCCGCGAATGCTGCTGCGCGCGTGCCAGAAACCTTCGCTCCGGGCTGATAGGTTGGCGTCGTGGCGCATTCAGCTTCCTGTTAAACGGCCAAGCACCCTCGATTCGCGTTTGTGCACTTAGCGACAGAGGTGCATAAAAATCCACCTTGGGAAAATTGGACGAACGGAAACTAAAGTCGTGAGCAGGCGCTCAGGCCGGCACACACTCAGTGAACGTTGCGTCCGAAATTCTGCAGTTCGAGGTCGGTCAAGGAGACCGCGGTGCCATCATTGGGCGCATTGGCGAACTTCAGGGTCAGCTTGCTGAGTTGAGTGATATCGAACGTGCTTTTTGATGCGGGATCAGGCCCGAATGCGTCGAGTGGGATTGCCACCATGTTCAGCAACTCGGGCATTGAGCTTTGGGGGGGAATCGACAGTCCCATGCTGCTGTCCAGCGCGTCGGAGAAGTCACTGACCAGTATCGCCGGTGAGTCGCGCCCCTTGCTATCGGTGAGTGTGACACTCACCTGCTGCGCCGCGAGCATTCCCTCAACGGAGGGCTGGGGTCGGACCATTGCGATGCGGAAGCTTAATGTGTCAAACCCAACCGTCGACAGGGCGTTTGCCGTTACCGGCTGGCCGCTTGGCCCGTACGCGGGTTCCTTAAGCGTAACCGGCAGCGTCATGTTTGGTCCGGTCAGTGTGAACTGAACCTGATTGGCGATCGACAGCAACCCGCCTACGTAGGTACTAAGCGGGCCTTCAGGACCTGTCCTGAAGAATATCCCCGTCGGCGAGGGCTGTGTACAGGTCGGTATGGCTCCATCCCCCAGGGTGAGATCCGTCGCGCAAGTGTATACGTTACCTCGAAAGGCGGATGCGTCGATCAGGTCCAGCGGACCGCCCGTCTGCAAGGTCGAGATTGTGCTGTCGTAGGGCTGGTTCAGGCCATATTCGTCGAATGGAGCAATCATTTTATGTCCGTTGACTCCATTGATCTGAATCGTCAGCACCACCCGGTTATCACAAGGTGCCTGACTCCCCGGACAGGCCGCCGCTGGCAGTCTGGCTGTGCCATTCCAGTAGGGAGCAAACACCGCTTCTCCCCCAACGAAATTGCGCATGAAACTGTTGATCACGAATAGCCCGATGGATTGCTGATCGGCTGTAGCCAGTCTGGTCGCGTGCGTGGCGTCTGCATAGCAGTAATCTCCCTGTAATCCGCTGTAATCGTCCTTTGTCCATTGGCTATTGAAGTAATTGTGATTAGCCCCGCGTACCACAATCTGGAACCGCGGAGCCGAGTCGGCAGGATCCCTGCTGAAGCGGTTGTTGTCGAGCACGTGTGTTCCGGACAAATTGTTCACGTCTCCATCACATGTTCCCACCATCGCGGCAAAGGGCACGCTGGCGATCTTCCGGTAGGACTGGCTGTCTGTTGGCGCAAGTGAGAGCGCGGCCTTGAAAACATATTTCGGTGGAGTGTTCGACCAGTCGCCCGCTTCAGGAGAAAGCATGACGTTATTCATGTCGAGGAATGTTGACAGATCCTGATCAGATAGACCGTTCACGCTTAGCTCGGCTATCAGGGTGTTGAGCGTCGTGAGGAACGCCGCCTTTGTGCCGGTGGTCACGGCTGCGCCGGGCGCAGCAAACCAGGTATTACCTGCCCAATTGTCTTTTTCATTTTGCAGTTCGGCGGTGGCCGAGCGTAGCTGTTGCAGACTGACACCAATGCGCCGATCATTAAGCTGGATGGCGTCGTTGATACCCTGGCCACCTCGGGAGTGCCCCATGATGCCAATCCGGCTAAAATCAATCTTGCCAATCAACTGCTTCGGGATCTGTATACCGGTCGTGGTTTGACCCCCATCACTCAATTTCTTGAGACGGTCGAGTGTTGCAAGGACCAGTTGGCCTCGCGACTGCGATGAATAATCGCCCGCTCCCCCGTGAATACACCCAATCGCCGTCGATGGGCAAAACGCATTAATGTCGTTCGCATCTATTGACAGCGTGACATAACCATGCACAACAAGGTCATTTGCCAGATAGTCGTACCCTTCGAAGCTGGGCTCAGACCGATTATGCATGCCATGGAGGAATATGACCACGGGATAGGAGGTCGGCGCGGTACCGGACGGGTTCACTGGTGCACCCGGATAGCGAATCCAGCCATGAATACGAGTGAGAAAAACAGCCGGTGAAACGTCAGCGGTACTCACGACGACGGAGCCGAGGTCATATTCCCCGCCTTCGGGTGAGTAGGTCGGACCGACAAACTGCTCAGCGGGCATCTGCTCTATAAACCGGACAGTTGGTACGAGCACTGCTGGCGTCAGCACCGCCTTTCCTGGTGGCCTCCCTCCTGTCCCCGGTTGTGCGGCCGGTGGGGTAGCCGGTGGGGTAGCCGGTGGAATGGGAGTAATAGCTCCTCCTACGGTTCCGGATACGGTTGGGGCAGTGCCTGTTTCATGATTTGTGCCGGAAGCGCCCCCTCCACAGCCGCCGAGACCGGCTAGCAGACTAAAAGCGATCATCCAGTGATGTAGTCGTGCAATCATTTATTTTTCCCTCGCCGCACAAGGCATTGCGGCAGAAGCGGAGGTGCCCGCAGTTATGGTTACTCGTCGCGACATTCGCTGTATGTTTCCGGACAACACCGCCTAGGCGTTGGCGGATGCTTCACGCTCGCAAGGGAGCAGGTACATCGCAGGATCGACTATGTGCAACGTCCGTGCCATGGAATGTAAGCGACCGAGAAACGGCGTCCTAGTTTTATAGGGTGAGTCTTGGCAGGCTTGCGTCCGCAAACACTTTGCGAACGCAAACCATGAACACTGACGATATTGATGTTGACTGCTTTCCACTGCGAGTAGTGCGTGTCCGGCGCAATGGCAAACGCGATTACGAGCCGGTGGCCAAACGGCGTTTGATTGAGCTGTGTCTTCGGCCTGGCGCATCGGTGGCAGGCATGGCGCTCAAGGCTCAAGTCAATGCCAATCAACTGCGCAAATGGATTCGGCTGCATCGGGAATCGAAGGCAGTGGAACGCGGTTCGCTGGCGGCGTTCGTGCCGGTTGTTCAGGGAATCCGATCCCCTGAAGTCGAAGCTGTGGTCACTGCGCCGAGTCGCACGACGGCCGTGGCAGTTGAACCGCAACCTCAGCCGTCGCGATCAGTCGCGCTGCTGAGTGCGAAGTTGCCAAACGGCGTGGCGATTGAGCTCGCATGCGGTGGGCGTGACGGTGAACTCGTAAAGGCGATGATCGAAGCGTTGGGGGCGAGCTGATGTTCCGCTTCGACGAAGGGCTGAAGGTCTACCTGCACCGGGAAGCCGTGGATTTCCGCAAGAGTATCAATGGTCTGTCGGCGCTGGTCGAGCAGTCGCTGGGGCTCGATTCGTTCGCACAAGCGGTCTACGTGTTTCGCAATCGGCGAGCCGATCGGATCAAGCTGCTTGGCTGGGGCCGGAACGGATATTGGCTTTTTTTGAAACGACTTGAGGCAGACCGTTTTGCCTGGCCGCGTGGGGCGGCAGTGGCGACTCTCTCGGGGGCCTGTCAGTTTTTTTGTGTGCAGGGCAGGTAAAGGCTCACCGTCGATGGAACGGTGAGCCAGCAATATCTTAACGATAAGGGTGGGTGAAGCGTTCCTCGTAGAGGATCGCAAACTGGTTCATGGCAGCCTTCCAGTCATGGGTTGAACTGCCCCACTTCACCGTGATGTTTCGCAGCGCCAGCCACAGCAGCTTGGTCGCCGCCTCGTCGCTGGGGAAGTGACCGCGCGTCTTGATGATCTTGCGCAGCTGCGCGTTGATGCTCTCGATCGCGTTGGTAACCGGCATGATAGGAACCGGTGCCCTTCCTCTCCTCACCGTGTAACTTGGTGTATGGTTCGACCATCCGGGACAGGGGCACCGGGGAGCACTTCGGGTGGGCAGGCCGTTCATATACGTTGAGCTGCGAGCTCGTGTTAGTAGTTGGCCGCCCCTGCGACCCGCCCGGTTGCGCTGCGAGCGCGAATCCGTAGTTGTCGTGCTGTCCCACCGGCTCCCATTTGCGATGTTTCCCATGGGAGACGCCAATGCGAGTGATAGGACTGGATGTATCGCGATCGGTGGCCGAGATCGCCTATTTGGAGAATGGCCGGCTACGCGCCGGCGGGCGCGTCGGACTGCGACGCGACGAGCTGGAACACTTTGCTGCCAAGCTAAAGCCCGACGACCACGTGGTACTCGAGGCGACCGGCAACACGATCGCCATCGCGAACGTGCTGACAGGTCATGTCGGCAAAGTGATTGTCGCCAACCCGTTGCAAGTCCGCCTGATCGCAGAAGCGCGCGTCAAGACGGATAAGATCGATGCCGCGATCCTTGCGCAACTCTATGCGAGTGGCTTCCTGCCCGAGGTGTGGATTCCAGACGAGGCCACGCAAGCGATGCGACGGCAGGTGTCGCGCCGCGCCCAGATCGTGCGGCAGCGGACGCGGCTCAAGAATGAGATTCACGCTGTCCTTGCCGCACATCTCATCGCACGGTGTCCTGCGACAGACCTGTTTGGCAAGAAAGGGCGGGCCTGGCTGAGCCTTCAGCCGCTACCCATGGACGAGCGCATCGGGATTGACCAGCGGTTGCATGAGCTCGACAGGCTGGCAGAGAATCTGCAGCAGGTTGAGCGCGTCCTGGCCCAATCCGCTATTCAGGACGACAGGCTGCGCAAGCTGCTGACCATCACCGGCATCAACACCACCGTTGCGATCGGGTTGATCTCGGCCATTGGCGATATCGCTCGCTTTCGTTCGCCGCAGAAACTGGTCAGCTACTTTGGCCTCAATCCTTCGGTCTACCAATCCGGCTTGCAGCCAGCAAAGCACGGACACATCAGCAAGCGCGGACGTTCCTATGCGCGTGCCATGCTGGTCGACGCTGCCTGGGCCGCAGCCCAAACGGCCGGCCCCGTCCGAGCCTTCTTCCTTCGTATCCGGGATCGTCGCGGTCAGCAGATCGCGGCTGTTGCCACGGCACGCAAGGTGGCGATCATCGTGTGGCACGTCCTCACGCGTAACGAAGCCTTCGCCTGGGATCGCCCGGCGCTGACTGCGCGCAAGACCCGTGAGCTGGAACTGCAGGCAGGCATGCCTGCGCGTCGCGGTAGCCGCAAGGGGTCTGCCGCCGCCTACAATCTGAAGTCCGTCCGGGATCTGGAGCGTGCGGCAGGCGAACAAGCTGAGCACGCTTACCAACGGCTGTTCTCGCGCTGGAAGCAAGCGCGACCGCAGGCAAGTGCGGTACGCGCTCCGTGGCCACCAATACGGACGCCATAAACGAGCGAAAGCACACCACGCGCTTGTCAACTTCATCCGTCGTGTAAATGATCTTGCGGATCGCCGGCGGGAACGTAAAGAACGGGATCACCTGATCCCAGGCGCGACGCCAGGATGCGCCGATCGGTGCATACCGCCGACCCCATTCCCCGTTCTCGAAGGCCGCCAACTCGGCCAGCGCGGCCTCGACGGTGGGGGCCGTGTACACGGGCTTGAGCGCCGCCGCCACGGCGCGGCGCTCCTTCCAGTTGGCGTACTCCAGGCTGTTGCGGATCAGATGCACGATGCAGGTCTGCAGGGTGGTGTTCGGGAACACCGCGGCCAGGGCCTGTTCCATGCCCTTAAGGCCATCGGTCACCGCGATCAGGATGTCTTGGGTACCCCGGGTCTTCAGGTCGTTGAACACCTTCATCCAGAACTTGGCGCCTTCGGTAGTCTCGATCCACAGGCCCAGGATGTCGCGCGTGCCGTCGGGCAGCACGCCCAAGGCCAGGTAGACGGCCTTGTTGCGCACCACGCCGTCCTCGCGCATCTTGACCCGCAGCGCGTCGAAGAACACCACCGGGTACATCACCTCCAGCGGACGGGCCTGCCAGGCGGTCACCTCGTCCATGACCGCATCGGTCACCGAACTGATGAACTCGGGCGAGACCTCGGTGCTGTACTGTTCGGCCAGAAACGCCTGGATCTCGCGCAAGGTCATGCCGCGCGCATACATGGCGATGATCTTGTCGTCGAACCCGGTGAAGCGCCGCTCGTGCTTGGGAATCAGGATCGGATCAAAGCTGCCGTCGCGATCGCGAGGGATGTCTAACCGCAGCGGCCCGTCGTCGGTCAGAACCGTCTTGGCGCTCTTGCCATTGCGCTGGTTGGCCGTGCCGGCCGGGCGCTCGGCGCCAGCCGGGTAGCCCAGATGATGGCCGAGCTCGGCCCCCAGGGCGCGCTCGATCAGGGCCTTCTTGAACGCCATCGAGGCGTCCTGCACCGCCTCGGCGGTCATCGGGCCTTTTACGAAATGAGCGATCAGGTCCTCGGGAATGCTCGGCAGCTCACGGTCGGCGGCCTGGCTGGTCTTGGTTTTGCGTGGCATACATGCTCCTTGGCGACATGTTATGCCCTAAACACAAAATTTCTGACAGGTCCTCTCTCGGTCGAGCAACTTCACTGGCTGCTGGACGGCATTGACATCAGTGCCATCCAGCGGCATCCACCGCGACATTACCAACGGGCCGTGTGAACGCTGCATGACAGCGACGGTCAAATCCGTCATGTCGTCAACGCCTGTCACGATTACCGCTGCGGAACTCCAGCTCTTGCGCAATGCCGCCAAGGAGCGCGATGCGCTCAAAGGCGAGTTGCGCGTGGTGACGGTCGAGCGTGACCTGCTGCTCGAGAGGCTTAACAGGCCGCTGAAATACCTCCAGCGGACGTCAGCGCGACGACTGGCTGAAGCGTTGCTTTGAGGATCCCATCCAATCCCACATTCATGCGCGGCGCAGATACCTTCACGGAAAGCTTGTTCACTATGCGGAGGCTGGAGGATTTCGTGCCGCAGTCCCATCCGCTGCGCTCGATCCGGACTATGGCCAACCAGGCGCTGGTGAAGATGGACCGGCTGTTCGCGCAGATGTACGAGGCCGATATCAAGGGTGGCCGCCCCAGTATCGCGCCGGAGAAGTTGCTGCGGGCCATGCTGCTGCAGGTGCTCTACAGCATTCGCTCTGAGCGCCAGCTCATGGAGCAGACGCAATACAACCTGCTGTTTCGCTGGTTCATCGGGCTGTCGATGGACGACTCAGTTTGGGTGCCCACGGTCTTCACCAAGAACCGCGAGCGACTGATCAAGCATGATGCGGTGATCCAGTTTTTCAACGAGGTGCTGGCCATCGCGCAGAAGAAGAACTGGCTGTCGGGTGAGCACTTCAGCGTGGACGGCACGCTGATACAGGCGTGGGCAGGCCACAAGAGCTTCGTGCGCAAGGATGGCGACGACCAAGACGATGACGCCGGCGGCAACTTCAAAGGTCGCAAGCGCAGCAACGAGACACACGAATCCAAGACCGATCCCGATGCCAAGCTCTACCGCAAGGGCAAGACATCCAGTGAGCTGCGCTACATGGGTCATACCCTGAGCGACAACCGCCATGGCCTGGTGGTTAGCGCCATGGTGACCAAGGCGGACGGACACGCCGAGCGGGAGGCCGCAAAGGTCATGCTTAACGATGCCAGGCAGGTGATTGAAGACCTGAATGTGGAAGTCACCGTGGGCGCGGACAAGGGCTATGACGCGCACGAGTTCATTGAGGCCTGCCTGGAAATGAAGGTGACGCCCCACGTGGCGCAGAACACATCGGGTCGTCGCTCGGCCGTTCCTGATGCCATTGCTTCCAGCGCCGGTTATGCCGTCTCGCAACAAAAGCGCAAGCTGATCGAACAGGGCTTCGGGTGGGTCAAGACCGTGGGGCGCATGCGTCAGGTGATGGTGCGCGGTCTGAAGAAAGTCGATCAGATGTTTGTGCTGAGCATGGCCGCCTACCACATCGTGCGCATGCGCTCGCTGGGACAAATCCGTCCGCAGTTGCAGTAATCCCGCTCTGACTCCGGCAGTTCGTGGCGCATTGGCACGCGGGGAAGCGCCGGGTCCAACGGCTTGCGGCCGCGCTTCTTGCGCTTGTGACCGGCCACCTCAATCTCTGGCGTACCTTCTTCTTCCTGTGCCGGAAGTGTCGCCGCCGTTGGCGCCAGCGTCTCGGCTTCATTGAGGAACAGGTCCTTCTGCTGCGATCCCCGAACCTCGCTCGTGGCGCCGAACAGCTTGCGCTGGAAGGCCTTGAGCCTCTCGAGCAGCAGGTCACGCTCGACCGTCACCACGCGCAGTTTGCCTTTGAGCGCATCGCGCTCCTTGGCGGCATTGCGCAAGAGCTGGAGTTCCGCGGCGGTAATCGTGACAGGCGTTGACGACATGGCGGATTTGACCGTCGATGTCATGCAGCGTTCACACGGCCCGTTGGTAATGTCGCGGCGGGTGCCGCTGGACGGCACTGATGTCGATGCCGTCCAGCAGCCAGTGAAGTTGCTCGACCGAGAGCGTCGCCACTGCCGCCCCACGCGGCCAAGCAAAACGGTCTGCCTCAAGTCGTTTCAAAAAGAGCCAATATCCGTTCCGGTCCCAGCCAAGCAGCTTGATCCTATCGGCTCGTCGATTGCGAAACACGTAGACCGCTTGTGCGAACGGATCGAGCCCCAGCGACTGCTCGACCAGCGCCGACAGACCATTGATACTCTTGCGGAAATCCACAGCTTCCCGGTGCAGGTAGACCTTCAGCCCTTCGTCGAAGCGGAACATCAGCTCGCCCCCAACGCTTCGATCATCGCCTTTACGAGTTCACCGTCACGCTCACCGCATGCGAGCTCAATCGCTACGCCGTTTGGCAACTTCGCACTCAGCAGCGCGACTGATCGCGACGGCTGAGGTTGCGGTTCAACTGCCACGGCCGTCGTGCGACGCGGCGCAGTGACCACAGCTTCGACTTCAGGGGATCGGATTCCCTGAACAACCGGCACGAACGCCGCCAGCGAACCGTGTTCCACTGCCCTCGATTCCCGATGCAGCCGAATCCATTTGCGCAGTTGATTGGCATTGACTTGAGCCTTGAGCGCCATGCCTGCCACCGATGCGCCAGGCCGAAGACACAGCTCAATCAAACGCCGCTTGGCCACCGGCTCGTAATCGCGTTTCCCATTGCGCCGGACACGCACTACTCGCAGTGGAAAGCAGTCAACATCAATATCGTCAGTGATCATGGTTTGCGTCCGCAAAGTGTTTGCGGACGCAAGCCTGCCAAGACTCACCCTACAAAACTAGGACGCCGTTTCTCGGTCGCTTACCATTACGCCGCCTTTGATGACCGCAACCTGAAGAAGATCGGCCATTGCAGCCATTCGAACTGGCCGAGCCGACTGGCCGGGAAGGGTTACGAAAAGACGATCGAAGGTGGGCCGATAATCCTTGTCGCGCAGCATCTTTCCTCCGCCAACCGTTTGAGTACTTTTGCCACACCCGGGCTCAGCTTTTCGGTCATCGATCGGGTCACCCGTCAGCATGGCAGACCGCTGTATTAAATGTCCGTACCGATGAGCAACTGATTCAAGCAATAGATGATGTGTTCTCTTCGTACGGCACCCTATTGCCATCCGACGAGGTGTTCGTCCAACCGATGGCCAAAGATATCGCGGTAAGTGGCGTTGTCATGACATGCGACCCTGAATCAGGCCTTCCATACGGCAGAGGATCGCGCGATGCCTGGACACTGGGAAGGCGATCTGCTGTCGGCAGCGCCAACAGCCAGATTGCAACACTCGTCGAACGCCAGACAAAGTTCGTGATGCTCGTGAAGATTGCCAGCAAGGACTCTGAGGCTGTAGTCAACGCCCTGATCAAGCACGCTGGCAAACTACAGCAGGAATTGTTACAAAATCGCTGACGTGGGATCGCGGCACAGAGATGGCTGGCCACAAGAGCTTCACTGTCGCGACCGATATCAGGGTCTATTTCTGCGAACCTCAAAATCCCTGGCAGCGCGGCACGAACGAAAACACCAACGAGCTCTTGAGACAGTACCTTCCGAAAGGAACCGATCTCTCGATCTATTCGCAAGCCAAGCTCAATGCCATTGCCAGGCGGCTCCACGAACGCCCGCGCAAGGCACTAAACTTCGATACACCGGCTGAACGATTCCATCAAGCTGTTGCGCTGACCGGCCAATTGCTCGAGTATGACGGCGAGATGCCGAATCGGGACTGACTGATCAGACAACGGTGCATTGCCAAAATCGCGCCGCCACTTTCTGAATCTGCCAAAGCCGGAGGTAGAATCATCACTGCCCCCATCTGGGCGCTGGCTAATCACAAACCTTGTCGGCTCGCTCTACGAGTTTGCCCTCCTATATAGCTTACTGTGCGACTTCATAGCCCTGACATGAGCAGATGAGTCGGTGACCTGTCATCAAAGATTTCGATGCACTGCGGCTTAGAAACAAAAAGCGCGCCGGCACCGAGGTGCCCAAATATGCAATCGTGACGTCGGAAATTCGACAAAGCCAACGAATTATGTGGGCATTCTTTCAGCACATAGCATCGCTCGAATGACTGTGCCGATTCTTGCCGCAGATGTGAGAATAAGGGACCTGTGGCCGCAGACTCCGTAGTCTCAGCCGCACTATTTCCGTTCCCTTCATTCTCAATCCTATCTGCGCCTAGATCGGCACCTGCTTCGCTGAGCCGTCTGTGGGCGAGTCAAATCGACGCTGAACCGTCACTATCTTCAGCGGCCCCCCTTGTTTTGGGTCCGCCTACGAGCGTCTCTCGGAACGCTGCGCTATTTGGCATAAGGTTTGCGTGAGCGGACTGGGGCAAAGCAGATGAGGTACGCCGATCCTTTCATTGCAGGGTTGGTGGTCACGGTTTTAGCCGAGGATTATCCACCTCAATCCCTGCTTTATTAGTCACTAGACATTGTCCAAGCCGCTATATAGAAAATGAGGTATGCAAATATGTGTGCACATGATAAAAATGCCAATGATACTGACAAATTTATCGACTCAATGGCGGAAACCATGAAGGCGTTTTCGCAGATATTTGCAACTTTCTGCCAGCCGATTTTGCCGGGCTGGTTCGCAACCAATAGCACTACCAACAATTCAATCACCATCAACAAGGAGAATAGCTCGGATCCGGATATGGAGCGTGAAATCACGCGTGATCACAGCTATGGAAGCCAAATAGGCAGAGTAATTGATGCCGTCGCCGTTCTCGTCGAGCAACAGCCAAAGGACGTAAAGGAGTCCCCGAAATTACAAGGCTTAATGGACCTCAAGAATAGCATTAATAAAATCAAAGGTAGGACTTTGCGCGCAAGGCTAAGCAAATCTGGAGTGAGCCCTGACACTTATGCGAATTTAATAGATAAGATTTACAGTTCGAAGTCATGATGGGATTGGCGCCCGCGCC
This sequence comes from Cupriavidus taiwanensis LMG 19424, assembly GCF_000069785.1. Lineage (NCBI taxonomy): Bacteria > Pseudomonadati > Pseudomonadota > Betaproteobacteria > Burkholderiales > Burkholderiaceae > Cupriavidus > Cupriavidus taiwanensis. Next base: position 420,261 of record NC_010529.1, on the reverse strand, counting down.
GCCTCAATTGCGTCGGAGAAAATCGCAGTTCAGGCGCGATTACCGCCCAGTATGCAAATTGTCACCCCGTACCCCGGCGTAACGGGCACCAACGCACATTGCAGGTGCTTGCCTGTTGACACATATCGACTCCTAGTGCTGCTGCCGGCCCGCTACTGCAGCTGCTCCGGGGTCGACCCAAGCCGACGTCGAAGCGCGCGGTCTTCCTGCTATGATCGGGCTTCGTCATTGCCAGCCAGTTCAAACGCTCCCTGAACAGGGACATATTGCCCCGGTGTGACTTGATGTGGTTGACCACAGTCGACTTTTGCGACACGCGCTGCTATAGCCGCACCCTGCTGCGGGTGGCGCGCGTCTGTCTGTTGCCGACGCTTTCCCAGGTGAAGCGCACAGAGACCGTCCGTGTTGCTCGCGAGCGCGCCGAACCTGGGATGAGTGGAGTCGGGCGAAGCTTGCCAGCGCAGCAATGCGCCAGCCCCGAGCACCGAGCATACCGGGCCCAACCACACAGATCGCGGCAGATTAGGCAGCAAACGCCATCTCATCGTAGACCGGCAAGGCGTTCCTCGGGCACTGACTGTCATCGGTTTCAATCGGCACGACTCGGTTGTCCTCGAAGACTTGGTCGATGCAATACCCGCAGTGCCTGGTTTGTCTGTCCAGCGGCCGTCGTGCGCCTTTATAGCTTCGAGAACGTGAAGCTACAGATTGGTTGGATATCGCCGTTCCTGGCGAAGAGTCGAAGAGCTATGAAAGATATCGCGCTTGGTGGGCCGGGTGGGATTCGAACCCACGGTGGGATATCCCCGGCGGATTATGAGTCCGCTGCCTGCAACCAACACAGCGTCCGGCCCTGTAGCGACGCGCGAGATTCTACCCTGAAGTTCCCAGAATTTGCCACCATCGCATCTCGCGACGGGTTGATTTAGCCGGCACTGAATTGGTGCTGGATCTGTTGAATCGGGAAGTCGTGGGCTGGTCCATCAAGGCGCGCATGACGGCGGACCTTGTGGCGGATGTGTTGGCGTGGTTCCGCCGCAGGCCCGGCATGGGGAAATTGTTGGGACGCGCCGACGAAGAGCTCTTCAACAGTTTGGAGAACGAACGAACTCCTTCCACGCGGTACCGGACGCAACGTGAGGCCGCTGCGGACCTGTTCGAATACATCGAAGTGTTCTATAACCGCAGTGGTCGTCATTCGTCCCTCACCTTCGTAATCGCCGACTCAGTTCCTGCAGGACTGGCTCACTGTTCAGCAGGCGACAGATTGGGCTGCATAACCCCGGACCTATGGAAGCCGAAAATAGGAAACCTCAATTATTGGCAATGTCTAAATATTGACAAGGAATTATATGTTATTTCATATGGCATTCAAGCGAGCGACTCTGGTGCTGGGCTCGGCGGCCTTCCTGTTTAATTTATCCGGATCGTGCGCAACGGAATTTGATTTTAGTCGGCCGAAAGGGTTCGGCGCAGCAACGATCGGCGGGATGGGCGGGGAAGTCGTGAATATCACAGATCCAATTGATGGCCGGGAGCAACTGAAGAATGCCCTGTGTAATTCATTTAATGCGGAAGGAGTATGCTCTGATGCAACTCCACGCATCATAAGAATCGCAACAACGATTGACTACACAGGGACAGAAAAAACCTCCTCGGAGCGTGGCTGTTATCCCGGCAAAATAAAAGGTGAATGTCCGACGCCGTACGAGCCGGAAGCATTGATCCTTGTCGATGCGAACGATAGGCATTGCAGTGGAAAAGAAGTCACAGGGATTACTTACGATGCGGCCGGGAAAAATCCGCTATCGGTCGGTTCAAATAAGACCTTAATTGGCGCCAGCTCGTCCGCAGCGCTAAAGGGAAAGGGACTGCGTCTGGTGAACTCCCGCAACGTCGAAATAAGAAATCTTACGATAAGTGACATTAATAACGGCATCGTTTTTGGTGGCGACGCAATATCGCTGGAAGGGGTGGACCGAGTTTGGATAGATCATAATACCTTCCACAATATTGGCCGACAAATGATTGTCGATCACTTCAGGCCTGCAATCAACGTCACTATTTCGTGGAATAATTTCGACGGCACAAGCGCTTACTCACCTGAGTGCAACGGGAAACATTATTGGAATATCTTGCTAACTGCAAAAAAGCAAAATATTACTTTATCCAATAATTGGATTCATGATTTTTCCGGGCGAGCACCGAAAGTTTCTGGCAGCGATGCCATTGTGCATGTGGTTAATAACTATTTCCAGAATGGTTCTTGGCATGCGATCGACTCGAGTGAAAAAGCACATCTTTTTGTCGAGGCGAACTACTTTGATAATGTGATCTTTCCAATTTTGCCTGACGATGGCTATATCTTTGGAGCGCTCGGTAGTCTCGGCGCTGTAGCCCAGCGGGAGTGCAAAGAAAAAGCCGGTCGCCCTTGCCTCGGCAATGTCGCTATCCCTGAACCCTCGAACAACGATTTTACGCAATACTCTGCCGTAATGGAAGCATTTGAAGCGCTGAGAAAAAATATAATTCACTCATCAAAGTCCAAGGCCTCGTCCTGCATGATAACGCCTTATGAGGCAAGCAAAGTGCCCGCTATAGTCAAGGCATATGCCGGCACAGGGCATCTCTGATACATGAAGGGGCGCGTCATGGATGTGCTGTACCGTACTCATTTTCTATTGCAGCAGCGGTCTTCACATACCCTCATGAGCGAGCTTCATAACGATTTGAATACAGTTCATTTTACGTCCGGAGGTACGCCCTCTACAATCCCGACTTCCTGGAGGCGGCTGATGATTTTTCATTCAAATGACTTACAACTCCGGGTTCCACCAACATTGGTGCGAAGCTCGCTCGAAGAATTGCTGAGGCGTTATTTGCAAGGTAGTGATGGTACTTCTTCGAAGTCATCGACTCCAGGCTGCGTCAGGTTTTTGCAAGCCACAAGACGCCTCATTCTAGTCACCTGTCATGTATCAGATGCTGAAGCATGCTAAGGCAAATCAAAAACGTGCGGCGTTCCTTGTTTCAGTTTCAGTCTCTTGGGCCATGTAACGCATGGGTTTTAATATTTCGTTTTCATGCTTTACGCAATTGGCTGGAAACTAAAGAGTCCGCGGTAGTGCTGCCTGATGAGTTAATGGAACGGTGAGCTAGCTAATGTCAGCGTGTTCACCAAGACATGCCTGCCTCGTATGATACCTAGGGACGTTTTTAAATTAGAGGAGATATTTTGTGACCAGTTTGAAGTCCAACCCTTCTGAAGGAGGAAACGAGGCCTTGAGCGAGCCAGAGCGGCGGCGGCGGCGGTCCGTGCATGAAAAGCTTGCTATTGTGCAGGAAACCCTGGAACCAGGTGTAACCGTCTTAGAGGTGGCCAGGCGCCATGAAGTCAATCCCAATCAAGTGTCCGCATGGCGGAAGCAGTACCAAGATGGTACTCTGGCCCCTCACAATATCGGCGAGGCTTTGGTTCCCGCATCTCAATTAGCCGCCGCGATGAACGAGATTCGAGAGTTGCAAAGGCTCTTGGGAAAAAAGACACAGGAAGCAGAGATATTGAAGGAAGCGACTGAGTACACTCCGTCTTCAAGTAGTGATTGCGCACTTCACCATTCCGCCTTGGGGCGACTGTGATGAATAGCGTCTGCATATTCGCCATGAAAGCTGAATAGCCTTACGCCGAGCCATTGGGTGGCTCAGCAAATTTCTTAACCGAATGTCCAGCCCTGCACGAGTCGTTGTATGGTGGCGAACATTTTCTTTGACATAGTTCATGGGGCTGGGCTGCTTTCAAATCACGTATCCCCTATCAGGCTGCTGAAGTACTCATCGCGCTAGCGATGAGTTTTTCCCCGCAAGGCGGGGAGCGCTGTTTTTCACAATCCGGAAGCCGGACGTCACTGCCTCGGCTTTTTCCGCGTTTTGGCGCCCATTCCGGCCTCATTAGCGCGATTACTGCAACTGCGGACGGATTTGTCCCAGCGAGCGCATGCGCACGAGGTGGTAGGCGGCCATGCTCAGCACAAACATCTGATCGACTTTCTTCAGACCGCGCACCATCACCTGACGCATGCGCCCCACGGTCTTGACCCACCCGAAGCCCTGTTCGATCAGCTTGCGCTTTTGTTGCGAGACGGCATAACCGGCGCTGGAAGCAATGGCATCAGCAACGGCCGAGCGACGACCCGATGTGTTCTGCGCCACGTGGGGCGTCACCTTCATTTCCAGGCAGGCCTCAATGAACTCGTGCGCGTCATAGCCCTTGTCCGCGCCCACGGTGACTTCCACATTCAGGTCTTCAATCACCTGCCTGGCATCGTTAAGCATGACCTTTGCGGCCTCCCGCTCGGCGTGTCCGTCCGCCTTGGTCACCATGGCGCTAACCACCAGGCCATGGCGGTTGTCGCTCAGGGTATGACCCATGTAGCGCAGCTCACTGGATGTCTTGCCCTTGCGGTAGAGCTTGGCATCGGGATCGGTCTTGACGCACGGCAGGTAGCTCTTCGGCATAAAGGCGCCAGCAGCTTACCCCGGATCTCCGCTTCGATGGCATAGAGCTCGCCGATCCGGCGTAACGCCTCCGTTGTGGTCGGCGTTGCCTTGCGGACATGCAGATCGTGCACCTTACGGCGCGCGTGAGCCATACAAGCTGCTTCGCGCACACTGCCATCGGTAAAAACAGCGTTGAAGCCCGCATACGCGTCTGCCTGCAGGATGCCGCGGAAGCCGGCCAGATGCGCTTGGGGATGTTGGCCCTGGTGGTTTGGTGTGTAGGCGAACCAGACCGCAGGCGCAGCATCCGAACCCGATGCGCGATCGTCTCGCACGTAAGCCCATAGCCTTCCGGTCTTGGTCTGCCCCTTACCTGGCGCAAGTACCGGCAGCGGCGTGTCGTCCGCGTGCACCTTGCCGGGCATCATCACGTATCGGTGCAAAGCCTCGACGAGGGGGCGTACCAGCGCACCGCAAGCGCCGACCCCGCGCGCCATGGTCGTGCGGTCCAGCTCCACGCCCTGGCGAGCATAGATAGCGGCTTGGCGGTACAGCGGTTGGGCGGCGACAATCATTTTGTCCGGCGTAGCGACAAACATCTTGGCCGGTGGCGGGAACTCGGAGGCGGCGTAGCCGCCGGAGAGTTTCCGCCACCGGCGGCGCCGAGTTGGCCGGGTTCTACGATGGCTGATCGCATCAATAAGCGGTCAGTCCATGTCTGGAACCCGTATTACCGACCAACAGGTTAGCCTCTACATGTCCAAACGCAAACAGCATACCCAGGAGATTGCCGCTGCCAAGGCCGGCATCAGTGTGCGCAGTGCCCGGCGTATCGAACGTGATAGCCAACTGCCTTCGCAGAAGCCCCGCCGTTACTGGCGCTCGCGGCCCGATCCATTCGTCGAGGTCTGGGACACCGAGGTCGTGCCGATGCTTGCTAGCGAGCCGCGCCTGCAAGCCATCACCATTCTGCGCAAGCTCCAGGACGACCATCCCGACCAATACCCTGACAGCATGCGCCGCACGCTCGAACGGCGCATCAGCAAGTGGCGGGCTGTGTCTGGACCGGCCAAAGAAGTCTTCTTCCCACAGGAACACGCGCCGGGGATCCGGGCACTGTCGGACTTCACCGATATGCAGGCGCTGGGCATCACCATCTCCGGCGTTCCATTCCCTCACCGCCTGTATCACTTCGTGTTCGCGTTCTCGCGCTGGGAGTACGCCCAAGTGGTTGAAGGCGGAGAGAGCTTCGAGGCGCTGTCCTCGGGCTTGCAGAACGCGCTCTGGCAGGCCGGCGGCTGCCCGCGAGAACATCGCACCGACAGCCTCTCGGCGGCGTTCAAGAACCTGAAGGAGCAGGAGGACTTCACAACGCGCTACGAAGCCCTGCTGGACCACTATGGGATGACCGGCACCCGTAACAACCGCGGCCTGGGCCACGAGAACGGCAGTGTGGAATCATCCCACCGCTATCTGAAGGAGGCTGTCGACCAGGCACTGATGCTGCGCGGCCACCGGGACTTCGAGGATCGAGCCGCCTATGAGGCGCTCCTGCGCGAGGTCGTGATGCGTCGTAACCGGCGTCATGCAGCGGCGTTCCGTCTCGAGCGCGAGCAGTTGACGGACCTGCCTCCCCGGCGCACGACGGACTTTGCCGAAGAGGAAGCGCGTGTCACCCGTTGCAGCACATTCACCGTGCGCGGCATCCTCTACAGCGCGCCGTCCCGCCTGATTGGTCACCGTCTGAAGGTGCGTGTGTACGGCGACCGACTGGACTGCTACCTGTCCGGAGCCATGGTGTTCAGCACTCCTCGGGGCTCCCACGCCGCGCACAGCACCCGCCGCGCTATCGACTATCGGCACTTCATTGAGGGGCTCAAACGTAAGCCGCAGGCCTTCAAGGGCCTGGCGTTCCGGGACGATCTGTTCCCTCGGGAGGCCTATCGGCGAACCTGGGAGCAGCTTGATGCCCGGCTGTCGCAACGCGACGCGTGCAAGACGATGGTTGGCCTGCTTGAGCTGGCGGCCATGGACGGTATCGAAGCCGTGCTGGCCGTGCGCCTGGAAGCCATGTTGGGCGATGGTGATCTGCCGGATCTGGAAGCGCTGCGCGAGGAGTTCTCGCCGCGGCAAGCCGATCACCCCGTCATCCATGTCCAGATGCCGGCGACCAGTTGCTACGACGCCCTGCTGGGCCAGGGGGTCGCAGCATGAACGCGCCGCTCCCAATTGATGCCGCCCGCCTGACGTTGATGCTCAACGAACTGCGCCTGCCCACCATTGGCCGGCTCTGGCCAGAGTTCGCACAGCGCGCCGACAAGGAAAGCTGGCAGGCAACCCGGCTGCTTGGCGCCTTGCTCGAACACGAACTGGCCGAACGGGCCAAGCGGCGTATCGAACGACACCGAACCGAATCCCGCCTGGATCCAACCAAGACGCTGGCTGCCTTCGACTTCAGTGCTGTGCCCATGGTCTCCAAGGCGCACGTGATGGCACTGGCGAGCGGTGATTCCTGGCTGGAGAAAGGTGCCAATGTGTTGATCTTCGGCCCGCCGGGCGGTGGGAAGAGCCACCTCGGATCGGCCATCGGGCATGCCCTGATCGACGCTGGGTACAGGGTACTGTTCACGCGTACCAGCGAGATCGTCCAGAAGCTGCAGGCAGCCAGGCAGAGCCTGCAGTTACCTGCAGCCCTGGCCAAGCTCGACCGCTTTGACCTGATCATCCTGGACGACCTGTCGTACGCCCGCAAGGACCAGGCCGAAACCAGTGTCCTATTCGAACTGATCGCCGAGCGCTATGAGCGGCGCAGTCTGCTGATCACGGCCAACCAGCCGTTCTCAGGCTGGGACAACGTGTTCCCTGACCCCGGCATGACCATCGCCGCGATTGACCGACTCGTCCACCATTCGACGATCTTTGAAATGAACGTCGAAAGCTACCGTCGGCGCACCGCAAGCGACAAGCAGTCTGCTCGCCGACGACAATCATCCAGCGACAACGACAATCACCGCGACATCGATAACGGAGCGACAACCATGACCTAACACTCACCGACAATCATCCCGGCCAACCGGCCAAAATGATTGTCGCTGGACCGGCCGTCCTGCTTGACGCTATCTAAGCGGTTGATGATCAGCGTATTTGGCAACCAGTATGTGAGCGTGCAGTCCCGCCGTGGCAATGCCGCGCTCATCGGCCGGCTTGGCGCCGCAGCCTGGACGATGCAATCACAACAGGCGCAGGCCTTCTTGCGCCGCACCTGCCGAATCACCCTGAATGAATTGCTGATGATATCGAGTTGCTCCGAGATGTCCTCGCCCAGCGGCTTGAGCTTACCGCCGCACTCTGGACAGGCTTCGGTCTCGGGCTCGAGAATGCGCTCCTCCCGCTCCAGGTGCTCCGGCAACGGCTTGCGTACCGCTTTCTTCCGGACAGAAGGGGTTGCCTGCGGATCGACTTCGGTTTCAGCCGCACCTTCCTCGGCCAGCAGATCTTCCAGTCGGGTCTCAAGCTGTTCAATCTGTCGATCCAGCTTCTCGGACTTCTGGCCAAACTGCATCCGCCTCAGCTTTGAGATCTGCAGATTTAGCTGCTCGATCTCCATGGAGCGGACCGCCAAGGCCCGTTCCATGAGTACGATCGATTCCCGCTGTGCCAACACCAAGGCCTTCAGGGCCTCAATGTCGTCGGGGAGATCGCTGGGGTCGATTGGCATGCGCGGCAGTTTACGCACATGCCGCAAGGTTTACAACACCGACTGTGGCGGCCAGGTGCGCTCGGGCTGCTTCCAGTTAATCCCCTCCAGCAGCATCGACAACTGCGCTTGCGTCAGGTGGATCTTGCCGCTGTCGGCCTTCGGCCAGACGAAACGTCCACGCTCCAGGCGCTTCGAGAGCAAGCAAAGTCCATCGCCCGTTGACCACAACACCTTGATGACGTTGCCGCGCCTGCCGCGGAAGACGAAGACATGGCCGGAGAATGGGCTCTCTTGCAGAGTCGCCTCCACCTTCGCGGCGAGCCCGTTGAATCCACAGCGCATGTCGGTCACGCCTGCAGCGATCCAGATGCGTGTTCCCGCCGGCAACCCGATCATGGCGTCAAACGGTCCAGTACCGTACGCAACGTGCTCGCGTCGACTGCCCCTTCGATGCGAATCACCGCTCGGCCCAGGCGGATCTCGATGGCGCCGTGCGGCGGCGTCGGCTCGCAAACCGCAGCGCCCGGACTCATTGGCATCGGACCGGGTGGCGAGCTTGGGCGTTCAACCGTCACCGGCAACAACACCGCAGCTTCCTGGCACTGCTCCGTTCGATAGCGTCGGCGCCAAGTGAACAGCATGTTCGCGTTGATGCCATGCTCGCGCGCCAATTTCGATACCGAGACACCCGGCTCACACGCAGCGGCTGCCAATCGCCGCTTGAATTCCTCGTTGTAGTTCGGCCGGCCTTTGCGACCGCCGGCAACTGGTACTTCCTGTAACTGTGACAAAGTAGTTCCCATCACTATTTGGTGGGAACTACTTTGGCGCCACTCTACTGAACGGTACAGACGGTGCTTGCGACTCGCTTACTCATAAGCTGAGTGGTCTCGCAATTTACCGAGGAAAGACTTGCGCATGGAGAACCGCGGATCAACTCAGACCATCGGGCATTAGCACCAGAAATGCAAACGGCCCGCATAATTGCGGGCCGCTTTGTCAAGACATGATGCAAAGTTACATCACTCTGGATCGGCAGATGGTTGAGTTGCACCGCTCTTTTCTTCTGCAGCGCGCCGCTTCGCCTCTGCCGCAGCGCGAGCCGCTGGGCCATCCTCTCGAAAATTCAGCGATGGCAATCGTAGCTCACCGTACCAACACCGACTTGTAACGGTTGCGATTTGCTCTCTGATCGCACCATAGAGCAAAGACGCACCATTCACAACAGCGATTTCGAGACGTTCCGCCGCGTCAGGGAACCCATTTGGTATCGAAAAATATCCCACACATTCGACATCAATCTTGTAAGGAACTTCTTTCTCCGGGCCGTCACTGACTTGAATCCCTAACGCAACCATATAGTCGCGGACCTCCCCGCCTTCTAGCTTATCAGCTTCGGCATGGGTAAGGGAACAATGAATATTTGCTCCCCAGGTATCAATTGGCGCGGGGTTCTCTACTGGATCCAGCGTCTCAGGCTCATTTCTGGGATAGACGCTCACGTGCAAGAATCTAAGCGAATTGAGCTTTAATGGACTCGGTCTCATACCTTAGGCTGCTTCTAACTTATAGCTCTGCATGCTCTTCAGTGCCGCAGGCAAGTTCGAAGCTGGAGCGTCATAATCGAGCGACATTTCGTAGGCTGCATTCTTGCGCTGAACAAAGCGGGCCATACTATGCACTGTCCCGCCTGTCTGCACATCAACTGCAAGTTCATCCTCTTCGCTGCTCTCGGATACAAAGACCTTCGAGTAACAGGAAATGGGAGAATCTAACAGCGTATGTTTGAGGACCGCGTGAACCACACATCGTGCGTCCTTTAACACTCCATCCGCTTCCAGGATGGTAGAGATTCGGGACACTTCCTTGGAACAGATCGCCGTCGCAACCTCTTCCTCACCTGCCGCATGAGCAAGCCATGCCAATGCAGTCGGGACCTGTGCAGCTACGCGGATGAGTTTGTCCATTGATGCGGATTGGGTCACATCATCCGCTTCGTACTTCGAAAAGGCGACCGGCCCACCACCGAATATTTTTACTGCCTGTACCTTCTTCAGGCCTGCGCCGACACGGATGGCATGAACCTCTTGCCCGGTCAGAAGACACTCTAGCTTTTTACGAAGCTCCACTACCGCGCGCTTGTTCTGACGCATGTCAGACGCTGACGCGTAGTCACTGCCACACTCCTCACAGTGCGACATGACAAATGGCACAGAGAACGTTGCGCCCTTGTGCTCGATCTCATTTTGTCCATACACGGACGCGACATGGCCTTCCCCGCACACATCGCAGAGAACATGCGTAGTCATTTGGATCTCCCGTTACTGATGCATTGATACGAGTAGGATCAGCTTGCCAGTACGATTGATGGCTAGCTTGACGTAGTACTCCTGAGTGATGTCTTTGTAGGCGTACTCATTCCATTCCTGGCGAATCAGTACATAGACATCACATGCCGCCCAAGGGCCGCCCGGCTGCTTCTCGCACCATTCAGAGCCCTTGAAAGTGCCCGACCGAACAGCGTCCTTCACCAGAGTGGCTAGCTCTCTTGCGTCCAGCTCATACTTCTGGACGTCCCTAGCGCACTTTTCGGTGAATGGAATGACTGGCGCATAGTTCTCGCCATCCGCCCCAACCTCGAGCAGCGCGATGAGTGCCGCAGGATCGTAAAGAGGCCCATCTGCCTTCCCCTGAATTTTACGACTGCCTCCACCTACATCTGAGGGACTCGCTCCGGCGTATTGGCTTACGTTCTTTCGATTATTTACCACCGTGGTAAGTTCCGCAAGAGATTTCTAGCCATCCATGGCTACTGTTCGTTGGGTTAGTCACAGAAAAAGCGCCGCATAAGCCACTAATACTACGCTTTTGGCCGATTGAGCGCCGATGTTACCAAAGCCTCTCCCCAGAGTCGTTACCCCGCAAGTGCGGCACGGCAGCTGCAACGAGAGCGCGCCGAGCGTTGTAAATCGGAAACACTTTGAAGAAGCCGCAGAGTCTCCTAGGAATGCTCTGCACAAACGGGAATCGAGTGTGCTTGGCCGTTTAACAGGAAGCTGAATGCGCCACGACTCCAACCTATCAGCCCGGAGCGAAGGTTTCTGGCACGCGCGCAGCAGCATTCGCGGGCTGTGCGCGAGGCATCGGCGTGAGTCAGAAACGCGCTCATGCCCAAGCAGCCAGCAGTTTGCCGTGCGCCATCCACAGGTTTGACAGCACGAACAAGGTTATGGGTTGCGCGGTGTTCTTCCTCAGCCCTCGATAGCGGACCTTGGTGTAGCCGAACTGCCGCTTGGTGACCCGGAACGGATGCTCGACCTTTGCCCGGATGCCCGCCTTGATTCGCTCGACCTGATCGACGAGCGCGCCAAGCGGTTTGCTTTGGTCCAGAACGCGACGTTTGCCTGGCTTCTTCGCCACGTGCCAGTTCACGCCTGCTCGCGCGTCCGGACGCTTCTCCACGCCCTGATAGCCCGCATCGCCAAACGCGTCAGTTTCCTCGCCATGCAGCAGACTGTTGGCCTCAACCACGTCGTTGACGTTGCCCGCCGTGCCCCGCACCGTGTGCGCCAGCCCGCTTTCGGCGTCCACGCCAATGTGCCCTTCCATGCTGAAATACCACTGGTTTCCTTTCTTGCTCTGGTGCATCTCCGGGTCGCGTTCGCCCGACACCGACGCATTCTTGGTCGAGCCCGGTGCGCTGATCAGTGTCGCGTCTACCACCGTGCCCGCGCGCAGCATCAATCCCTTGTCGCGAAGGATGTCGTTGACCAGCGCAAGAATCTGAGCGGGTGCTTCTCTCGCAGATGACGGAACCCCAGGATGGTGCTCTCATCGGGGCAGCCTCACCGTCCAGTTATCCAACCCGGCGAACTCCCGATACAGCGGAACGTCGTGCAGCGCTTCTTCCATCGCCGGGTCCGACAGGCCGAACCATTGCTGAAGGAAGTGGATGCGCAGCATCGCCTCGACCGCGAACGGGGGACGGCCGCGCTTGCCTTCTCGGGCGTACGGAGCGATCAGCATCACCAGATCAGCCCACGGCACCACCCGGTTCATCTCGTCCAGGAATTCGCGCTTGCGGTTGCGCTTGGTCGACAAGTTCAGCAAGGTCAGTTTGTTTCATGCGCCACATGCTCGCTGGCTCGACGATTCATTGCAAGCACATCCGCTGGCTAATTGTGCAGAGAATCCCTAGGGATACTCTGCACAAACGCGAATCGAGTGTGCTTGGCCGTTTAACAGGAAGCTGAATGCGCCACGACGCCAACCTATCAGCTCGGAGCGAAGCTATCTCGCACGCGCGAAGCAGCATTCGCGGGCTGCGCGCGAGGCATCGGCGTGAGCCAGAAACGCGCTCATGCCCCGGCAGCCAGCAGTTTGCCGCGCGCCATCCACAAGTTGGACAGTGCGAACAAGGTCATGAGTTGCGCGGTGTTCTTCCTCAGCCCTCGATAGCGGACCTTGGTGTAGCCGAACTGCCGCTTGATGACCCGGAACGGATGCTCGACCTTGGCCCGGATGCCCGCCTTGATTCGCTCGACCTGATCGACGAGCGCGCCAAGTGGTTTGCTTTGGTCCAGGACGCGACGTTTGCCTGGCTTCATCGCTACGTGCCAGTTCACGCCCGCCCGCGCGTCCGGACGCTTCTCCACGCCCTGATAGCCCGCATCGCCGAACGCGTCGGTTTCCTCTCCATGCAGCAGGCTGTTGCCCTCAACCACGTCGTTGACCTTGCCCGCCGTGCCCCGCACCGTGTGCACCAGCCCGCTTTCGGCGTCCACGCCAATGTGCGCTTTCATGCCGAAATACCACTGGTTTCCTTTCTTGCTCTGGTGCATCTCTGGGTCGCGTTCGCCCGACCCATTCTTGGTCGAACTCGGTGCGCTGATCAGTGTCGCGTCCACCACCGTGCCCGCGCGCAGCATCAATCCCTTGTCGCGAAGGATGTCGTTGACCAGCGCGAGGATCTGAGCGGCCAGCTTGTGCTTCTCCAGCAGGTGACGGAACCGCAGGATGGTGCTCTCGTCGGGCAGCCTCACCGTCCAGTTGTCCAGCCCGGCGAACTCCCGATACAGCGGCACGTCGTGCAGCGCTTCTTCCATCGCCGGGTCCGACAGGCCGAACCATTGCTGAAGGAAGTGGATGCGCAGCATTGCCTCGACCGCGAACGGGGGACGGCCGCGCTTGCCTTCCGGGGCGTACGGAGCGATCAGCATCACCAGATCGGCCCATGGCACCACACGGTTCATCTCGTCCAGGAATTCGCGCTTGCGGGTGCGCTTGGTCGACAAGTTCAGTCCAAGGTCAGTTTGTTTCATGCGCCACATGCTCGCTGGCTCGACGATTCATTGCAAGCACATCCGCCGGCTAATTGTGCAGAGCATCCCTAGCGATGAGTTTTTCCCCGCAAGGCTGGGAGCGCTGTTTTTCACAATCCGGAAGCCGGACGTCACTGCCTCGGCTTTTTCCGCGTTTTGGCGCCCATTCCGGCCTCATTAGCGCGATTACTGCAACTGCGGACGGATTTGTCCCAGCGAGCGCATGCGCACGAGGTGGTAGGCGGCCATGCTCAGCACAAACATCTGATCGACTTTCTTCAGACCGCGCACCATCACCTGACGCATGCGCCCCACGGTCTTGACCCACCCGAAGCCCTGTTCGATCAGCTTGCGCTTTTGTTGCGAGACGGCATAACCGGCGCTGGAAGCAATGGCATCAGCAACGGCCGAGCGACGACCCGATGTGTTCTGCGCCACGTGGGGCGTCACCTTCATTTCCAGGCAGGCCTCAATGAACTCGTGCGCGTCATAGCCCTTGTCCGCGCCCACGGTGACTTCCACATTCAGGTCTTCAATCACCTGCCTGGCATCGTTAAGCATGACCTTTGCGGCCTCCCGCTCGGCGTGTCCGTCCGCCTTGGTCACCATGGCGCTAACCACCAGGCCATGGCGGTTGTCGCTCAGGGTATGACCCATGTAGCGCAGCTCACTGGATGTCTTGCCCTTGCGGTAGAGCTTGGCATCGGGATCGGTCTTGGATTCGTGTGTCTCGTTGCTGCGCTTGCGACCTTTGAAGTTGCCGCCGGCGTCATCGTCTTGGTCGTCGCCATCCTTGCGCACGAAGCTCTTGTGGCCTGCCCACGCCTGTATCAGCGTGCCGTCCACGCTGAAGTGCTCACCCGACAGCCAGTTCTTCTTCTGCGCGATGGCCAGCACCTCGTTGAAAAACTGGATCACCGCATCATGCTTGATCAGTCGCTCGCGGTTCTTGGTGAAGACCGTGGGCACCCAAACTGAGTCGTCCATCGACAGCCCGATGAACCAGCGAAACAGCAGGCTGTATTGCGTCTGCTCCATGAGCTGGCGCTCAGAGCGAATGCTGTAGAGCACCTGCAGCAGCATGGCCCGCAGCAACTTCTCCGGCGCGATACTGGGGCGGCCACCCTTGATATCGGCCTCGTACATCTGCGCGAACAGCCGGTCCATCTTCACCAGCGCCTGGTTGGCCATAGTCCGGATCGAGCGCAGCGGATGGGACTGCGGCACGAAATCCTCCAGCCTCCGCATAGTGAACAAGCTTTCCGTGAAGGTATCTGCGCCGCGCATGAATGTGGGATTGGATGGGATCCTCAAAGCAACGCTTCAGCCAATCGTCGCGCTGACGTCCGCTGGAGGTATTTCAGCGGCCTGTTAGTTCCCAAGCTAAACGCTCCATGCCGGCCTGGAACCGTGTCCGGTCGGAGATATCCTCAACTACCCGTTCTCGCACACTGAGGCCGAAAATTCGAGGTCTTGCATTTCGGCTTTGAGTTTTAAAGATATCGAACTTCAACGCGCTGAATCAATGCAAGCAATGCGATCGCGAGAACGATCCTGTCGCACATGGTCCCGACCAAGGCGTTCTTCTTCGCGGTCAATCTGTCAGGTGGCGTAACGGTATTCAAGGCCGGCATCGGCGTGTGCGGCCTGGGCGGGCTCGTCTCCAAACTTGAACGCCCATGCGCTCGACCAACACCGATGGCTAGTACGATGTGGCGCTGGCGGCCTTCAGCGACATCTGGATCCGGTCCAGCCAATCTACATTGGGTCTGTCGATACTGTCAGGATCGCCGCCACCTTTTCGACAATCCTCATCGAACAGCGGCCCTGCGTCATAACCCGTTTGCCGTTATGGCGGGATTTTCTGAGATTCCGGCGTAGACCAGAACTGCGGAGGTGTGAGAGTCATTTGGGATTCGAATGAGTCCCATCCAAACAATCGATTGCCAAACTTCGAGAAATGTCGACCTATCCGTGATAGATTCCAACGGTGGCAGATCTCTGTGTGAATACGCCATGGAATGTAACGTCAAGATTGCTTGGTTTTTGTGCGCGCGATCCGAGCGAAAATGGCTTGAGCGACATATCGCGTTTCCATTGGCCTAAAATCTCCACCAGAAAGCATACAGCCTCGTTGACGGAGTAGACAATTGCACCTTTTTGATGTAAATCAGATGGCCGGGTTTTTCGTAAACTCGTTCAAGTTCGTAGCGATATTCGCTACCGTCTGTGTCGCGCTCGAGCTGATGTTTCCGGCTTATCGATACAGTTTTGCGTCATATGTTCGCGGAGTACGAAATTGGATCATTCGCCTTGGGTTCGCTGCAGTTGTCTGGCACGTCTACGCTGTGGCTCTTGAATGGTTAGGGGTCAAGCCGCTCCTGACGGTGAATTTCGGGACGTTGTTTCACTCTGACAACGCAATTATTAGCGCGGGCTTCGGCGTTCTTTCAGGCGTTCTAGTCGCAATTGCCGCTGATTTCTTCCGCTACTGGATGCACCGTGCACAGCATGCTATTCCATTCCTGTGGCGCATGCACGCCACCCATCATTCTATCCGCGAACTGACGGCTTGGAATTGTGCTCATCACTTATCTGAGCCGCTTATTTATGCTTTTTTCGTCGCAATGCCGCTCGCTCTGATCCGCTTCGAATCTGGCGTCGTGCCAACTGTTGCCCTGACGCTGATTGCCTTTCAGGTCCACTTGTCTCACTCGAGCACGCGAATTCATCTTGGGCTGCTACGATACATCGTCGGGGATGGCAAGTTCCATCGTATTCACCATTCAATAGAAGCGCGTCACAGGGGCCGAAACTTCGGGACATTTACGACGCTCTGGGACACGATTTTCCGTACGGCGTACTGGCCGACAAAGGACGAGTGGCCGGAAGTTGGCCTCGCAAGCCAGTCTGAACCGATCACGGTGCGCGATTACCTTATGTTTCCTTTTGACCAAAGCCGCTGGCGCAAAGCGACGGTCGGAAGTGGCGTACGGAATTAAGGTTATCGATTAAGTGCGGTGCACACCTCATGACGGCTTGTCGCACTTGTGTTGCTGCCAATTGAATCGCGGAGTTGCCGGTCACGCGGTGGCTGGGCCGCTCAAATGCGACCGAGCTTGGTATTGATGTGCAGCAGGTCACCCGGAGCGGCCTGTTCAAAGCGCATGACGGGCTCGCGTGGCTGAAGACCCGCGAGCCTGGACAGGCTAGCGCGCGCGAGCACCGGCTACAGTGGGTTCGGAAACACCAACATTGCGGGCGATTTGCCGCTGGAGCATACGCCGTTGGCTCAACTCCACGATCAACAGGGCCTTGGACGGGTCCTCCACGGCGAGCGGCCCGGCCGGGACGAAGCGTCGGCACGCTACCGGCCAGACAACGGCCCAGCCACTTGAGCCGTCGGTGCTGTAACGCAATGGCTAAGCGGTTGCTTCGGGACACTCAGACCATGTTCGGTGATGTCTTGGATCTCGGGTCGGCGGGCGAAGGTTGGCATTCTTATGGGTTTTCATCCGGCTGAGCTCTTGGAAGTCTGGGTGTTTGGCGACTTCCGGTTTTCCAGACTCAGTTCAGATGAGCCACGATACAACGCATTACAGCTTCACATCCAGTGCGGGGTGAGCTTCAACACCGAGTGGGTGCGGAACTGGTGTGACTGGTTTGGCGCGCAGTTTCCCCGTCGGGCGAACGCCGGACGCGTCGCACCGGGCTCCGCTTGGCACCTCGATGAACGTATGTCAGGGAGGAACTCAGATCCGCTCTTCCCGCAGAACTCGGCCCTGGTGAAAGGCTTCAGAAGAATTCTGCACCGACACGGTCGCAAGCTACAACTCCATTTATAAAGACGCCATGTTCAGGGGTTGGATGTCTTGCCCATGCTAGACGAAAGATCCACTATCTCTCCTGGCACGCAGGAACGACGCTGACATCCGCGAGAAGCGCCCTACGAGCGAAAGCGTGTCCGACAGGAACGGGCGTAAGCCTTCGAGGTCTGGCTACGCTCGGCGCTGAGCAAGGTATCGTCCAAAAGCGATACCACGAAGCCGATGGGCTGCGCATTAAGTCAGTCGACAACGGACGTAGCAGCGAACGCGGCGCCGCCGTCTATTCGGCGGTGGCTCTAGCCAACCTGAATGATCTCGATTCGGAGGCTTACCTGCGGCGTATTTGCTCGCCTCCCACTTCACCCGCGTCGCCGAACTAACGCCATGGGGCAAGGTTGTACAGATCCGCTCGGACGCCGCTTGAAAGTAACCTTCCTGTCACGAACGGGTCGAGCGGTTGTCCTGGCCCATTGGAGCACTCGAGAGATTCAGGCCGTTGCCAATGAGCTGAATAGCAGACCTCGAAAAATCGCTTGGTTGGCGACACCCGCCAAAGCCGTAGATGAAAATCTGCAATCTGCCCAGTCTTCTGTACTTGCGACGACCGGTCTAAGCTGCCCGGTAGGTGAGCGATGAATATTAAGCCATGCACAGGTAGCATCAGGAGATTTTCAGCATCAGCCGAAAGGGAAATTGTTGGGGCAATGCGGTGATGAGGCGGCTCTTCCTGAACTTCAATATCGAGCATGTGTGGGAGTCAATAGGCTGATCACGACGAGGGTCGACGCGGCATGATTTAGTAGGTCGCTTCAAAGCTCGCAGAGCAAGCTAGCCGATCGAACGGGGATTCGACCACGCCAATAACTGACGTTGTAGGACTATTCGCTTTCAGGCTGTAGAGGCGGCGCAATGTTGGGTAGGCAGTGGGAATCGAAAATACTTGACATGCTTCGTGTGAGGCGGGTGCTGCATCGATAATGAGCGAAATATCCCTGACGTTGACCTTATGTCGCCGGAGCGCGTCAATAATATAGCGATTACTCAATTCTTCAACGATCCCATCCGACATCCCGGGGGGGAGAAATCAATCCACCCAAGTTACTGTAAGCATCAACAAGCCTTATAGGCAGCATGATGAGGCTTCTGGCGAGGCGGACGGGGCTTGGCGCGATCCGGTCGCACGCGATGGATACGTGTTGCGATCAAGGCCAAGGTCTCATTCAGAGCAGCCCTGGCCCAGCGCAGGCCGAGCAGAACCGCAGGCAGGACAGGTTTGAGCGCGGTAATGGCGTAGGTACGGTTGATCCGATGGTCCGAGTCAATGTCATGTTCCTGCGCGGCGGTGAGGCAGCATAGGGCGTGCAGGTTGTCACATAGGATTTTGGCGCCGAAGTCCTGCCTGGCGGCCAACTGCGAGAGGCCGGACAGATGTTCGAGTGCCATGCGGTGTTTGAGGCGTTTGAACGCCTCCTCGAGGCGCCAGCGCTGGTGATAGAGATCGCGGAAGGTGGCAGCCGGATAGTGGTGCATGTCGAGCAGATTGGTGATGAGCACGCGCACCTTGCCGGCTGGCGAGATCTGCCGGATCAGCCGGACGGTCTGCGGAGTAGCCGCACACTCATAGTCGCGCGCGTCATTTCGGGCTGGAGCCGGGAGCGTGACGATGGCCTCGTCGCGACCGGAGCGGACGAAGTGCCGCACGGCAGCAAAGCCGCTACCGTCGGCGCGCATGCAGAAAGGGATTTTTCGTTGGTTGAGCACGGCCACCAGCCAGCGGGCGGGGTAGCCGCGATCGAGCAAGAGCAAGTCGTCGGATTGCAGGCGGTCCAGATGCTCGAACAGGATCTGGCGTTCGTTCTCGTGCACGCTGTGCAGTGAGGCGGCGAGCATGATCTCGGCCCCGGGCAGGTATAGGCCGAAGGCGAGTTGATCGCGAGTGGCGGCTCGAGGCAGATGGCTGTGGCGGATGGCGAAACGCAGGTGTGAGGCGTCCGCGGCGACTAGCCGAAAGCCATGCCAGCGCGGCAAATGGTCTGACACCTGCCGAAGCAGCCAGTCATTGAGGTGAGCAAAGACATCGCCGCTGAGTTTGCTGCGAGCCTGGGCGAAGGCTTGTTCACTGACGCAACGGCGCAAGATGTTCTGGCGCGCGAGCGCGGCGAAGAATTGATCGAGTTCGGCTTGTACGCCCATGCGCAAGTTGCCAAGCATGAAGGCGATCAGTGTCGGCAGAGTGAGCTTGCGCTGACGGGTGAATGCGGAGGGTCGTTCGGGATGGCGAGCAAGATCGTGAAAGACCTTGGTGTGCAGATATTCGGTAAGCGAAGCGAACAAATCGGTCAGGGGCATGAGAGCCAAGCGAAGATCGAGAAGCGATCCTCTATTGGCCGCCGCCCTGCTTGCGCTAAACAGCCAGCGCAAGCAGGGCGGCGGCCGCTCGAACCTCGTCACATGTCAAGCGTTCGCGGGGGCAAATCGCGATTCTATTGACGGCTAAACTTGGGTGGATTGGGTCCGCACCTGGTGCATCGGGAGCACCTGCGCGGTTTCGCTCAAGGAGGCCTGCAAATATAGAAGTCGTAACTGCCGAGCCGAGCTGTCAGCGTACGCTCGAAAACCCGTTGGACTCTTCCAGGCGCTCTGCGGTACGGACAGTACCACCGACAGCGCGCAAGGCGCTCGTCTTCGGCGAGTTTCTCCAGGACGTCGATAGGAGCGCCGGGCGCCATAGAAGAAGTGGACGCGCCTCGAACCGCCGCTGGCAGGTCATGCCGGCGCGCGGGGCTGCGCAGCAGAGTGTCTTCTTCCGCGTCTACGGTGAACGTCGCGCCGCCTTCGGATCGATCTGGCATTTCATAGGGCTCCAATGCTGGCTGTCGAGTCGCATCTCCCGACACTTCTTGCGTTACAGGCCCGCCAGGCCGATGATGTCCCAGAAATCGCGCACGGCCGCGCAGGCACGTGCCTTCGTGTTCGGCGCGTCGGGCAACGCCGCGCCGTAGGCCGCAATCGCATCGTCCGCGAGCCCCGCCCACCGGGAAATCGAGCCGGCCAGCACGTCACGATTGCCTGGGGTCTCCAGGGCCATGCGGACGAGCGCGCCGGCCCAGCGCCGGTGCCGCTGGGCGTCGGCAAGCTGCGCGTCAGTCAGCAAGCCGAGCAGGGTGTCGCCGTTGTGGCGCGCCGCCTCGCCAAGCCCGCGCAAGACCACTTCCTCCATCGCCGGCTTCAATACTAGACTGCAGGCGACGAAGGACTCTGCCCAGTCCCATGCAACGAGCGCGTGTTCGGCCAGCTTGCGCCAACCCTGCCAGGCCGGATCTTGCTCCCAGCATCTGCGCTCGTCGGTGCCAAAGCCCACGTCGCTGAAGATCTGAGACAGCTCTCGCGTTCGATACGCGGTGTGGGTGAGCCAACGCAGCGAGTCGGCGGTCTGGTAGGCGGCGCAGTTCGAGATCGTGGAGGCGGGGGCCATCTGCGTCACGTAGGCCGATCCCATTTGCAGTGTGTGGAACAGATAACGTGCCGGCGTGTACAGTCGCGCCAGCGTGCCGGCCCAGGAGTGCTCCAGCATGGAGTCGTGGCCGCGCTGGGAAAATTGGTCCAGCAGACCGGACACATAGGTTTCCTGACCGTCCTGCAGAATGTTGTAGGTGCGGTAGACGAGCTCGTCGGGGTCCCGAAAGGCGTTCCAGTCAGCGTGTTTCAGCGGCGAGGCGTTGCGGTGACGCTTGAACCACTGCGCCATCTCGAAATTCGGATCGAGTTCGAACGGCGCGTGGGGGTTGTCGGTCGTGTAGTGCAGATTCGTCGAGACGATCTCGTACTCGCTTGGTTTGCGCCGCCGCGCGGCCAGGTGGCTCCAGGTCTTTAGCGGCTTGAGGACGTCCGGTTGAGTAGTCATGCTCGTCTCCGGTTACAGCGTCTTTTTGTAATAGAAGAGGACGTAGTCGTCCGTGGTCTCGATGCGGCCCGCGAACGAGCTGAGGTTGACCTCCAGCTCGGACATCCTGAACGGGCGGCCCAGCGTATCCTCCAGCGTAGCTCGGCGCAGGATCAGTTCGCCGTCGGTGTCGATGCGCACGTATGCGAGCTTGTCGTCGACACGGATCTCCTTACCCGGATTGTCTTCCCGCGCGGCCTCGATGACGCCGGACGTGATGCTGCTGGCGCGAAGCACGGGGCCGACGCGGTTATTTCGGTACGCCTCGGCGGTGTTGTGATCCCTGCTCATGATCGATTCCTTTGCAATATCAGCAATTGGCGAACAGTGGTTCGACGCCTTCGACAGCGATAAGTATGTCGTCACCATCTACCCTGATGGCATACTCTGCGAGACGGGATCCACTGGGGTTGATGCCCCTGCCTGTGTTGGCGTCGAATGTCCACTGGTGGGCCCGGCACATCAGTACGCGCCCGTCGAAATTTCCCTCTACGAGCGGAATGTCCTGGTGCGGGCAGATGCCTTGGAATGCGCGTGGCGTGCCGCTTCGTGGGCGGACAAGTACGATGACGTGGCTGTCCACCACGACCTCGGCCATGTCGCCTTCCCACAGCTCGTCGAGTGTGGAGACTGTCTGGAAATTTTTGGTGTCCTTATGCATCGCAAAAAATGAATTCGAGTGACTCCATCGGCTTGATATCGGTGTCGCCGAGCCGGGCGTCGCGGGGATAGAAATGGTCGCTCCCCTGGCGCCGCACCCGCAAGACCTTGCCGGGCTGAGGCGCTACGCGACGGCCGACTGAATGGTGCGCGGCGGCCGCCGCTACCTCGTCCATCGAGTTCTCCGTATCGACGGCGACGAGCTGCAGCACGAAGTCGTATTGAAAATTCGAAATCACTGGAAACAGTGCCATGTCATTATCCATCTGATGGCCGCATCAGGCGGTCTTGTTCTGTTCGCGCTGGCGGCGGTATGCCGCCACCCATGCGCAATGGTGTGCGTCGTCGCCAATCTCGCCGGGGGCGAGGTTCATGTACAGGAGTGCCCCCCCCAGGTCGGGCGGCTGGATGTGCCCGGCGAGGAAACGGTCGACCAGGGTCAGGTGGTCGCGGTAACGCACGGGGTCCTGTTGGAAAACCCAACGGTCGATCTCGGAATTGAAGTGGTACGTGCGGCCGTTGTACTCGAGCGGATAATCCCTGACGTTCCAGCCACTGCCCGGCACCGCGCAGATTGGCAACTGGCTCATGTTGCACACAATGGGCAACGTCTCGGGGACGGTGAGCTCCTTCCTGCCCGCGAGCAGGTTGTCGATGATGACGTCCCAGGCCTTGCCAAACGTGTCATTCCAGCCGGAATACTTTTCTTCGAGCCAATCACGGCAGTCCGGCGTCATGCCGGCGGCCGGATTCCACCAGATGGTTGGCCTCCAGAACCAGATGCTCAGCTGGTAAGCATGGTGCTGGTAGTCGAACTCATTGATCATCTGGTCCCAGTACCAGGGCAGGTCGAGACCGAGGTCTATCAGGGTGCGCTCGAACTGGCCGACGATCCATTCCGTCACGAACGCCTTGAATGACTCCTTGCGATGCTGCAGCGGCGTAGCGTAGTCCATCGACGTGCCGGTCAGCAGGGAGAACAGGCGCCATGCGCGTGCAATGGCCACGTCCACGAGCTGCTGCGCCTGCTCCTTGCGCCCGTTGGCCAGCAGGATCTGCAGTGCCGGGCCGCCGATCTGCGCGTGCCGTGACTCGTCCGTCTGGATGCTTGAAATGAGGCTGGCGAACGTAAAGTCGCCGGCTTCCGCCGCATCGGCCGCCAGCCCGAGGAACTGCATGTTGGTGAAACCGGTTTCGAAGGCAAACGTAAGCATCACGGCGATCTCGATCGCGCTGCGCGACATGAATAGGTCGTCGAAGGTACTGCGGGCAGCGATCGCGGCCCATTCGTTGGTGTGATAGGCCTTGTGCGCCCAGTCAAACTGACGATCCTTTGGGCAGTAGTCGTGCGGAAAGTAGAGTTGCAATTGCCCGTGACGGTTCTCGTCAAGCATGCCAAACGTCGCCATGTTGCGCATCCCTGGCGCGCGGCCGAAGCGGGCCATTCGTGCCTCGGCGCTCATCGCTGCGTATTCGCCGAGCGCGATGGCGCCGTAATGTGCCTTCAGGATAGACAGCCAGCCGGGATCGGCGTTCTCGAACATGCGGCTGCGCTCCAGCGCGGCCTTCACGGAGTAGGCGCCAGCGTCCTTGTCGCGCTGAATGCGGACATATTCTGGATACGATGTCTTGTAGGGCTCGTCATAGGTTTCCCAGACTTCCATGGGCACGCCCTGTGCCCCTGCCATGACCTCCGGGAAAAGGTCGGACTCGGCGACGTACGTCGGCGTCCAGTTCGTTGTGCGGGCAATGTCGTACCACGCTGCGCGTTCCAAAAGCGCCATGGGATATTCTCCTTGGTGGATGTCATGTCCTTCTTGCTTTGCAGTCCCGGTTGCGAAAGGCCGCAGATCCGGAGCGCATTCCCTTGTGCAAATGTAATGCCAGCGGGCATGGCGATATAGTCATGCTGCACTGCAAAGCAGTGGGAGCGTAAGGAATGGCGGGTACTCCATTGGATTTCGAGGCCCGGATCTGGGCGTCGCAACAAGGTGCCAGTTCCTTGTGGATTTCCCTACGACACCTACGAAGGCATCAAAATCCACCACTGGGACAAGGGGAAAGACTCATTCGGCCCAACCATGGACGCCTACTGGAAATACCAGGTGCATCGAATTCAGCCGAACTTGAGGAGCGCTTCATGAATGTCAGCTCGACGTTCGAAGCGAATGCGAAGACGACGAAAGTTGTGAAGCCACGCTTGGGTACGTTCGACAACCCAGCGGAACTTGCCCAGACCACTACCGTGCTCAGTCCGGCGTTTGGCAAGCACCGGCTTGATGCCGCGCTCGCGAAGCCGCTGACGATGTGGCTCGGAGTCATAGCCTCGGTCTGCGTAGATGACTTTTGGCTTCTGAAGCGGTCGGCCGCGCACGCCGCGAATGGGCGGGATCGCGTCGACGAGCGGCAGCAATTGGGTGACGTCGTTGCGATTCGCCCCGGTCAGGATTGCGCTGATTGGGACGCCATTTGCATCGACGAGGATGTGGTGCTTGGAACCTGGTCGCGAGCGATCCGTGGGGTTCGGGCCAGTTTTTCGCCCGCCCCAACGGCTCGCACCGACGATGAATCGACGGCTACTCGTGAGAAATCGAGTTCGTGGGCCTCGCGAAGCTTCGCCAGCAATAGTTCGTGCAATCGCTTCCACACGCCAGCCTTCTGCCAGTCGCGCAAGCGCCTCCAGCAGGTCGGACCCGAACCGAATCCCAACTTGGTCGACAGGTCGCACCAGCGTATGCTGGTCTTGAACACGAACAAGATGCCGTTCAGCGCAGCTCGATCCGAAACCGGAAGGCGGCCTGGATATTTCTTGCGTCGCGGCTTCGGCGGCGGCAGCAAAGGTTCGATCAGTGCCCACAGCTCGTCATCGATGATCGGCGCGCTCATCCCCTCGGTTCCCATCGTTCAGATGGCCAAGGTTAACAGCTTGCCGAAAAGGTTAACAGCCCCCTCGGGGTCTTTTTGAAACGGTCTCTAAGCATGCGCGAGATTGACAGGCTCAAGACCGTCCAGGCGGTCATGGATGGTCAGTTGCGGCCTGGCGTGGCCGCCGAACGATTGGAGATCACTGACCGGCAGCTGCGGCGGTTACTGGAGCGCTACCGGCTGGAAGGCCCAGCCGGGCTGGTCTCGCGCAAGCGCGGCCGACCCAGCAACAACCGTCTGTCTGGCGAGCGCGAAGCCGCAGCGCTCGGCCTGATCCGGGAACACTATGCCGACTTCGGCCCGACCCTGGCGGCCGAGAAGCTGCGCGAAGCACACGGGCTCACTCTGGCGAAGGAAACGGTCCGGCGGCTGATGATGGTTGCCGGCCTGTGGGTACCGCGCAAACAGCGCCCGCTCAAGGTCTATCAGCCTCGTAATCGGCGCGCCTGCTATGGCGAACTGATTCAGATTGATGGCTGCGATCACCGCTGGTTTGAGGAACGCGCGCCTGCCTGCACGCTGCTCGTTTATGTCGACGACGCCACCAGCCGGATCATGGAGCTGCGCTTTACCCATTCGGAGGCCACGTTCACGTACTTCGCGGCGACCCGCGCCTACCTGGAGCGCCACGGCAAGCCGGTGGCGTTTTACAGTGACAAGGCCAGCGTTTTCCGGGTCAACAAGCAAGGAGCAACTAGCGGCGACGGCCATACGCAGTTTGCGCGGGCCTTGTTCGAACTGAACATCGAAGGCATCTGCGCCAACAGCAGCCAGGCAAAAGGCCGCGTGGAACGGACACACCTGACCTTGCAGGACCGGCTGGTCAAGGAGCTGCGCCTGCGTGGCATCAGCACCATGGAGGCGGCCAATGGCTTCATGGCGGAGTTCATCGCCGACTACAACGCGCGCTTTGCCAAGGTGCCGCGCAACAACCACAACGCCCATCGACCGCTGCGACCGGACGAGAATCTGGATCTGATCTTCGCGTGGCGCGAGCCACGCTGCGTGTCCAAGAGCCTGACGATCCAGTACGACAAGATGCTCTACCTGCTGGCGGACCCGCCGGAGCATCGCAAGCTGGCTGGCTGCTACATCGACGTCTATCACTACCCAGATGGCAGGATCGAGCCGCGGGCTAATGGCGCCGCCCTGCCCTACACCACCTATGACCGGCTGTCGGAAGTGGACCAGGGCGCGATCGTGGACAACAAGCGCCTGGGACATGTGCTGCAGTTGGCGCAATACGTGCAGGAGAAGCGCGATAACACGCGTTCGCTCTCTGTGCCTGGCACGGAGGGGGTTCCGCGCAAGCGTGGACGGCCGCCCGGCAAGAAATCGCAGCGGTCGCTCGGCCAGAACGATATGTTGGAAGCGTTGCAAAGGCTGCAGGAGCAGCCGTGGCCGCTTAACGGAACGGAAAACTGATTCAGCTTGCGCTGGCAGTTCAACAGGGCTCAGGCAGCACGGCTTGGACTCAGTCACGTCAGGACAGCACTACCGCCCTACGCTCACCCCAATAGCCGATCAACCGGACATTTCAACTTAGCCAGAGACCGGACATTTCAATTTAGCTTTGACAGCACGTGTTGGCCCCAAATAGTAATGTCGCATTTGAGCCAAATAGAAATGACGTACCCCCTTGCCCAGGCTGGCATGCTGGCGGCTTTCCGTCTGTCCGAGACTGGAGGCCGCGATGCGCAAGCCCGAGACCATCACGACGACGATGCGCGAACTCGATCGGCTCAAGGTGATTCAGGCCGTGGTCGACCATGGCCTGGCGGTCTGGCGCGCCGCCGAGAAGCTCGGCTTGTCGCGGCGCCAGGTGGAACGGCTGGTGCTGCGCTACCGCGAGGATGGTCCGAGTGGCCTGGGCTCGCGTAAGCGCGGCCGTGACAGCAACCGCCAGCTGCCGTCGGGGCTGGAGTCCCGCGTGCGCGGCCTGATTCGCGGCAGCTACGCCGACTTCGGCCCGACGCTCGCCGCCGAGAAGCTGCGCGAGCGCCATGGCATCGACCTGGCCACCGAGACGGTGCGCCGGATCATGATCGACGCTGGTTTCTGGGTCCCGCTCAAGTGCCTTGACGACCAGGTCAAGCGGAACTGTCGCAGCAGCTTAAGGAAGACGACAACGCTCTGCGCCTGCTTGCCATCCCGGGCATTGGAGCCATTACCGACAGCTTGTTGGCCGCTGAACTGGGGGATGCAAAGAATTCTCGCTCCGGGCGTGACATTGCCGCATCGATAAGGCTAGTGCCGCGGCAATACAGTACTGGCGGTCGCCCGGCTCTGCTCGGTATCAGTAAGCGAGGCGACAAAAGCATACGTTGCCTGCTGATTCAATGCGCATGCTCTGTAATGACACGTCTTCATCGACGAACGGATGGGCTTGGGGATTGGCTTCGGAAGATGCTCGTACGGCGCCATCCAAACGTCGTCGCGTGTGCCTTGGCCAATAAGCTTGCAAGCATAGCGTGGGCGTTGCTGTACCGCCGCAGTGATTACCAAATCCCCGTGGCCGCGGCGAGCTGAAGGTGGGCTGACCGCGCAGGATTATTTGTTAATTCAGGCTTTGCGACGTTGACATTGATGACCCAACGGCCCAGTGGCCCGGTGGACACCCTGACAAATTGTATAGCTACCACAAAGTGCGGACATTTTTAATACTACCGGGCGCGACTTTCATCGTGGAGCGGGAGAGCAATCTCCAAGCAGACTCTGGATAGATTTAGGCAAGCCACAGATCATCGACCTCAACCTTGCAAAGATCGGGCTGACCATAGATTTCAATTTAGCTTTGACAAATGGTGTTGGCCTTTCGCGGACATCATGCCGCCGCTCTCCGCAATCGTGACTGGGCGGACCCGGACGACCGTGACAGTTCCGGCAATATCCAGCCACAGCGCTTCGAAACCCCGACAGGTATTCGGCGAGGTCGGCTGGGCGGCGCAGCAAGCGAAGACGGCACAGCAAAGGAAAAGCAAAGACTTGGCGAGCCTCAACGTACACGAGGCTCGGCATCACCGCACAGAGATTGCTGGCGTCCTGGCTGGTAAACATCGGGACAGTAAAGCCGTTCCACATGGTGCCGTTCCAATACGCCCACACAAAGGCATGGTCTGGCAGCCAGCTGCCCCTCACGCGAATGCGACGCCATGTGCGTTTCGTACCGCTTTGTTTAAGGGATTCGATCATAGTGTGCTCCAAAGAGAGAAAGCGGTCTTTTGAGGCATCCCCTTATACGGAAGTAGGACCGTCTCCGCGGCGAGGCTTGGAGCTTGAAGTCCCGGGAATTTCGAGGTAAGGGGGTTGTTAACTTCGCCAGACTCGCGTTTACTCTCGGATTTTCGCGCAGCAATGAGCAACGAGTCGGGGGCATGGGTGGACGAGGAATTCGAGAGTCTGGATCTTGGTGATCCGGGGCGGGATCGGCGCGCCAAGGAGCTGCTCAAGCGGTTTGCGGCTCTGCCGACGGCGAGCATCCCCGGCGCATGCGATGACTGGTCGCAAACCATCGCGGCATATCGGTTTCTCGGCAATGAGCAGATCGATTGGCGGGACGTAATGCAGCCGCATTGGGAGCGCACTGCAGCGAGGGCCGCGCAGTTTCCGGTGGTGCTGTGCATCGCTGATACAACCGAATTGAACTTTAATGGCCAGGAGATCGACGGGCTGGGTCCGTTGACCTATGAAGCCCAGCGGGGCATGTTTTTGCATCCGACCTACGCGGTGACGCCTGACCGCGAGCCGCTGGGGGTGATCGATGCCTGGATGTGGGCTCGGGAGCCCAAGGACGCCGATGGCAACCGGGGCGGGATCAAGGAAAGCGTACGCTGGATTGAAGGATATGAACGGGTTGCGGAGCAAGCCGCGCTATTGCCGCAGACACGGCTGGTGTATGTGACAGACCGCGAGGGTGATATTGCCGAGTTGATGGCGCGCGCCCAGGAACTTGGCCAACCGGCCGACTGGTTGATCCGCAGCCAACACAACCGCAACCTGGCCGAGGGCGGCAAGTTGTGGGATAGCGTCGACGCCAGCCCGGTACTCGGGGAAATCACCTTTATCTTGCCAGGGCGAGCAGGCCAGAAGGCGCGCGAGGTCAAACAGGAACTACGCGCCCAGCGTATGAAGCTGCCGGGTCTGGTCGGAGCGGAGTTCACCTGTGTGGCGGCAAGGGAGATCGAAGCGCCCGCAGGCGTCAAGCCAGTGGTTTGGCGATTGGTGACGAACCGAGAAGCGCAGGACGCTGATGCGGTCAACAAACTTGTTGAATGGTATCGGGCAAGGTGGGAGATCGAGATGTTCTTCCATGTCCTGAAGACCGGCTGCAAGGTCGAGGCGCTACAGCTATCGCACATGGATCGTGTGGAGCGGGCCTTGGCGTTGTATATGGTGGTGGCATGGCGCATTGCCCGCCTGATGCGGTTGGGCAGAACCTGTCCGGATCTGGATGCGTCGCTGTTCTTCGATGCCGACGAGATTCGGGGGGCATACGTGCTCTCCAAGAAAGCTCGCCCGAAGACACCGGTCACACTCAATCAGATGATTCGGTTGGTTGCTTCCCTGGGCGGGTTCCTTGGGCGGAAGAACGATGGCGAGCCCGGCGCCAAGACGATCTGGATCGGCATGCAGCGAACCATGGACGCCGCGCTCACTATTCAAACACTGAGGGAAGAGTCATGACTTCCGTATAAGGAAATGGGGTAGACGTGGCCATTATTATTTCGCCATGCCTGCAGGGGCGAATCTCCGTCTCAATGCAGTTCGTGGTCGCGCGCGTCAATTTCAAGCGGTGCATCAAAATAGCCAAAGGTCGCAATTTCGGCTAGGTATGCAAGGAGAAATTTCTCAATTGAACCAGCCTTTTCATACTGATGAACATGCCGGAACTCATGTGTAAGCAAGCGCCGTGTAGCATGACCTTCCGCAATCAATATGGCGTATCCCAGTGTCAATCCAACCGTATCCGGACCGAACAATCCTGTTGAGCAGACTACGTTTCGTAGTGTTTCATCTTGGGGCATCGGGAGACTATCGACCATTGCGATATGGATGCGTTCCGGCATAGCAACACCAACGGCACTAGCGACCGATAGACCTTGTTCGGTTAGAGCGCTCCCGTTCCGAATTACAGGGTCGGTCATGCTCTTTGCCCATGCTATTGCCGCGGGCAATAGTGATGGCAGTAAAGCTAATATGTTGTATGTCATGTTCCACCTTCTCGGATTGTGCGGAATTTTTGTATCTTGCATTGCGTAAGCCGCTTTTTCGATTCCACTTGGATGTTGAACGCAGAACTCAAACATCGACTCACCTAGTACAACGAATATGCTGGCATCGACAGCAGCGACATAGCTTGACAAGCGTCAATGCGCGCCTATTTATCGAGTTTCCTCGTGCGAAACGGGCCAAATCGATGCCTACGAGACCCCCGGTAATTGCGCGTCACGAAATGAACAAAGTGATGGCGCGAATTGTCGGCTTGAATTCCAATTCTACCGCATTGCGAAAAAATTCATACACCACTTGCAGAGTGGCAATCACAATTTGCCAATCTACACTGAGTGGCATAGATTTCGCTGGATGCTACTACATGCTAACATGACGTGTCTCACCACGGTCGAATGACATCTCATACTAAATTCAGAAATATATAGAATGACAGTCGGCATCATTGCGTTAGGAATTACCCGCAAATGCTACAAAAAACGCATCGCGAAAGGAGCGAAGATATATGACGTACAAGCAGCGCGTGTTGCATTTTTTTCGGAGCATAGCTCAGGCAGCGCTGATATCTATCATGCTAGCCTCTTGCGGTGGTGACGGTGATGATCCCACGGCCTCGCCCGACCCGCAGACGATGACCACCACCACCTCGGCTCCGGTCGAGAAGAGCTGCTCGAACTGCAGGGCGCTGGACGCACACACCAATTCTGGTAGCGGCATAGGTGTTTGGGAAAGCGTTAATAGCACATCCTCGGCTGTGGAAGTTCCCATCAGCATCTCAGGGCTGAACGGGCAGGATGTAACGCTCGTTTTCACTAATCAAACCGGAACTCCACAAGTTATGCCGACAATTGCTGTGGCGGCGCGGAACTATTCCTTCGTGGCCGAGCAACTACGATTGGATGACAGCACGGAAGCGCTTAAGAGCAGAATATCGAATTTTAATCGAGACGGATGGAGAGTGCACGCCAAAGAGCAAAGTTATGCTCCACGCTATTCTTTGTCGCCTAGTAGACTGGATAACGGTAGTGTGAAAATCTGGTATCTAGCGGACGATACGACTCGCTCCACAACATTGGTTCGTAAACTCATGACAGCTGACGGCACCATTGTCAATTTCTGGGTAGAGACAACTGAAATCGATCCAACAAAGGTGAGTCAAGCGGTTCTCGACACGCTAGCAGGCGATTTCGTCTCCCCTGGCAACGGATATTCAATCTGGGGATCGCTCGGTGGATCTCTCAACCGTCATCTCGGACTGCGCTTTTACAAGCATCTTCTTACCAACGTTAGCAGCACTGATTCGATGGCGGTTCTCGAATCTTCAGTTCGAGACACGGCAGCAACCTCCGGCTTCCAACAGGAATTTCGCCACTTTGCCGCGACATCAGGTGCACTAATGAAGGAACCCGCCCCAGTCGGCTTTGGCTTTCCTTTGCGGGAGGAAGACGGATTCGTGTTGCCTGAAATTAACACGGGCGCATTTCTAAATGATCGTAGTCAGTTCTCAATGGTGCCCGCGGAGCTCCACCCCTATGCCAACGTGCCAGTAGTCCGGGAGCATGTGAAAGGTATGTATAGCGAAACGGTGAAGATTCCGCCCCACTCCTCACTGTCCGTCGTGATTCAATGATGCGAAGAGAGTGCCGTCAACCACATCTTCTATGGACCTATGACTCACATGATTGCTTTGCTAGTTGCCCTTAGCGTTGCTGCATGCGCTGTGGGACCAACCGAGGGACAGCATCTGACGTTGGTCGGTGAGATCTACATCAAGGGCAATGAGCCCTTCCCAAAGATCATACTTGAGACAGCGACCCATGAAAGCTGGGAACTGGAAGGTGTACCATTGACTGAGGCGCGATTGGTAAGTCGTCGCCACGTAACGGTACGTGGCGTCGTAATAAGATCGCCGTCCCGGGGAGTGTGGTTACCTTCGTTACGAGTAAAGAGCCCGCCACAAGTGGCTGGGCCATAACGATCTTTATCCCACTTTTGCTTTAGTGTATCCCCTCAGTAATCTGTCGCGGTAAGCAACAAGAGCATCTGATGCCGGTTAGTAGAGGCGTAGCACCAGTTTTCATCGTCAAATTACAGACCATTAGCGCCATTACTCGATGCCGCTCTACTTGTTTGATTGTGTTTATGATCGATTCAATATAGAAAATTTACCAATCATTATCGGAAGCATTGGAATGGCTTCGCGCGATCTTGAATCTATCTTTGGAGTATGTTTATCTTGGCCCCAATTACCACCACCTCGAATTTCGATCTCCCCGATGACATCGCGAAGCTTTTGGTTGACCCAAAGACTTACTCAGACCGTGAGCTATTGCACTCCGTCTATACGTGGGCTCGTGCCAACAATCCATTCGGTCGTGCCGTTATTGAGGGCTTCGACCCATTCTGGGTTGCAACGAAGTATGCCGATGTCAGCGCCATTTCACGTGACAGCAGCCTATTTCGCAACGGTGACTATTCTGTTGTTTGCCGACCAAAAGCCGCAATCGACTATATAATTTCGGTCACTGGGTCTCCGCATATTGTCAAGGCGCTAGTTCAGTTCGATGGTGATGAGCACAAGAAGATGCGCGCGCTGGCGCAGTCATGGTTTATGCCTGACAGCCTGCTCAATCTGGATGAGCGTATCCGACGACTGGCCCGTTGCTGTGTTGACAAACTTGCGCATTACGAAGGGGAGGTCATAGATTTTTCTAGAAATATTGCGCTATATTATCCTTTGCATGTAATAATGGACATTCTAGGAATTCCCTCTGAAGATGAGGCCAAAATGTTGGTCCTGACGCAAGAATTGTTTGGTGGGGAAGATCCAGAACTCAATCGAGGGAAGGCAGAGGTCGCTTCGGGTAAAGATGTCTTGGCAAAGAACCTACTAGCAGTAGTAGAAGACTTTCGGCATTATTTCGATAAGCTGACATCGGACAAAAGGACGAGTCCACGTAACGATATGGCAACATTGCTTTCCAACGCGGTCGTAAATGGTGAACCGATTAGCGATGCCAACCGCTTGGGCTACTACATTATTATTGCCACGGCGGGACACGATACCACATCATCGTCCTCCGCGATCGCAATGTGGGCACTTAGCCAGTTCCCTGATCTGCTTCCTCGACTACAAGCCGATGCGGCGCTGATTCCGCAATTTGTCGACGAGGCGGTGCGCTTTGCGTCACCGGTGAGCCACTTCATGCGTACCGCGTCTGCGGATACGGAGATCCGAGGACGCACAGTTCACAAAGGCGATTGGATAATGCTGTGCTACGGCTCGGCGAATCGAGATGAAGATGTCTTTGATAAACCATTCGAGTTCAGCATTGATCGAAAGGAAGTCCACCATCTGGCATTTGGAACAGGGCCTCATATTTGTCTGGGCCAGCACTTGGCCAAGATGGAAATGCGCATCCTGTTTGAGGAAATGATACCGCGCCTTGAACGCGTGGAGTCAGCTGGGGAGCTCGAGATGGTCGCATCCAGCTTCGTCGGTGGGCCTAAGCATCTTCCTTTGCGCTGTTTCATGCGATAGAGTGATTTTTTGGTTCATCGAGGAATAGCGAGGAAGGCTGCGCCGGATCTTGAGGAAGAAGTATTCCTCGTCGCGATATCCGTAGGCCCGGCGCTTGATCATTTTGATAGTGTTGTTAATGCCCTCGACGACGCTAATGTTCAGCGCATGGCGGCATCGGGCCACAATGCCGTGCCAATACGCTCAGGCGTTGCGCGAACTGCTGTAATGGGTCGACGCCGCTTTGCTGCGCTTGTTCAAACCAGTCGCTCCATGCCCGCTGCGCCCATCCAGGCCGACGGTAAAACCACAGGCGCTTGAGGTCGTCGCGCAGAATGTAGACGGTCATCAGCGACCGGGTCGCGGCCAAAATCTCATTTAGATGGACCGCCTGGCCGGCGCTCAGATTGCTGCGATTAGGCAGCAGCAAGCGTGTGGACTTCAAGAGACGTCGGGTGGGTCGGTCATGCCTGAGTTGATTGGCCTGATCGACCCGGACCTGATCGATGACCTCGCGTCTTTGGCAACAACGTGGAACAGGTCGTAGAGAGGTGGCGGCGGAAATTCGGACAGTCGGCTAAGTGGAAGAGCTGGGGCCTGAGCCGGCCATAATGGCGGGCATAAAGGATCCAGAAGATGACGAAACGAAGCAGACGGACCCACTCGGCAACCTTCAAGGCCAAGGTGGCCATGGCCGCGCTCAAGGGCGACAAGACGCTGGCGGAATTGGCCCAGCAGTATGACGTGCACCCGAGCCAGATCACGGAGTGGAAGCAACAGTTGGCGGAGCACGCCGCGGACGTGTTCGGCGGCGGCAAAACCAAGACTGCGGCCGAGCCGCCGGTGGACGTGAAGGCGCTGCATGCAAAGATAGGCCAATTGACACTGGAGAACGATTTTTTAGAGCACGCGCTCGGCAAGGCGGGATTGCTGAGCGGAAAGCGATGATTGACCGCGATCACCCGCTGCCGGTGAGCCGCCAGGTCAAGCTGGTCGACATTTCCCGATCGAGCGTCTACTACCAGCCGCGTCCAATCAGCGACGCGGATCTGAGGCTGATGCGCCGGATCGACGAACTGCATCTGGAGCATCCCTTCGCGGGCGCACGCATGCTGGCCCGCCTGTTGCGACGGGAGAGCATCCCGGTCGGCCGCCGGCACGTGCGCACGCTGATGAAGCGCATGGGCATTGAGGCGCTGTAGGCTGCCCGTGTCTTTTACCCTGAGCTATTGGCAACAGTGGTTTTCATCCTCATGGCCATGGTACTGCTCGTCCGGCCTTCCGGGTTGTTTGGCAAAGAGAATTAATGGAGCCTCATATGATTAAGAAACTCGTTCTTGTGGCGGCCCTAGCAGGCCGCTGAAATACCTCCAGCGGACGTCAGCGCGACGACTGGCTGAAGCGTTGCTTTGAGGATCCCATCCAATCCCACATTCATGCGCGGCGCAGATACCTTCACGGAAAGCTTGTTCACTATGCGGAGGCTGGAGGATTTCGTGCCGCAGTCCCATCCGCTGCGCTCGATCCGGACTATGGCCAACCAGGCGCTGGTGAAGATGGACCGGCTGTTCGCGCAGATGTACGAGGCCGATATCAAGGGTGGCCGCCCCAGTATCGCGCCGGAGAAGTTGCTGCGGGCCATGCTGCTGCAGGTGCTCTACAGCATTCGCTCTGAGCGCCAGCTCATGGAGCAGACGCAATACAACCTGCTGTTTCGCTGGTTCATCGGGCTGTCGATGGACGACTCAGTTTGGGTGCCCACGGTCTTCACCAAGAACCGCGAGCGACTGATCAAGCATGATGCGGTGATCCAGTTTTTCAACGAGGTGCTGGCCATCGCGCAGAAGAAGAACTGGCTGTCGGGTGAGCACTTCAGCGTGGACGGCACGCTGATACAGGCGTGGGCAGGCCACAAGAGCTTCGTGCGCAAGGATGGCGACGACCAAGACGATGACGCCGGCGGCAGCTTCAAAGGTCGCAAGCGCAGCAACGAGACACACGAATCCAAGACCGATCCCGATGCCAAGCTCTACCGCAAGGGCAAGACATCCAGTGAGCTGCGCTACATGGGTCATACCCTGAGCGACAACCGCCATGGCCTGGTGGTTAGCGCCATGGTGACCAAGGCGGACGGACACGCCGAGCGGGAGGCCGCAAAGGTCATGCTTAACGATGCCAGGCAGGTGATTGAAGACCTGAATGTGGAAGTCACCGTGGGCGCGGACAAGGGCTATGACGCGCACGAGTTCATTGAGGCCTGCCTGGAAATGAAGGTGACGCCCCACGTGGCGCAGAACACATCGGGTCGTCGCTCGGCCGTTCCTGATGCCATTGCTTCCAGCGCCGGTTATGCCGTCTCGCAACAGAAGCGCAAGCTGATCGAACAGGGCTTCGGGTGGGTCAAGACCGTGGGGCGCATGCGTCAGGTGATGGTGCGCGGTCTGAAGAAAGTCGATCAGATGTTTGTGCTGAGCATGGCCGCCTACCACCTCGTGCGCATGCGCTCGCTGGGACAAATCCGTCCGCAGTTGCAGTAATCGCGCTAATGAGGCCGGAATGGGCGCCAAAACGCGGAAAAAGTCGAGGCAGTGACGTCCGGCTTCCGGATTGTGAAAAACAGCGCTCCCCGCCTTGCGGGGAAAAACTCATCGCTAGCGCGATGAGTACTTCAGCAGCCTGCTAGGCATCGCTTTGCTCCTGCCCAACTTCGTTTATCCCGTTCTCCTTATGAAGATCATGTGCTTCGCGCTTTTTGCATGTGCATTCAATCTTCTAATGGGATTCACCGGTCTTCTTTCTTTCGGCCATGCAGCACTATTCGGTGCGGCCGGGTATGTGACCGGATACGCAGCCCGCGATCTTGGCATCCCAATGGAAGGAGCCATCGTACTCGGTATGGTGGTTTCTGCCATTCTTGGATTCCTGATGGCTAGTCTTGCGATCAGGCGGAAAGGGATTTACTTCACGATGATCACGCTTGCGCTGGCTCAGATGGTTTATTTCGTCTGTCTCCAGGCGCCGGTTACTGGGGGTGAAGACGGCATGCAGGGGATCCCGCGTGGCAAACTCCTTGGCGTTCTTGATCTTGGGGACGATACGACCATGTACTTCGTTGTACTGGCAATATTCGTGGCCGCCCTCGCATTGATTACCCGGATCGTCCAATCTCCGTTCGGGCAAATCCTCAGGGCGGTCAAGGAAAACGAGCCTCGATCCATCTCCCTTGGCTACGATGCCGATCGATACAAGCTGATGGCCTTTGTCCTGTCTTCCGTCCTGACCGGTTTGGCAGGCTCTGTCAAAGCGATCGTGCTCGGCTTCGAGACCTTGGTCGATGTGCATTGGGGCCTGTCAGGCATGGTCGTACTCATGACGCTAGTTGGCGGAGTTGGCACCCTGATAGGGCCCATTGTCGGCGCTGTTGTCATCATGGTGCTTGAGAATGAGCTAGGCGAAATTGGTGAAGCGCTGGCAACAGCTACTCATATCGAGTGGTTCGATGCCCTGGGCGAATCCGTCACGATAGTCACCGGCTTGACGTTCATTTTCTGCGTGCTCCTATTCCGGAAGGGTATCGCCGGCGAATCCAACGCATTCGTCGCGAGAAGGCAGTCGCATGCGATAAGGTCACACGTCCGTCGACGGCGTGACTTGGCTCATAAGCCGGTCAACACGAGGTAGCTGCTGCTGCTGAGATTTTCTGAAGGGCTATCGCATGGTAGGTGCGAGCACCAAAGCGTAGAGAGGAACATACGATGCGTGTATTCCAAGTTGAGCAGGACTGGTCCATCGAGCATCTCCAGATGGCGTCCAAACCGATGCCTCAGCCAGCCACAGGGGAGGTGCGTCTCAAGATGCGGGCTGCGGCTTTGAATTATCGCGATCTCATTATTCCTAGCCACGGTTACGGGAAGCGAATGAAAGATCTGCCACTCATCGTTCTAAGCGATGGTGTGGGTGTCATTGATGCCGTAGGCGCTGGGGTAACTCGGTTTCAGGTAGGTGAGCGTGTATGCCCGATCTTTTATCAAACGTGGGTGGACGGTGCACCAAACGCCGAACGAATGCAATCTAGCTTGGGTTGCGAGCAGGATGGAACCATGGCGACCCATTTGGTGATACCCGAGGAAGGGGTATGCCGTGTGCCCGCCTACCTCTCTGATTTTGAAGCCGCAACGTTGCCTACTGCGGGTGTAACGGCGTGGCGAGCCCTGATCACCGAGGGGCGACTGAAGCGAGGGGAAACCGTCCTCGTGCAAGGGACTGGCGGAGTCTCTCTGTTTGCGCTCCAGATTGCGAAGTCACTGCGCGCGGTCGTGATCATTACGTCTTCCAGCGACAAGAAACTTGCCAGCGCGAAGTCGCTTGGAGCGGACTACCTGATTAATTACGAGAAGGAGCCACAATGGTGGCGCACGGTGAGAGAGCATACGCGGGGCGTCGGCGTCGATCACATTGTTGAAGTCGGGGGGGCAGATACGCTAGCCCAGTCCGTGCGCGCTGTCCGGACAGGAGGAACAATCAGCTTGATCGGTGTCCTTTCCGGTTCTGATCCAAAAATTCCACTCGGCCAGGTTGTAACGCGGCACATCAGGTTGCAAGGCATCACTGTCGGCAGCCGTGCCGACTTGGAAGCAATGCTAACCCATTTCGAAGCGACCAGATTGCGCCCCGTGGTCGATCGCATATTCCCATTCGAGGCGCTTCATTCAGCAATGCATTACCTCGCTTCAGGCAAGCATTTCGGAAAAATCTGTATTCGCCACTCGGTGTGATGTCGTCGGCTCGAATGCGCAATAGCAGGCTGCTGAAGTACTCATCGCGCTAGCGATGAGTTTTTCCCCGCAAGGAGGGGAGCGCTGTTTTTCACAATCCGGAAGCCGGACGTCACTGCCTCGGCTTTTTCCGCGTTTTGGCGCCCATTCCGGCCTCATTAGCGCGATTACTGCAACTGCGGACGGATTTGTCCCAGCGAGCGCATGCGCACGAGGTGGTAGGCGGCCATGCTCAGCACAAACATCTGATCGACTTTCTTCAGACCGCGCACCATCACCTGACGCATGCGCCCCACGGTCTTGACCCACCCGAAGCCCTGTTCGATCAGCTTGCGCTTCTGTTGCGAGACGGCATAACCGGCGCTGGAAGCAATGGCATCAGGAACGGCCGAGCGACGACCCGATGTGTTCTGCGCCACGTGGGGCGTCACCTTCATTTCCAGGCAGGCCTCAATGAACTCGTGCGCGTCATAGCCCTTGTCCGCGCCCACGGTGACTTCCACATTCAGGTCTTCAATCACCTGCCTGGCATCGTTAAGCATGACCTTTGCGGCCTCCCGCTCGGCGTGTCCGTCCGCCTTGGTCACCATGGCGCTAACCACCAGGCCATGGCGGTTGTCGCTCAGGGTATGACCCATGTAGCGCAGCTCACTGGATGTCTTGCCCTTGCGGTAGAGCTTGGCATCGGGATCGGTCTTGGATTCGTGTGTCTCGTTGCTGCGCTTGCGACCTTTGAAGCTGCCGCCGGCGTCATCGTCTTGGTCGTCGCCATCCTTGCGCACGAAGCTCTTGTGGCC
The DNA here is from genome assembly GCF_000069785.1 of Cupriavidus taiwanensis LMG 19424. Classification (NCBI taxonomy): domain Bacteria; kingdom Pseudomonadati; phylum Pseudomonadota; class Betaproteobacteria; order Burkholderiales; family Burkholderiaceae; genus Cupriavidus; species Cupriavidus taiwanensis. Next base: position 381,067 of record NC_010529.1, on the reverse strand, counting down.
TGCCCACGCCTGTATCAGCGTGCCGTCCACGCTGAAGTGCTCACCCGACAGCCAGTTCTTCTTCTGCGCGATGGCCAGCACCTCGTTGAAAAACTGGATCACCGCATCATGCTTGATCAGTCGCTCGCGGTTCTTGGTGAAGACCGTGGGCACCCAAACTGAGTCGTCCATCGACAGCCCGATGAACCAGCGAAACAGCAGGTTGTATTGCGTCTGCTCCATGAGCTGGCGCTCAGAGCGAATGCTGTAGAGCACCTGCAGCAGCATGGCCCGCAGCAACTTCTCCGGCGCGATACTGGGGCGGCCACCCTTGATATCGGCCTCGTACATCTGCGCGAACAGCCGGTCCATCTTCACCAGCGCCTGGTTGGCCATAGTCCGGATCGAGCGCAGCGGATGGGACTGCGGCACGAAATCCTCCAGCCTCCGCATAGTGAACAAGCTTTCCGTGAAGGTATCTGCGCCGCGCATGAATGTGGGATTGGATGGGATCCTCAAAGCAACGCTTCAGCCAGTCGTCGCGCTGACGTCCGCTGGAGGTATTTCAGCGGCCTGCTATGCGCACACAGCGCGGCCAGAACGGGTGCGAAAACGCGAGAAAGACAGCTTGAATCGGCCTATCTCTCCCGCATTGCGAAAGCTGAAGTCCTTGGCTTGTGCAACATCAAGCGCAAACCTCATTGATCAGATGGTATGGACGCCTTCCCCCTGGCAACGGCGCACCTAGTTGCAAGAGCCCTGTGAGGATCCTCCGCTGGCGATAGTTCCTTTGTGCCAAAGTGGGGGGAGACGTCGAGTGGGCAGCGACCCTAAGCAGGAGGCGATCCAAAATGGAACTTACCGTCATCGGCATGGATATTGCCAAGCACGTTTTCCAACTACATGCTGTGAATGTCAGCACCGGCGAAGTTGAGCGTATCAAGCTGAAGAGAAGCCAAGTCACAAACTTCTTCACTAGGCGTGAGCGTTCGCTGATCGCCATCGAGGCTTACCGACAAAGAAATCGCTACGCTCGAACGGAGAGGTGGCGGCGGAAATTCGGACAGTCGGTTAAGTGGAAGAGCTGGGGCCTGAGCCGGCCATAATGGCGGGCATAAAGGATCCAGAAGATGACGAAACGAAGCAGACGGACCCACTCGGCAACCTTCAAGGCCAAGGTGGCCATGGCCGCGCTCAAGGGCGACAAGACGCTGGCGGAATTGGCCCAGCAGTATGACGTGCACCCGAGCCAGATCACGGAGTGGAAGCAACAGTTGGCGGAGCACGCCGCGGACGTGTTCGGCGGCGGCAAAACCAAGACTGCGGCCGAGCCGCCGGTGGACGTGAAGGCGCTGCATGCAAAGATAGGCCAATTGACACTGGAGAACGATTTTTTAGAGCACGCGCTCGGCAAGGCGGGATTGCTGAGCGGAAAGCGATGATTGACCGCGATCACCCGCTGCCGGTGAGCCGCCAGGTCAAGCTGGTCGACATTTCCCGATCGAGCGTCTACTACCAGCCGCGTCCAATCAGCGACGCGGATCTGAGGCTGATGCGCCGGATCGACGAACTGCATCTGGAGCATCCCTTCGCGGGCGCACGCATGCTGGCCCGCCTGTTGCGACGGGAGAGCATCCCGGTCGGCCGCCGGCACGTGCGCACGCTGATGAAGCGCATGGGCATCGAGGCGCTGTACCGTCGCCCCAACACGAGCCGCAAGCATGCGGCGCACAAGATCTGGCCATACCTACTGCGCGACCGGACGATCGATCGCGCCAACCAGGTGTGGGCGCTGGACACGAGCTACATTCCGATGGCGCGGGGCTTCGTGTATCTGATGGCGGTGGTGGACTGGGCGAGCCGCAAAGTACTGGCCCACCGGGTGGCGATCACTCTGGAGAGCTGCCATGCTGTCGAGGCGCTGGAGGAGGCCTTTGCGAAATACGGCACGCCGGAGATCGTCAACACCGACCAGGGCAGCCAGTTCACCGCGACGGGGTTCACAGACGCTGTGCTCGACCGCGGCATCCGACTGTCGATGGACGGCAAGGGCAGTTGGCGCGACAACGTGTTCGTCGAACGCCTTTGGCGCAGCGTCAAATACGAGGAGGTCTACCTGAAAGCCTACGACTCGGTCAGCCATGCGCGCCGCTCTATCGCTAACTACCTAACTTGGTACAACCAACGACGGCCCCATTCCAGTCTGGCGGACCAGACCCCGGATGAGGCATACTTCGCCACGCTGCCAGCGATCAAATCGGCAGCCTGACTGCCCCAGCGCTTCCACTTAAAAACTCCGGATCTCTGTCCGAACAAACGGCGCCACCTCTCGGCGGCTCAAGGTTGCCCTTCGCGACAATCACGAATGCCGGATGATTGCTGAAATCCCCGGCGTGGGATTGCTGACCGCAACGGCGGCGGTAGCTGCCATCGGCGATGCCAAGACTTTCCGCTCTGGGCGCGAGTTTGCCGCGTGGCTAGGCTTGGTGCCCAAACAAACTGGCACCGGAGGTCATGTACGCCAACTAGGGATAAGCAAACGTGGCGACACCTATCTCCGCACCTTGCTCATACACGGCGCCAGATCCGTGGTCACTCGAGGTGCGGGAACCGCCTGGCTCGACGAATTGCTCAAGCGACGTCCCTTCAACGTCGCGGTCGCTGCGGTAGCTAACAAACTCGCCAGGACCATCTGGGCAGTATTGGCCAGGCAAGGGAGATATGAGGCACACCTGCCCATAGCTGCATCATAGCCTCCCAAGCGGATACACCAGGACTGATCAACCCTTCTCAAGGAGCGCAAGCAATGATCGCATGATGGCTAACAGGTTGGACCGGGACGAGGAAGACCCGATAGGGAACGTGAGCCGCAAGGCTCGATAATCAGCTGGGGACCTCGTCAGCGAATTCCATATGGGCCAGCAGGCCTTAAGGCCTGCAACAAACGGGCCGGACATAAGCGTGCTGCCTCTACCTGTCGACCACCATGTCAAATCGAGCTTGCTATCCGGGAGGCGTCCACATAAGCACTTCCCTAGCGCTTGACCAACGCAACGAGATAGATGCACGGGTTGTTGCCAGGATTGATGAAGGTGCATGGTGCGGGAGGACCGAGTTGCAGACAGTCGCCGACTTCTAGCTCATGTACCAGTTGACCTTCCTCAAACACCAGGGTCCCTTGCTGTACCCAGATCTGCTGGTGCTGGAAGATGAAGGCCGATGACGGGTAAGAAATCCGAACATTGGCTGGAAGCATGATTTCCACGAGTTCCAGCATGCCACCATTGCGCGGCGACACCGCGCGTCGGGTATAGCCAGTCTCGGGATCGGTCCAGACTTGCTGATCGGCGGCACGGCAAAGGCGATTGCCAAACTGTTCGGCCAGTGCCAGCAACATCGAGAGCTGCAGGCCAAAGGCTCCGGAGAGCCGACCCAGGACTGTTGCGGTCGGACTCGCTTCACCACGCTCGATCTTGCTGATCATGGCCTTTGACACGCCGGCGCGCTCAGCGAGTTCGCCCATTGACCAGCCTCGCGATTCGCGCTCGATGCGCACGCGCGCTGAAATCGCGCCTGTTGGGTCCACAGGCGACCGGGTGGAAGAGGAGGAGGTATCAATCATGGCCGCCATTATACCGACCTCGCGATCGCGTCCTTCTGTCCTAGGTTGCAAATCGGCCTCGCCAAGTGTGGCGGTTAAACACTGGGGCTATTTGGTGTTCTATCGTCCTCTATAGTAAACCTATTCGGCTTTCCCTGCACAAGCTGGCTCTGCTTCTGTCAAGTGAGGGTTCCTCCCCAGATTCGGTCATCTGTTCTGCAACAAATCCCTGAGCATTGCACTAATGCTAACCCCCCGCCGAACGTCGGAAGACTTTGGTTTCACGCATGTCCTGAGCCGTTCGACAAACAACTATTGTGGATTTCAGCACCCATCGTATGACTGTACCGCCATGTCATTTCGTTGGCATCCGGTACTGAGTGGCGCTTGCAACTCGCTACTTCGCTATGCGACTCCGTTGCACGGACGGCGCGTCAGTCGTAAGAGATCAACGCCTCTCGGGGCGTCCCTATGGCTGAGTGGCGAAATTTAAGCAGCTCGCGAATCTCGATCTTCAGCAAAACCACTGCGCTACGGCTGATGAAGTGACCCGCAGCATACGGCGGCATCCATCGATGCCGCATACCCCTGCATGAGAGCTTCCTCCGTGTTGGGGCCGTCGTCAGCCGGTTGATTGATTGCCTTCTCAAATACTGCAATTTCCGTGGCGCCCGTAAGTTGTATGTCGATACACCTATCGAATCCGAGTCGATGACCCGCCTTCATCATCATCGCTGGCGTGGCCCATTTGACTTTCACGCTTCTCGCTCAGCGCGCTTTCCAAGTCCCTGGACGAAATGTCCCGAGCGAGGCGTTGTTGGTCGTCAAGGCAACGTCAATCGTGCACGAAAGCAGTTGCTCAGATCGCGCCGAAAGAACTGAATGCTTAAAACATACAGAACGCCGGATCTCGCGCGCGCTTCCGCGTGAATGCCATTACAATGATCCTACAGTTCCATGGGTGATGGTGAGGTTCCGTATCGAATCGCCTGATCGGCTACACTCAGAGGTCACGGGCTCTTTCGCACGCCAGTGCATTTTCTCAAAAGGGAATGTGAGGGACTCAGTGCCATCATTCGTTAAAGTCGGCGACGCCCAATCTCGATGAGATACTCATTGCCACATCGCGTACGGGTTTCGCAAAAGTTTCCGAATAGCGAGACGTGGGCATTGTAAGTGTGACGGCGCCAGCGAGTTCTCTTGCAGCATTGAAAACAGGAGCTGATATGCCGCTGAGCACCGGTACGCGATCTCCGACTAGCATAGCAATGCCATCTTTACGAATCCGATCGTAGATTTCCCCTTGCGCACCGGAATAGGCCAGCAATACGCGGCCGCCAGCGCCGCGATCAATTGGGAGAATCTCACCCGCCCGTATATGATCGCGAACCAGCTGTGGGGAGTCAACTCGATAGAGGCAGAGACGGAACTCCTTTTGTCGTACATAAAATGCAGCGCTCTCCTTGGTTTTTTCTGTGAGTTCACGCAGCGCCGGCATAACGATTTCTTCGAGCGAAAATGACGACGCGTAGATTGCATAAAGACGCGCGATTTGTGGGCCGAGGCAGTAGGTTCCATCTGTTTTACGTTGAACATAGTCCTTGTGTTGCAAGGAGGCTAGCAACCTCAGTACGGTGCTTTTATATAGCCTTGTCTGTTTCGCTATCTCAGTCAGTGAGAGCGAAGCAAATTGTGGTGTGAACACGTCAAGCAAGGACAAAGCGCGGTCCACACTTGAGGCACCTCCGGGCGCAGAATTTTGGTCAGAAATTGATGTGTTTTGTGGCTTGCGTGGCATCGTTGGATAAAGAGAGATACAGCTGTTGACCTCGTAAAGGCGGTACCTTAAACTGAATCAAGTCGTCATCATTACATACGGAAAAAACTTGCCGTGTCAACAAAATGACGCTCTTATTTAGGTAGAAGGGTGGTGGCGCCATGGCTTGAGGCTATCTGTCGACACGCACTCAGCAAATTTCGTGCTCACCTTCATGAGCGAAGAAGCTAAGCGCTGGAGCGAGCTTGCAAAGGAACCTACAAAATGTGTGGCAACGATCTTGAAGGGAATCGCTGATCAATGAGGTTTGCGGTTGATGTTTTACACGCCGTGGCTTTTCTTGCTTGCATTCTGCAGACTTGTGGGCCGATGGCCTCACTATGGACGCGCGTAGGGCCCTTCAGGCTGCATTCGGTACTTAGCACCAAAGGAAAGCCGGAACGGATTCTGGTAAGCCTGACTGGAGCGATCCCGACAAATCTCACATTTTGTCCGACAGCGCTGGCGGAGGTGCCGTAAATCTTTTGTGACTGAGTCGGAAACTGGACTGACCCTTCGGGATCACACCGTGAACTGACGTAGCTTCCTCAAAGGGTTACGATCGCTCCATGATCAAGCTTTGCCAGCCGTTCGGGCGTTGGAGGTGTTGATTCCTAAAGCCTTTGCAGACTGGGGGCATTGTTTAACAGGTTCCCGCCGGCACCGACCAGAAAACAATTGCAGATGGGAACGAGGTCATTAAGCGCCAATCGATGGCAATCATCCGCGTCGGGTGATGTGCTTGACGCATGAATGCGAGCAAAAGCAAGAATTGAGTCGACGCACTTGCGGTGCTGTGGACCATAGCAAGGCGCTGTCGAATAATGGAAATGTAATACCGACCCAATGCTCATTAAAAAAGGAGAGTTTGGATTCAAATGAAACGCTATAAATTGTTCATCGACGGCCGTTACGTCGATCCAGTAAGACTGGAGTGGTTCGATACGGTCAACCCGTACACCGGCGAGGTATGGGCACGCATCCCTAGAGCTACAAAGGAAGACGTTGATATCGCGGTAGCGGCAGCTTCGCGTGCCCTGAAGGCGGGACCTTGGGCGATGATGACAGCCACGGCGCGCGGCAAACTAATGCGACGTCTCGGTGATCTGGTCCTTGAAAACGCCCAGCGCCTGGCAGAAACTGAGGTACGGGACAATGGCAAGGTGATGACTGAGGTGCTGAACCAGCTTCGGTCGCAGTCGGAGTGGTGGTGGTACTTCAGCGGCCTAGCTGACAAGATAGAAGGCGCTGTTGTTCCTTTGGATAGGTCCGATGCCTTTGCTTTTACGACCCACGAGCCAGTTGGCGTGGTCGGTGCCTTGACGGCCTGGAACTCGCCTTTGCTTTTCGTAGCGATGAAATGCGCGCCCGCCTTGGCAGCAGGCTGCACCGTGGTCCTGAAGCCATCAGAATTTGCTTCGGCGAGCACACTGGAGTTCATGGAGTTAACCCAGCACGCCGGCTTCCCGAGTGGAGTATTCAACGTTGTCACTGGATTTGGTCCGGAGACCGGGGCTGCGTTGGTGGAACATCCTGACGTCGCCAAGGTGAGTTTTACTGGATCGGATGCCACCGGGGCAAAGGTATACGCGGCTGCTGCAAAGTCTATGAAACGGGTTTCAATGGAATTAGGTGGCAAGTCGCCCAATATTGTGTTCGAAGACTGCGACTTCGCACAGGCAGTAAGTGGAGTTGTGTCGGGGATCTTTGCAGCGACCGGTCAAGCTTGTGTGGCAGGGTCCCGCTTGCTGGTGCAGAATAGTATCAAGGACCTTTTCGTCGATCAACTTGTCAGCATGGTTGCATTGGCGCGAATCGGTGATCCAAACGCACCGGAGAATAGCATCGGTCCTCTAGCAACACCGGAGCAGTATAAAAAGGTTTTGCGGTACATCGACATCGCCAAGTCAGAAGGTGCTCGCTGTGTAATAGGAGGTGAGGCTATGCGGGATCTCTCTGGTGGGCAGTTTGTACAGCCCACCGTTTTTATCGACGTAAAGAGCGACATGCGCATCGCGCAAGAAGAGGTATTCGGCCCCGTGCTCTCGGTCATGGGCTTCGATGACGAAGCGGACGCAGTGAGGATCGCCAATGATGTTATTTATGGGCTCGCCGCCGGAGTATGGACAGCTGATATCTCCAAGGCGCTTCGTGTTTCAAAGGCGCTCAGGGTCGGCACAGTGTGGATTAACGCCTATCGCGCGATGAGCTTCAACCTCCCTTTCGGTGGCATGAAGCAATCCGGTATTGGCCGTGAGAACGGTATCGAAGCTGTGCGCGAGTTCCTCGAGACCAAAAGTGTCTGGGTTTCAACTAAGGCAGGGACGCCGGCTAAGAAAGTCAGCGCAAATATGCAGTAGCAAATTGGCCCCGCAGTAGGAAATTGGCCTATACATAGGGAATGAGGGTAAGATAAAGGGAGAAAACAAAAATATCGATTTTTTTGTTGATCGTTTAGGTGACGCGATATTTTTTCATTTTGAAGCTAATGGTAAACTCTAACAGGGCCATCACGAAGCTGAATCATGACCACAAACGCTTTTACCCGCCAGCAATTAGGCAGCTATTTTGCGTCTTTTCTCGGCATGGAAGGAGGAAACCCGTCCGCTGCAGTTTGGTTTTGCAATTATTCGCCGAGAAGGGGCTGCATATCGCTAGTCTCGCCTCTGATGCCGAAGCTTGAATGTCCAGCTTGGGACGCCGCCTTTCGAGCTCAGCATGCAACGGCGATAGTCCGGTGGCAGACACATCAGCGGATCGCTCGTATTATGTCAGCTGCTCGTCAAATGGTGCTGTTTGGCGACGAAGATGGTGGTGACTGGAAGAAATATCTTTCAGATCTTCTGTACCGACCGCAAGGCTGGGAATTCATGCTCAGCCTATTTCCGCTCCCAATTCGTACAGACGATGGCCAGAGCTGGAGGCGACGCTTTAGCATGCAACCTGAACTCACTTCGAAAGTCGCTTACATGTCTCTTTGCCGTGATGGAGGACGCTTTCGCTTCATCGAGGCGTTACGTCGGCGCGAGCAGCCGAAGGTGGTGGTGTGTCTAGGCGAGCGTCATGAAGATGATTATGTGCATGCCTTCGGTATGCGCGGGCTTTCATATAAAGAGCACACTCTGAAGCCGGCGGACCAGGTCCGAATACTTCATGTCTACGACGACACAGGCACGCAGCTCGTGCTTTGCCCTGCATTAGCCGGTTCCGCTGGTATGTGCTCTGATGCCCTTCTGAAGGCACTGGGAGGATACATTAGCCAATGGCTGGCGAAGGAGGATTTTGAGATGTGACGTACAGATGTATAAGGAAATCATTGCTGACACGCCTAGCTTCACGACCAACCAAAGGCCAATGCGCGGTTAGGCATAGACCAATTCAAAATGAGCCAGATATTCCGACTAAGCATGCCGCTATATTAGCTGTAAGCCTGTTCCGTTCTCCGGGGGTAACCCAATTATTAGGCCAATCGATCGCGACAAACTGATGGGAAATTTTTTCATCATCATGACGAACATTAGTCGTTGCGGCTAGCTAGTCTGTCTTCCATCTATTCATTTTCCGTGTGAGGCAAAAAAATGATATCGAAGCGACGCATGCTTCGATAGTGCACGGCAGGTTTTCTTCAAAATCGGGGCGGATGAGGGGAGTTGGAATGAACCGCCCATCTAACGCTAAGCCAAAGCCTCGAAGGCAAAAGGGGCTCTCGCTTGATCGGCGGCGTCGCTGTGCCAGAGTGAGAACTGGATCCAACACTCAAGGTGGAGGAGAGTACGCGTACCCGGCAGAGCAACCAAATGCCGGGGCTGCTGGGGTGAGGCTTGCACTTCGGTACGCTGTCCTTCCGGGCCAAGAGCGCTGGGCCGTAGTTCGCTCGCGTCGTACCGCTCTTGCTGACACGGCGCTGGAGCGGCAAGTCCGTGCGCTTGGCGAATTCGATGAATAGAAGATCCTACTGGTTGCGCGTGACCTACATAGTGGCTAAGGTCTGATCCGGCCGCGCAGATTGTGGACCAGATGTCCGGCTTGGGCCCTATTACCGCTACTGCCTTGGTCGCACCATTCTCTGCCCAGCCACTCGCACAGGCAGGGCATTCGCCGCAAGCCTGCGGCTATTCCGGCACAGACCGGCACGGCGGTCATGTATCGCTTGGGCACATCAGCAAGCGCGCGGCAACGCTTCTGCGACGACAGGTGGTCAACGCAGGACAAACGATGCTCACGCGCACCAGATATCCTTAGGCACGGGCACTGCCCATGCTGCAGCGGCGCCTCAAGGACGTCGTGGTGGCACTGGCCTACAAGATTGCCGAAAAGCTTTACTGGCCCATGGGCGCCAATGGCCTGAGTTGGGGGCGTCGCCCGCCTTCACCAGCTCTTAACAGGCCGCTGAAATACCTCCAGCGGACGTCAGCGCGACGACTGGCTGAAGCGTTGCTTTGAGGATCCCATCCAATCCCACATTCATGCGCGGCGCAGATACCTTCACGGAAAGCTTGTTCACTATGCGGAGGCTGGAGGATTTCGTGCCGCAGTCCCATCCGCTGCGCTCGATCCGGACTATGGCCAACCAGGCGCTGGTGAAGATGGACCGGCTGTTCGCGCAGATGTACGAGGCCGATATCAAGGGTGGCCGCCCCAGTATCGCGCCGGAGAAGTTGCTGCGGGCCATGCTGCTGCAGGTGCTCTACAGCATTCGCTCTGAGCGCCAGCTCATGGAGCAGACGCAATACAACCTGCTGTTTCGCTGGTTCATCGGGCTGTCGATGGACGACTCAGTTTGGGTGCCCACGGTCTTCACCAAGAACCGCGAGCGACTGATCAAGCATGATGCGGTGATCCAGTTTTTCAACGAGGTGCTGGCCATCGCGCAGAAGAAGAACTGGCTGTCGGGTGAGCACTTCAGCGTGGACGGCACGCTGATACAGGCGTGGGCAGGCCACAAGAGCTTCGTGCGCAAGGATGGCGACGACCAAGACGATGACGCCGGCGGCAACTTCAAAGGTCGCAAGCGCAGCAACGAGACACACGAATCCAAGACCGATCCCGATGCCAAGCTCTACCGCAAGGGCAAGACATCCAGTGAGCTGCGCTACATGGGTCATACCCTGAGCGACAACCGCCATGGCCTGGTGGTTAGCGCCATGGTGACCAAGGCGGACGGACACGCCGAGCGGGAGGCCGCAAAGGTCATGCTTAACGATGCCAGGCAGGTGATTGAAGACCTGAATGTGGAAGTCACCGTGGGCGCGGACAAGGGCTATGACGCGCACGAGTTCATTGAGGCCTGCCTGGAAATGAAGGTGACGCCCCACGTGGCGCAGAACACATCGGGTCGTCGCTCGGCCGTTCCTGATGCCATTGCTTCCAGCGCCGGTTATGCCGTCTCGCAACAAAAGCGCAAGCTGATCGAACAGGGCTTCGGGTGGGTCAAGACCGTGGGGCGCATGCGTCAGGTGATAGTGCGCGGTCTGAAGAAAGTCGATCAGATGTTTGTGCTGAGCATGGCCGCCTACAACCCATTTCCTTATACGGAAGTCATGACTCTTCCCTCAGTGTTTGAATAGTGAGCGCGGCGTCCATGGTTCGCTGCATGCCGATCCAGATCGTCTTGGCGCCGGGCTCGCCATCGTTCTTCCGCCCAAGGAACCCGCCCAGGGAAGCAACCAACCGAATCATCTGATTGAGTGTGACCGGTGTCTTCGGGCGAGCTTTCTTGGAGAGCACGTATGCCCCCCGAATCTCGTCGGCATCGAAGAACAGCGACGCATCCAGATCCGGACAGGTTCTGCCCAACCGCATCAAGCGGGCAATGCGCCATGCCACCACCATATACAACGCCAAGGCCCGCTCCACACGATCCATGTGCGATAGCTGTAGCGCCTCGACCTTGCAGCCGGTCTTCAGGACATGGAAGAACATCTCGATCTCCCACCTTGCCCGATACCATTCAACAAGTTCGTTGACCGCATCAGCGTCCTGCGCTTCTCGGTTCGTCACCAATCGCCAAACCACTGGCTTGACGCCTGCGGGCGCTTCGATCTCCCTTGCCGCCACACAGGTGAACTCCGCTCCGACCAGACCCGGCAGCTTCATACGCTGGGCGCGTAGTTCCTGTTTGACCTCGCGCGCCTTCTGGCCTGCTCGCCCTGGCAAGATAAAGGTGATTTCCCCGAGTACCGGGCTGGCGTCGACGCTATCCCACAACTTGCCGCCCTCGGCCAGGTTGCGGTTGTGTTGGCTGCGGATCAACCAGTCGGCCGGTTGGCCAAGTTCCTGGGCGCGCGCCATCAACTCGGCAATATCACCCTCGCGGTCTGTCACATACACCAGCCGTGTCTGCGGCAATAGCGCGGCTTGCTCCGCAACCCGTTCATATCCTTCAATCCAGCGTACGCTTTCCTTGATCCCGCCCCGGTTGCCATCGGCGTCCTTGGGCTCCCGAGCCCACATCCAGGCATCGATCACCCCCAGCGGCTCGCGGTCAGGCGTCACCGCGTAGGTCGGATGCAAAAACATGCCCCGCTGGGCTTCATAGGTCAACGGACCCAGCCCGTCGATCTCCTGGCCATTAAAGTTCAATTCGGTTGTATCAGCGATGCACAGCACCACCGGAAACTGCGCGGCCCTCGCTGCAGTGCGCTCCCAATGCGGCTGCATTACGTCCCGCCAATCGATCTGCTCATTGCCGAGAAACCGATATGCCGCGATGGTTTGCGACCAGTCATCGCATGCGCCGGGGATGCTCGCCGTCGGCAGAGCCGCAAACCGCTTGAGCAGCTCCTTGGCGCGCCGATCCCGCCCCGGATCACCAAGATCCAGACTCTCGAATTCCTCGTCCACCCATGCCCCCGACTCGTTGCTCATTGCTGCGCGAAAATCCGAGAGTAAACGCGAGTCTGGCGAAGTTAACAACCCCCTTACCTCGAAATTCCCGGGACTTCAAGCTCCAAGCCTCGCCGCGGAGACGGTCCTACTTCCGTATAAGGGGATGCCCCTAGCCTGCTTACTCCGCCATGGATATCGTCTGATTCAATGGTGGGTGCGATTCACGCGCTGGTGTCCATGGTCTGTCGGGGCTGCGAACCATTGAACTAAGTGTAAACGAGTGGTTGACTTTGCCTCGATGCCCTTCCTAGTATGAAACATGAATCATGTATCATGTTAAAGGCGGAGCGAAAGCCTGTCATAAATTAAGCAGTTGTCCTTAAAGTGCGAACCGGCTTGTTGCAGACCCCTTGGGTCAGGGCATTGCTGTGACTCGAAGAAATCAAAAAAGGGAGACACTATGCTGAGAAAGCGTTGGCGATACTTCGCGACCGGGTTAGTCACTCTTGCGACGATGCTGGGAGCGTTTTCGCTGCATGCAGCGACGGCGGGTCCCGGAGCGTGGAGTAGCGAGCAGACGTGGGCATCGGATGCCGTCAATGGTGGAAACCTGACCGGCTATTTCTATTGGCCGGCGAGCCAGCCTTCCACGCCCAATGGCAAGCGAGCTCTAGTTCTAGTGCTACACGGATGCTTGCAGACTGCCTCCGGCGACGTGATCAATAATGCCAGTGGGACCGGGTTCAACTGGAAATCGATTGGCGATCAATACGGTGCTGTCATTCTTGCGCCTAACGCAAGCGGCAACGTGTACTTCAAGCATTGCTGGGACTATGCGAATGCGTCGCCAAGCCGAACCGCTGGACACGTGGGCGTACTGCTGGATCTAGTCAACCGCTTTGTTGCCAATGCCCAGTATGCGATCGATCCCAATCAGGTATACGTGGCGGGCCTATCCTCTGGAGGCGGCATGAGCATGGTCCTGGGCTGCATCGCCCCGGACATTTTTGCCGGCGTTGGCATCAATGCCGGTCCGACGCCGGGAACCACGACGGCCCAGATCGGCTTCGTACCTAGTGGCTATACCGCGACGACGGCAGGCAATAAATGTAAGCAATGGGCCGGATCCAACGTGGGTAAGTTCACCAGCCAGATTGCCGGCGCCGTATGGGGAACCTCGGACTACACGGTGGCGCCGGCATATGGCCCGATAGCAGCCTCGGCCTTCCGCCAGCTCTACGGCGGCAGCTTCACCCAGGGATCTAAGGTATCGATAGCAGGGGGCGGCACAAACACCCCTTATATCGATAGCAATGGCAAAGTGCGCACCCACGAAATATCGGTCGCGGGCATGGCACACGCATGGCCCGCTGGAACTGGCGGCAACAACACCAACTATGTCGATGCCACGCATATCAACTACCCTGACTTCGTGATGGACTTCTGGGTTAAGAACAATTTGCGTGCTGGAAGCGGGTCTGGACAGGCGGGTTCGTCGCCGACTGGGCTGGCGGTCGCCGGGACGACCCTCAACACAATATCGCTGTCGTGGAATGCCGTAACAAACGCCAACAGCTACAACCTTTACCGCAATGGCACGAAGGTGGGCTCGAGCACGTCGACGAGCTACACCGATTTGGACTTGATAGCGGGTACTACGTACAGCTACACTGTGACGGCGATCGACGGCACAGCAGGGGAAAGCCAGCAATCTGCTGCTATCTCGGCAACAACAAAGACGAGTTTTTCTTGTACGGCGACCACCGGCACAAACTATGCGCACGTGCAAGCCGGTCGGGCACACGATGTCGGGGGGGGGGCTTACGCGAATGGCTCGAACCAAAGCATGGGATTAAATAATCTTTTCTATATCAACACTCTGGCTGAGACAGCCGCCGGATACTATGTGATTGGCAATTGCCCATAAGCAGCGGCACGATTGGAGTTGGGGGAGGCAATCTGTCAAAACAAACTTCTGAGAGAACTCATTGAAGCTATGTACGCGCCGTTCGGGAGGCGACCCCAGCTGCATTGGAAGCTTCCCCGATTCGCTACGTCCAATCCGCGCTCTGCACACGCTTCTGCAGGTCGGCCTGAAGCTTTCGATCAGCTTTGGCGAGGATCCCTTCGGCTCAGCCCAGGGAAATCAGTTTGGTTATAGCGTAGTCCTTCTGTCCAGCTTCGCTAAACGTTGGCACGTCGGGAGTGTCAGCGTGTATGCCGTATCGGTGACGGCCAGTGCCAGCCTCTGGCTGTGGGACTGCGGCCGGCGTTGGCCCTGCAGTCAATAAGGGAATGCTTGAGGCGGCTCCACGAATGGAGCGACCCCCTGAAAAGCCGGACACAGTCCCCACTTACAATAGCTGGTTGGGTGCGCTTGCGAAGCATGAGGCTCGGTATATCGGGCGCAATGCATTCGTTTCATCATTGTCCAACCACGAGTCTTGATTCCACGGTAGCGGACCCGCCGTGCGACCGGCGGTAGGCTGGGAGCGCGCGTGTTGCTGGCAACGGCGGCGTGCGAAGGTGCTCTGACAATGTAGTCCGACAGTGGGCAATATCGCGAGGTGTTGCGTAGAGGCTCCGAGCAGCGATGTGGCTCAGACGCTAGGCTGGCTGGTAGGAGCAACACATGTGAATCGCAGATAAACGATGCCCCGAGGCGATCTGCGAGGAGGCGTCACAACCCTCTATGCGGTTTGTCACACAGCGAACGGAGTCGCAACAAGTTCTATTGGCATTGCACCGTGTTAGGGATTCGATTATTCGCGACAGGCTGGGCACTACTAGAACGTGCATTTCTTATAGAGTTCGACATAAGCCTGCCGCTGGGCGGCACCGTGATGAAGCGCCTGCCAGCCGTCATTGCAGAACATTTGCTTCCGCCGCAGCTAGTAGGTAAGCGAGTAGCCAGTACCGTCTTGACGGCCGCAGCAGTTACGCTGGCGTAACCAGTTGCTCAGTGACGACCCACGGCATGAGTTCGTCGACGCGGTTGATCGGGTGATCCGCGATGCGTGCGAGCACGAAGCGTAGGTAAGCCTCGGGATCGACGCCGTTGAGTTTTGCCGTGCCGATCAGGCTGTAAATTGCAGCGGCGCGTTCCCCACCTGAGTCAGCACCCGCGAACAGGTAATTACGTCTTCCGATGGCCACCCCGCGCAGCGCACGTTCGACCGGCAGGTTGTCGATCTCCAGTCGTCCGTCGTCGCAATAGCGCGTGAGCGCCTCCCACCGGTTCAGTGCGTACAGGATCGCTCGACTCGTGTCAGATTTGCGCGAGAGCGTCTCCAACGTGGCTCTCAGCCACGCGTGGAGTTGATCGAGTAGTGGACGCGCTTGCGCCTGTCGATACGCCTGGCGCACATCGGGTGGTTTGCCCCGGATCTGCTCTTCGATCTTGTAGAGCGCGCCGATGCGTTCCAGGGCCTCGGTATTCAAGGAATTGGGGCGAGCTGCATACAATTCGTAGAACTGCCGCCGGGCATGGGCCCAGCACGCTGCTTCGGCAACCCGTCCCGTTTCGTAGATCGCCTGGTAGCCGCCGTAGGCATCGGCCTGCAACGTCCCGTTGAACGATTCAAGATGCTGCTGCGGGTGGATGCCCTTGCGGTCCGGCGTATAGGCAAACCAGACGGCCGGCGGAGTAGCATCGCCCGACGTCCGGTCGTCACGCACATACACCCACAAGCGTCCAGTTTTAGTCTTGCCATTGCCTGGCGCGAGCACCGGCACTGGCGTATCGTCGGCATGGAGCTTCGTCGCCGCCATGACGTGTCGACGCAGTGTGTCGACGAGTGGTTGCAGCAGCGCCGCACTGTGACCAACCCACTTCGCCAGCAACGAGCGATCCAGCTCGACGCCTTCACGCGCATAGATCACCGACTGTCGGTAGAGCGGCAGGTGATCCGCGAACTTCGCGACCAGCACGTGGGCCAGCAGTCCCGGGCCAGCCATGCCTCGCTCGATGGGGCGGCTCGGCGCAGCAGCCTGGGCGATGTGATCGCAGCATGAACACGCCAGCTTGGGTCGCACATGCCGGATGACCCGGAAGCTCGCTGGCACATATTCGAGCTGTTCGGAGACATCCTCGCCAAGCTGCTTCATCGGCGCACCGCATGCCGTGCAGGTATCACGTGATTCGGGCCAATGAGTCTGGAACTCGCGCGGCAGGTGTTCTGGCAACGGCTTACGTTGTACCTGTTCCGGTGCCGTACGCGGCGTCCTGTGGATCTCGATGGGTGCGGCACCTTCGTCGGCCTCGAGTTCTTCTAGGCGAAGTTCGAGCTGTTCGATCTGGCGGTCCAGCTTCTCCGAGCGACGGCCGAACTGCATGCGGCGCAGCTTTGCAATCAGCAACTTGAGATGCTCGATCTCCGCCTTGTCCGTTGCCGTCGCTGCCTTCTGCGATTCGACCACGTCTTGCAGATGCCCGATGCGGGCATCGCGCTCCAGCAAGAGGGCTTTGAGCGCTTCGATGTCGTCCGGGTACGCGTTCGCCGTCGTCATGCCAGCAGTCTACGCGCCGGCACTCAGGTTTACAACGCCGAGATCGGCTCCGCCGTGCGCACCGGCTGTCGCCTGGGCGGCGACAATCATTTTGTCCGGCGTAGCGACAAACATCTTGGCCGGTGGCGGGAACTCGGAGGCGGCGTAGCCGCCGGAGAGTTTCCGCCACCGGCGGCGCCGAGTTGGCCGGGTTCTACGATGGCTGATCGCATCAATAAGCGGTCAGTCCATGTCTGGAACCCGTATTACCGACCAACAGGTTAGCCTCTACATGTCCAAACGCAAACAGCATACCCAGGAGATTGCCGCTGCCAAGGCCGGCATCAGTGTGCGCAGTGCCCGGCGTATCGAACGTGATAGCCAACTGCCTTCGCAGAAGCCCCGCCGTTACTGGCGCTCGCGGCCCGATCCATTCGTCGAGGTCTGGGACACCGAGGTCGTGCCGATGCTTGCTAGCGAGCCGCGCCTGCAAGCCATCACCATTCTGCGCAAGCTCCAGGACGACCATCCCGACCAATACCCTGACAGCATGCGCCGCACGCTCGAACGGCGCATCAGCAAGTGGCGGGCTGTGTCTGGACCGGCCAAAGAAGTCTTCTTCCCACAGGAACACGCGCCGGGGATCCGGGCACTGTCGGACTTCACCGATATGCAGGCGCTGGGCATCACCATCTCCGGCGTTCCATTCCCTCACCGCCTGTATCACTTCGTGTTCGCGTTCTCGCGCTGGGAGTACGCCCAAGTGGTTGAAGGCGGAGAGAGCTTCGAGGCGCTGTCCTCGGGCTTGCAGAACGCGCTCTGGCAGGCCGGCGGCTGCCCGCGAGAACATCGCACCGACAGCCTCTCGGCGGCGTTCAAGAACCTGAAGGAGCAGGAGGACTTCACAACGCGCTACGAAGCCCTGCTGGACCACTATGGGATGACCGGCACCCGTAACAACCGCGGCCTGGGCCACGAGAACGGCAGTGTGGAATCATCCCACCGCTATCTGAAGGAGGCTGTCGACCAGGCACTGATGCTGCGCGGCCACCGGGACTTCGAGGATCGAGCCGCCTATGAGGCGCTCCTGCGCGAGGTCGTGATGCGTCGTAACCGGCGTCATGCAGCGGCGTTCCGTCTCGAGCGCGAGCAGTTGACGGACCTGCCTCCCCGGCGCACGACGGACTTTGCCGAAGAGGAAGCGCGTGTCACCCGTTGCAGCACATTCACCGTGCGCGGCATCCTCTACAGCGCGCCGTCCCGCCTGATTGGTCACCGTCTGAAGGTGCGTGTGTACGGCGACCGACTGGACTGCTACCTGTCCGGAGCCATGGTGTTCAGCACTCCTCGGGGCTCCCACGCCGCGCACAGCACCCGCCGCGCTATCGACTATCGGCACTTCATTGAGGGGCTCAAACGTAAGCCGCAGGCCTTCAAGGGCCTGGCGTTCCGGGACGATCTGTTCCCTCGGGAGGCCTATCGGCGAACCTGGGAGCAGCTTGATGCCCGGCTGTCGCAACGCGACGCGTGCAAGACGATGGTTGGCCTGCTTGAGCTGGCGGCCATGGACGGTATCGAAGCCGTGCTGGCCGTGCGCCTG
Organism: Cupriavidus taiwanensis LMG 19424; assembly: GCF_000069785.1. Classification (NCBI taxonomy): domain Bacteria; kingdom Pseudomonadati; phylum Pseudomonadota; class Betaproteobacteria; order Burkholderiales; family Burkholderiaceae; genus Cupriavidus; species Cupriavidus taiwanensis. Next base: position 362,755 of record NC_010529.1, on the reverse strand, counting down.
GAAGCCATGTTGGGCGATGGTGATCTGCCGGATCTGGAAGCGCTGCGCGAGGAGTTCTCGCCGCGGCAAGCCGATCACCCCGTCATCCATGTCCAGATGCCGGCGACCAGTTGCTACGACGCCCTGCTGGGCCAGGGGGTCGCAGCATGAACGCGCCGCTCCCAATTGATGCCGCCCGCCTGACGTTGATGCTCAACGAACTGCGCCTGCCCACCATTGGCCGGCTCTGGCCAGAGTTCGCACAGCGCGCCGACAAGGAAAGCTGGCAGGCAACCCGGCTGCTTGGCGCCTTGCTCGAACACGAACTGGCCGAACGGGCCAAGCGGCGTATCGAACGACACCGAACCGAATCCCGCCTGGATCCAACCAAGACGCTGGCTGCCTTCGACTTCAGTGCTGTGCCCATGGTCTCCAAGGCGCACGTGATGGCACTGGCGAGCGGTGATTCCTGGCTGGAGAAAGGTGCCAATGTGTTGATCTTCGGCCCGCCGGGCGGTGGGAAGAGCCACCTCGGATCGGCCATCGGGCATGCCCTGATCGACGCTGGGTACAGGGTACTGTTCACGCGTACCAGCGAGATCGTCCAGAAGCTGCAGGCAGCCAGGCAGAGCCTGCAGTTACCTGCAGCCCTGGCCAAGCTCGACCGCTTTGACCTGATCATCCTGGACGACCTGTCGTACGCCCGCAAGGACCAGGCCGAAACCAGTGTCCTATTCGAACTGATCGCCGAGCGCTATGAGCGGCGCAGTCTGCTGATCACGGCCAACCAGCCGTTCTCAGGCTGGGACAACGTGTTCCCTGACCCCGGCATGACCATCGCCGCGATTGACCGACTCGTCCACCATTCGACGATCTTTGAAATGAACGTCGAAAGCTACCGTCGGCGCACCGCAAGCGACAAGCAGTCTGCTCGCCGACGACAATCATCCAGCGACAACGACAATCACCGCGACATCGATAACGGAGCGACAACCATGACCTAACACTCACCGACAATCATCCCGGCCAACCGGCCAAAATGATTGTCGCTGGACCGGCCGTCCTGCTTGACGCTATCTAGTCGCCAGTCGATGCCTTCCAGCAGCATTGAGAGCTGCGCCTGGCTCAGGCTGACGACACCTCCATCCGCACGAGGCCAGACGAAGCGGCCGCGTTCAAGCCGTTTCATCAGCAGACACATGCCATCACCGCTCCACCAAAGCACCTTGACCAGATCGCCTCGTCGGCCACGGAACACAAACACGTGGCCGCTGAACGGGTCCCGCTCTAGCACGGTCTGCACCTTCGCGGCCAGGCTGTTGAAGCCAGAGCGCATATCGGTCACACCAGCAGCCAGCCACACCCGCGTTCCAGCGGGAAGGCCCGGCATCACGAACCCACTCCCAGCAAGCTCGCCAGCACGAGCTGCAGGACATCAGGCTCGGGCTTGCCTTCGAAACTCACACGCATGCCACGACATTCGATGACGAGCCCGGTCGATCCAATCGGCTCCGGCCTCGGCGGCGATGCTATCTGAACGGGCAGGAATAATTCCGAAGGCTCGGATGCTGACGTCGCAGCTCGCTCATAATCCCGCCGCCACTTCGACACGAGATTCGCGTTCAGGCCATGCGAGCGCGCAACTTCTGCCAGTGAGCTTGCCGGGTCCAGCGTTTCCGCCACGACCTGCGTGCGGAATTCCTTCGAGTAGTTCTTGGAGCCTCGCCGGCGACCCCGCGCCTTGATTTCCATTTCTTCTGGTTCCCACCAAATTCTGGTGGGAACCAGATTGCCGCCTATGGCTCTTCATGAACAGACGGTGCTGGGGCCACGCTTACGATCATTCAACCACTGGTGCCAATGCTCGATCGGGAGCTGGCTTGTCACGATGGTCGAGCGGGTACCGACGCGGTCGTCCAGAACTTCCAGCAGATCGCCGCGAGCGCTTTCAGAAGGCTCCTGTAGGCCCCAGTCGTCCAGCACCAGAACATCGATGCGTGCGAGTTGCGCCAGGCGGCGCGTAAAGCTCCCGTCGCCGTGGGCGATCTGCAGTTCCTCGAACAGTCGAGGCACCCGCAGATAGAGAGCAGAGAATCCCTGTCGACAGGCCTGCTGAGCAAACGCACAGGCCAACCAGGACTTGCCGGCACCGGTCGCCCCGGTCAGGATGAGGCTCTGAGCGTTGCGGATCCAGTCGCAACTGGCCAGGGTAGCGACCAGCCGCTGATCAAGGCCGCGACTGCCGTCATAGACCACATCCTCGAGGCATGCCTGGGTGTGCTTGAGCTTGGCCGAGCGCAGCAGCCGCTCCAGGCGCCTGGTGTCGCGCCAAGCAATCTCCCGGTCGACCAGCATGGAGAAGCGTTCTTCGAACGGCAGGCTGGAACTGGCGGTCAGGGCAGACTGTTCCTCGAAGGCCCGCGCCATCCCGTCGAGCTTGAGGGCCTTGAGCTGGCCGACGGTGTGTTGCATCAGCATAGTTTTCCTAATGGTAGTAGTCGGGTCCGCGCACGTTGTCGTGCATGGGGGAATGCCACTCGGTTTGCGATACCGGCAGAGTGGCTTGCCGGTCCAGATGGTTTTCAAGGATGGAGACCACAGACTTACGCGTGAGCGAGCCAATGGCGACGGCGCGAGCGCAAGCGGCTTCGAGCCGCTCCTTGCTGTACTTCTTGGCCAGACTCAGCAGACCCAGGCAGGCGCGATAGCCCATCTCGGGATGGCTCTTGTGGGTGAGCTGGTATTCGACGATGACGGCGACGTTGGGCCCAATCGAGGCTGCCCAGTTGAGCAGCCGGCCGGGCGTCCATTCGAGGTGCGCGCGGTGGGCCACCGGCATGTGTTCCTTGACCGTGCTGTGGCTGCCCTTGCGGGTATTGCGCGCGTGCAGCGCCACCCGTTTGCCACCGTACAGGATCTCGATGGTGTGGCGGGTTACGCGAGCCTCGACCGCCTTTCGCACCAGGGCATGCGGCACGCTGTAGTAGTGACCGTCGATCTCGACGTGGTAGTCGACGTTGACGCGGCATTGTTTGAACGTTGCAACTTCGTAGCGCCGCGGCGGCAGCGGTCGCAACACTGGCCGGTCCAACCGCTCGAACCACTCCCGGCGCGTGCCAGGCAGCTTCTTGAACGTAAGCGCATTTCCTTATACGGAAGTCATGACTCTTCCCTCAGTGTTTGAATAGTGAGCGCGGCGTCCATGGTTCGCTGCATGCCGATCCAGATCGTCTTGGCGCCGGGCTCGCCATCGTTCTTCCGCCCAAGGAACCCGCCCAGGGAAGCAACCAACCGAATCATCTGATTGAGTGTGACCGGTGTCTTCGGGCGAGCTTTCTTGGAGAGCACGTATGCCCCCCGAATCTCGTCGGCATCGAAGAACAGCGACGCATCCAGATCCGGACAGGTTCTGCCCAACCGCATCAGGCGGGCAATGCGCCATGCCACCACCATATACAACGCCAAGGCCCGCTCCACACGATCCATGTGCGATAGCTGTAGCGCCTCGACCTTGCAGCCGGTCTTCAGGACATGGAAGAACATCTCGATCTCCCACCTTGCCCGATACCATTCAACAAGTTCGTTGACCGCATCAGCGTCCTGCGCTTCTCGGTTCGTCACCAATCGCCAAACCACTGGCTTGACGCCTGCGGGCGCTTCGATCTCCCTTGCCGCCACACAGGTGAACTCCGCTCCGACCAGACCCGGCAGCTTCATACGCTGGGCGCGTAGTTCCTGTTTGACCTCGCGCGCCTTCTGGCCTGCTCGCCCTGGCAAGATAAAGGTGATTTCCCCGAGTACCGGGCTGGCGTCGACGCTATCCCACAACTTGCCGCCCTCGGCCAGGTTGCGGTTGTGTTGGCTGCGGATCAACCAGTCGGCCGGTTGGCCAAGTTCCTGGGCGCGCGCCATCAACTCGGCAATATCACCCTCGCGGTCTGTCACATACACCAGCCGTGTCTGCGGCAATAGCGCGGCTTGCTCCGCAACCCGTTCATATCCTTCAATCCAGCGTACGCTTTCCTTGATCCCGCCCCGGTTGCCATCGGCGTCCTTGGGCTCCCGAGCCCACATCCAGGCATCGATCACCCCCAGCGGCTCGCGGTCAGGCGTCACCGCGTAGGTCGGATGCAAAAACATGCCCCGCTGGGCTTCATAGGTCAACGGACCCAGCCCGTCGATCTCCTGGCCATTAAAGTTCAATTCGGTTGTATCAGCGATGCACAGCACCACCGGAAACTGCGCGGCCCTCGCTGCAGTGCGCTCCCAATGCGGCTGCATTACGTCCCGCCAATCGATCTGCTCATTGCCGAGAAACCGATATGCCGCGATGGTTTGCGACCAGTCATCGCATGCGCCGGGGATGCTCGCCGTCGGCAGAGCCGCAAACCGCTTGAGCAGCTCCTTGGCGCGCCGATCCCGCCCCGGATCACCAAGATCCAGACTCTCGAATTCCTCGTCCACCCATGCCCCCGACTCGTTGCTCATTGCTGCGCGAAAATCCGAGAGTAAACGCGAGTCTGGCGAAGTTAACAACCCCCTTACCTCGAAATTCCCGGGACTTCAAGCTCCAAGCCTCGCCGCGGAGACGGTCCTACTTCCGTATAAGGGGATGACGTAAGCGACCGAGAAACGGCGTCCTAGTTTTGTAGGGTGAGTCTTGGCAGGCTTGCGTCCGCAAACACTTTGCGGACGCAAACCATGATCACTGACGATATTGATCGTTGACTGCTTTCCACTGCGAGTAGTGCGTGTCCGGCGCAATGGGAAACGCGATTACGAGCCGGTGGCCAAGCGGCGTTTGATTGAGCTGTGTCTTCGGCCTGGCGCATCGGTGGCAGGCATGGCGCTCAAGGCTCAAGTCAATGCCAATCAACTGCGCAAATGGATTCGGCTGCATCGGGAATCGAGGGCAGTGGAACACGGTTCGCTGGCGGCGTTCGTGCCGGTTGTTCAGGGAATCCGATCCCCTGAAGTCGAAGCTGTGGTCACTGCGCCGCGTCGCACGACGGCCGTGGCAGTTGAACCGCAACCTCAGCCGTCGCGATCAGTCGCGCTGCTGAGTGCGAAGTTGCCAAACGGCGTAGCGATTGAGCTCGCATGCGGTGAGCGTGACGGTGAACTCGTAAAGGCGATGATCGAAGCGTTGGGGGCGAGCTGATGTTCCGCTTCGACGAAGGGCTGAAGGTCTACCTGCACCGGGAAGCTGTGGATTTCCGCAAGAGTATCAATGGTCTGTCGGCGCTGGTCGAGCAGTCGCTGGGGCTCGATCCGTTCGCACAAGCGGTCTACGTGTTTCGCAATCGACGAGCCGATAGGATCAAGCTGCTTGGCTGGGACCGGAACGGATATTGGCTCTTTTTGAAACGACTTGAGGCAGACCGTTTTGCTTGGCCGCGTGGGGCGGCAGTGGCGACGCTCTCGGTCGAGCAACTTCACTGGCTGCTGGACGGCATCGACATCAGTGCCGTCCAGCGGCACCCGCCGCGACATTACCAACGGGCCGTGTGAACGCTGCATGACATCGACGGTCAAATCCGCCATGTCGTCAACGCCTGTCACGATTACCGCCGCGGAACTCCAGCTCTTGCGCAATGCCGCCAAGGAGCGCGATGCGCTCAAAGGCAAACTGCGCGTGGTGACGGTCGAGCGTGACCTGCTGCTCGAGAGGCTCAAGGCCTTCCAGCGCAAGCTGTTCGGCGCCACGAGCGAGGTTCGGGGATCGCAGCAGAAGGACCTGTTCCTCAATGAAGCCGAGACGCTGGCGCCAACGGCGGCGACACTTCCGGCACAGGAAGAAGAAGGTACGCCAGAGATTGAGGTGGCCGGTCACAAGCGCAAGAAGCGCGGCCGCAAGCCGTTGGACCCGGCGCTTCCCCGCGTGCCAATGCGCCACGAACTGCCGGAGTCAGAGCGGGTGTGCCAGCATGATGGACAAGCTCTGGTTGAGATTGGCGTGGAGATCAGCGAGCAACTCGACATCATCCCCCAGCAGGTCCGAGTGATCCAGCACCAGCGTGTCAAGTACGCGTGCCCGTGCTGCGACGGCAGTATCAAGGTGACGCCCGCCCCCGCACGCATCATCCCCAAGGGCTTGCTGACTGAATCCGCGCTAGCCTGGTGCATCACCTCCAAGTACCAAGACGCGCTGCCACTGTACCGCCAGGCCGCCTTGCTGCACCGCTTCGGCGGCGACCTCTCGCGCAGTACATTGGCCGCCAGCGTAGTACGTGTCGGCGAGGCCGTGCAGCCCATCATCAACCTGATGCGCGACCATCTGCTGGACGATGACCTTGTGCACGGCGACGAAACTACCGTCCAGGTGCTCAAGAAGCCCGGCAAGCTTGCCCAGACCAAAAGTTACCTCTGGGCGCAGATGAATGGATCAGGCCCGCCGGTACGGCTGTTTGCTTACAGCCCAACGCGGTCAACGAAACATGCTGCGGAGCTCTATGCCGGCATCAAGCCAGGAACGGTGTTGATGACCGACGGGTACGACTCATACGACAAGGTCGCGCACGCGAATCGACGGATCCATCTTGGATGCTGGGCTCATGCCCGTCGTTACATGATTGAGGCCGAGGAGGCTCTGCCCAAGGAGCAGCGCGGTGGCGAACATCCAATCACGCAGTTCATCGCGCTCATCGCCAAGCTCTTTGCTGTCGAGGCTCGGACTCGCGAGATGAAACCAGAGCAGCGCCAGCAGATCCGTGCCGAGCAGAGTCGGCCTGTGCTAGACGAAATCGAAGCCATGCTGTTGCAGCACCTGCACACCGTGTTGCCGCGAAGCAAGTTCGGCGAGGCACTACACTACTTCCATAACCAGTGGCCCAAGCTCGTCCGTTACGTCGAGAACGGCGCCTGGCCGATATCGAACAATGTGATTGAGAATTCGATCAGGCCGTTCACCGTAGGGCGCCGGAACTGGCTCTTCTGTGACACCGTGGCTGGCGCGAACGCAAGCGCGAATCTGTACTCGATCATTGAGACCTGCAAGGCCAATGGCGTCGATACGTACCGCTATCTCGTCGCCTTGTTCAAGGCGCTGCCGCTCGCGAAGACCGCTGACGACTACGAGGCCTTGCTGCCTTGGAATCTCAAGACATCCGCTGTTTAGCCGACCTCGTATCCGGCCGCAAGAGGCGTTGTTAGTCGACCGCTTACGATGCACCGTACGACGATCAACTCCCAGTTGCCTGGCCACCGCCTCAATCGAGCAATTGCCTTGCGGCAGCAGGCGAGACATCATTTGCCGCACATTGACAGCTATGCAATCCGTGCGCAGTGCCAGCATCGTGTCGAGATGCGTGCGCGCGTGAAAGGCCATGGACGGATCGTTGGCTTCAAACGTGGCATCCTGATCGTTCGTTCACTGGCGGCTCGCCATGGCGGGCCGTACCATTGGCTCGATGGCGGATTGCGTTAGCAGGCTGCTGAAGTACTCATCGCGCTAGCGATGAGTTTTTCCCCGCAAGGCGGGGAGCGCTGTTTTTCACAATCCGGAAGCCGGACGTCACTGCCTCGGCTTTTTCCGCGTTTTGGCGCCCATTCCGGCCTCATTAGCGCGATTACTGCAACTGCGGACGGATTTGTCCCAGCGAGCGCATGCGCACGAGGTGGTAGGCGGCCATGCTCAGCACAAACATCTGATCGACTTTCTTCAGACCGCGCACCATCACCTGACGCATGCGCCCCACGGTCTTGACCCACCCGAAGCCCTGTTCGATCAGCTTGCGCTTTTGTTGCGAGACGGCATAACCGGCGCTGGAAGCAATGGCATCAGCAACGGCCGAGCGACGACCCGATGTGTTCTGCGCCACGTGGGGCGTCACCTTCATTTCCAGGCAGGCCTCAATGAACTCGTGCGCGTCATAGCCCTTGTCCGCGCCCACGGTGACTTCCACATTCAGGTCTTCAATCACCTGCCTGGCATCGTTAAGCATGACCTTTGCGGCCTCCCGCTCGGCGTGTCCGTCCGCCTTGGTCACCATGGCGCTAACCACCAGGCCATGGCGGTTGTCGCTCAGGGTATGACCCATGTAGCGCAGCTCACTGGATGTCTTGCCCTTGCGGTAGAGCTTGGCATCGGGATCGGTCTTGGATTCGTGTGTCTCGTTGCTGCGCTTGCGACCTTTGAAGTTGCCGCCGGCGTCATCGTCTTGGTCGTCGCCATCCTTGCGCACGAAGCTCTTGTGGCCTGCCCACGCCTGTATCAGCGTGCCGTCCACGCTGAAGTGCTCACCCGACAGCCAGTTCTTCTTCTGCGCGATGGCCAGCACCTCGTTGAAAAACTGGATCACCGCATCATGCTTGATCAGTCGCTCGCGGTTCTTGGTGAAGACCGTGGGCACCCAAACTGAGTCGTCCATCGACAGCCCGATGAACCAGCGAAACAGCAGGTTGTATTGCGTCTGCTCCATGAGCTGGCGCTCAGAGCGAATGCTGTAGAGCACCTGCAGCAGCATGGCCCGCAGCAACTTCTCCGGCGCGATACTGGGGCGGCCACCCTTGATATCGGCCTCGTACATCTGCGCGAACAGCCGGTCCATCTTCACCAGCGCCTGGTTGGCCATAGTCCGGATCGAGCGCAGCGGATGGGACTGCGGCACGAAATCCTCCAGCCTCCGCATAGTGAACAAGCTTTCCGTGAAGGTATCTGCGCCGCGCATGAATGTGGGATTGGATGGGATCCTCAAAGCAACGCTTCAGCCAGTCGTCGCGCTGACGTCCGCTGGAGGTATTTCAGCGGCCTGCTATGCGTTCATGGCGAATTTCATCGCTTCCTATAACTCGCTGTTTGCCAAGGCACCGGCACCAAGTTGGGCGCCATTCTTTGCACATTACCTTTCGTGGATGATGGCCTCTGCCAAGATGACTCGTAATCGGAGTTAGTCCACGACAACTACGCTCCACAAGAGGATGGCTATCTCGCGTAAAGTTCATCTTGCAGGCTCGTTCGCTTTTTTGGGGTCGCCTTTCGTGGAGAGCAAATCACCGCCAGCCTGATGGGCAACTGAAGACGGCGTTCTGTCTCGCCAAAATGGACGCAAGCACGCGCCGAAATCGTCGAGGTACGTATAGATCACCGGCACCACCACCAGCGTCAGGATCGACGAGGTGATGATGCCGCCGATCACGGTCTGTCCCATCGGCGCGCGCTGCTCGGCGCCTTCGCCCAGGCTGAAGGCCAGCGGCACCATGCCGAAGATCATCGCCAGCGTCGTCATCAGGATCGGGCGCAGCCGCACGCGCGCGGCTTCGACCAGCGCGGCCTCGCGCGACAGCGGCTCGCGGCCGTCGACCCCGTGGCGCGCCTGGTTGGCGAAGTCCACCAGCAGGATCGCATTCTTGGTCACCAGCCCCATCAGCATGATGAAACCGATGATCGAGAACATGTTCAGGGTCGAGCCGAACAGCAGCAGCGCCGCGAACACGCCGGCCAGCGTCAGCGGCAGCGAGGTCATGATGGCGATCGGCTGGAAGAAGCTGGCGAACTGCGAGGCCAGGATCATGTAGATGAAGATCACCGCCAGCGCCAGCGCCGACACGGCGTAGCCGAACGACTCGTTCATCGACTTGGTCGAGCCGCCGAAGCGGTACTTGTAGCCGGCCGGCCAGTTGACCCCATCCAGCGCGGCCTTGACGTCGCGCGCGACTTCGCCAGCCGAGCGCCCGGCCACGTTGGCGGTCAGCTCGACCTCGCGGTTCAGGTCGCGCCGGCTGATCTGGTTGGCGCCGGTGGTGGGCACCAGCTCGGCGATCTGGCGCAGCGGCACCATCTTCGGCGAGTCATCGGCATTGGCGTGGCTGCTGGCGATCATCAGCGCGCTGAGGTCGGCCATGCCGGTGCGCGCGTCCTTCGGCAGGCGCACGCGCACGTCGTAATTCTCGTCGTCGGGCGCGCGCCAGGAGCTGATGGCATCGCCGGCCAGCAGCGGGCGCAGCGCATTGCCGATCTGCGCCACGCCCACGCCCAGGTCCGAGGCCAGCTCGCGCCGGATGCGGACTTCGATGGTGGGGCGGTCGTCCTTCATGCTCGAATCCAGGTCGGTCAGGCCGGGAATCGCCGCCATGCGCGCGCTGGCTTCGCGCGACAGGCGTCGCAGTTCGTCGAGGTCGTCGCCCTGGATCGATACCTGGATCGCCTTTTGCCCGCCGGCGCCGTCGGGCATGCCGACCATGGTCAGCGTGATGCCGGCAATGCCGGCCAGGCGCTGGCGGATCAGCGGGTTGAGCTGCGCGGTGGTCAGGGTGCGCGCGCGCCGCTCGGTCAGGCGCACCGACACCAGCGCGTTGTTGCGGCCCGAGGCGTTGCCCGAGTTGATGGTGGCGTAGGTGTAGGCCACTTCGGGGAAGGCCTTCAGCGCGGCTTCGACCTGCCGCACCTTGGCTTCGGTGACGTCGAGCGGGGTGCCGACCGGCGTGGTGAAGCCGACCTGGGTCTCGCCCAGGTCGGCATTGGGCACGAACTCGGTGCCGATCAGCGGCACCAGCGCAAAGCTGCCGAAGAAGGTCGTGGCGGCGATGACGGCGGTCGCCAGGCGATGCTTCAGCGCCCAGCCCAGCATGCCGGCGTAGCCGTCGCCGAGCCGGTCCATCCTGGCCGAGAACCAGTCCAGCAGCCGTCCCACCGTGCGTCCGTACCAGCTGGCCTTGTTGCCGGTACCGTGCAGGTCGGGGTCATGCCAGACCGAGGACAGCATCGGGTCCAGCGTGAACGAGACGAACATCGAGATTAGCACCGCCGCCACCACGGTGATGCCGAACTGGTGGAAGAAGCGCCCGATGATGCCGCCCATGAAGCCCACCGGCAGGAACACCGCGACGATCGAGAAGGTGGTGGCCAGCACCGCCAGCCCGATCTCGTTGGTGCCGTCCAGCGCCGCGCTGCGGTGGTCCTTGCCCATCAGGTTGTGGCGCACGATGTTCTCGCGCACCACGATGGCATCGTCGATCAGCAGGCCCACGCACAGCGACAGCGCCATCAGCGTGATCACGTTGAGGGTGAAGCCGCACAGGTACATCACGCCGAAGGTGCCGATCAGCGCGATCGGCAGCGTCAGCCCGGTAATCACCGTGCTGCGCCACGAGCCGAGAAACAGGAACACGATCGCCACGGTCAGGAAGGCGCCTTCCAGCAAGGTCGAGCGCACTTCCTTCACGCTGCTGCGGATGCCGCGCGCGGTGTCGTTGACCACATTCAGCTGCACGCCGGCGGGCACCAGCTTGCGCACCTCGTCGGTCATGCGCACCAGGCCGTCGACGGTATCGACCGTGTTCTGGCCCTGCGCCTTCACCACCGACAGGAACAGCGCGCGCTTGCCGTCGAGCAATGCCAGGCTTTCCTGTTCTTCCTGGCCGTCGCGCACGTCGGCGATCTCGCCCAGCGTCACCGGCTGGCCGGCGCGGCGCGCGACGATGATCTGCCGGAACGCATCCGGCGTGGGCACGCGGCCCTTGATCTGCACCACGGTCTCGGTCGCCGCGGAACGCAGTTCGCCCGCGGGCAATTCCTGGTTCTCGTTGCGGATCGCGTTCATCACCTGGTCGACGCCGATGCCCAGCGCTTCCAGCTGCGCCGGACGGATGCGGATCTCGACCTCGCGCCTGGTGCCGCCGACGAGATTAATCGCGCCCACGCCGCGTACGGTTTCCAGCCGCTTGCGCACGATCTGGTCGGCGATGGTGGTCAGCTCGCGCTGGCCGCGGCCGGCGCCCGGCGCGTTGGACACCGACAGGTAGAAGATCGGCGCGTCGGACGGGTCATAGCGCAGCACGCGCGGTTCCTTGACCTCGTCGCGGAACTGCGGGCGGATCAGCGCGATCTTGTCGCGCACGTCCTGCGCGGCCTGGCCGACATCGACGCTCAGGTCGAACTTGATCACGACGACCGAAGTGCCCTGGTAGGAGTGCGAAAAGATCTCGTCGATGCCGGAGATGGTATTGACGATCTCCTCGACCTTGCGCGTGACGTCGGACTCGACCGACTCCGGCGCGGCGCCTGGGTATTCGGTCTGCACCACCACCACCGGGAAGGTGATGTCCGGGAACTGGTCAACCGGCAGCCGCTGGTACGAGAATAGCCCCACCACGATGAAGGCCATCATCATCATGGTGGCCAGCACCGGGTTGCGGATCGACAGGCGGGTGAACCACATGGGGCGCGTCCTCTATGCTGTCAGGTCTTGACGAGCCTGACCTGGCTGCCGCTGCGCAGCGTGCCCAGGTTGTTGCGCACGATCTCGGCGCCGGCGTCGAGGCCGGCGACGATTTCGACCATGCCGCCGGCTTCGTCGCGCAGGCCGAGTTGCACCGGGCGTTCCGCCAGCGTGTCGCGCTCGATGGCATAGACGAAGGCGCGCTCGCCCTCGGTGCGCACCGCCGACACCGGCACCGCCACCACCGCGGCGCGCTGGCCCAGCACCAGCGCGCCGCGCGCGAACATGCCGGCGCGCAGTTTCTGGTCGGCATTGTCGACGCGCACATAGACCATGATGCTGCGCGTGCCCTCGCTGACCGCCGGGTTGATGCGCACCAGCTTGCCGGCAAAGCCGCCGGCGCCTTCCACTTCCAGCGCCACCGGCTGGCCCACCGCGGCGCGCGCCACCTCGGCCATCGGGATCGGCGCTTCCAGCTCCAGCACGCGCAGGTCGACCACATCGACCAGGCGCGTATCCGGCGACACCTTCTCGCCAGGCTGCACCGCGCGCGCGGCCACCATACCGTCGAGCGGCGCCTTGACCACGGTGTCGGCCAGCGCCTTCTGCGCCACCGCCAGCCCGCCTTGGGCAGCGTCGAGGTTGGCGCGCGTCACCGCCAGGTCGGACTGGTACTTGTCGAAGGCGGTCTGCGAGATAAAGCCCTTGCCGACCAGTTCGCGGTTGCGTTCCCAGGTCTGGCGCGAATTCTCGAACTGGCCGCGCGCGGCCAGCATCTGCCCGCGCGCCTGCGCGGCCCGGGCCTCGTATTCGGCCGGGTCGATGCGCACGATGACCTGGCCGGCGCGCACCGGTTCGCCCTCGCGCACCAGCACCTGCTTCACCTCACCGGAGACCTTGGCCTTGACCGAGGCCTGGTTCAGCGCGCGCAGGCTGCCCGACAGTGGTAGCGACAACTGCAGGTCCTGGCGCGCCACTTGAACCAAGTCTGTCTGCAGGAATTCGACGCCGCTGGCCTCCTCAGGTTCAAATATCCGATGCGAACTTCTAGCGGTGCGCACGTAGGTCACAATGCCCAGCACTAAAAAAGTGCAGCCAATAGTGACTAGGAGGTTCTTTCGTTTCATGTCGGCCTTTTGGACGGTTACTGGCTTTGGCGGCAACCCCTTACCCATCCTTCAAGGCTTGCCCGAACATATCGTCGCGGAAATACTCTGCGACACCTCGGGACTTCTTTTGCGTCACTCACGCTCAGTCCCTTACCAAAGGGGTGATCACGATAAGCACCCGCCAGCACACCGCTCTTAGGCCTGCGACTTGGTACCCCCAACGAGAACGCACAACGGTGCAAGCCCGGTGAATTTAATGACCCGCTATACACAGAACCTCTCATTCCAAATTATCTGCCGCACCATAATAATCTGTCCGTCAGTCAGACCCGAATTGCGCGTAGGGATTCTCTGATAGATCATCAATCTGATGGCGCACGGTAAAGCGCAACCTTTTAGGGCTGTCGAGCGCCGAGTATAGAAGGTTCTCATTAACGCGCAATCCCTCGTAGGTACTTCCGTATGCTTCCTTTGTGCTGGAATTGGCTTTCAAGTGGCCGGCCTGCTCAATCACCTCCCATTCGTGACGCAGGGCAAGATCGGACCCGACCGCAAGAGGCCGGGATCACTAGAACCTATGAGGAATCGCCGGAATACATGTAGCCACAACGCACATCCTTGCGGCCGCGGCCCGCCCACAACGCGGGCGAACCGAATTCAATCTGGACACAATATGAATGCCCACGTCAGAGACGGATCCCTTCGTTGCCAACAACTCGCGGCCGGCTTCACACTACCACAGCATTGAGTTGCTTTTCAGGTTGCAGGCCGCAACGTGTGGCTTGGCCCGAGGGCGAGAGCCGCACGCTGTCGCTCTATCCGATGCTGTCAGCAAGGTCATGCATTGCGAGGAGTGCGCGGCGCGGTGTCATCAGACTCACAGACGTTAGTTCGCCGAGTCAGGGATCTGCCGCTGTTCGAGTACCGCGTTGTGCCGCACTTCCCGCGGCGTGGGGTGTGGTGCGGCCAGTGCGGCGGCCCCCGGCTTGAACGGCTGGAATAGCTCGGGCGCGATCAACGCGTCCCACAGCCCGGCTGGCACAAGCTGCGGCCATTTGCTTACGCAGCTGCACGGTGCAGGCCGTGGGCGCCTTCTACGAACTGGGCTGGCGTACCGTCAAATCCATCGACAAGGCACGCCTGCGCGAGCCTGTGGTCGACCAATCCCTTATCTGGCTACGGACGATTCACCCTGCGCAAGCGACATCGCTACACCACAGTGGTCATCGATCCGATCGGACGTGCTCCGGATCGGAAAGGGCCACTCGCGCGAGACGGCATCAACGTTCCTCGAGCAACTCCTAACCGGACGCGGCCAAGCGCGTCGCGGCAGTCGCCCATCGACATGACGACCGCGTACGAGCTGGGCTTCGGAAGCGCCTATGACCTGTTCCAACGTCGTGGCCAAGTACGGGCGCGAGGCCCTTGGCCGGGTTCGCGTCGACCAGGCCAATCGCCTGCGGCACGATCACAGTACCAGGCGGGTGCTCAAGTCCACGCGCTGGCTGCTGCTGCGCAACCCGCAGAATCAGAGTGCCCCTCAGGAGGTACATCCGCTGCCGGCAGCCGTTAAACACGGAGGGGATCAGCAACACGATTAAGGTCATCAAGCGCCATGTCTACTGCTACCCAGACCAGGAGTATTTCTTCCTCAAAATCCGCGGGGCCTTCCCCGGAATTCCTCGTTGAACCAAACAAAATGCCTAAACAGGACGGCAACCTTGGCATGTTTGTCGAAATGGTGTTGCCATGGTTTCGCGGTCACCAATGTAGCAGCAAAAGTCTGCTTTACGACAAAATCGTCGTCTTTCCAACCAATAGTCGCCGCCATTGATCATATAGCGACATACCAATAAATAAAGTAAAGAGTGCCTTTACTATATAAGCAAACGGATCATTGCTAATTGTCTCGATCAAAATGCGCACAGCCTATCGAGACCCAGCCAAAGCCCGCAGCCAGTACCGAAGGCCCGAATAGTCCACTCATGCCGGGCGCGTTGAAGGTCCACGCCACCCCTCATAGACATTCAACGGCCCACGATCGGCTTGTCATTTCCTTCGAAGTCCCCGCTCTCAATCAATCCATTGAGTTGTGAGCATTTATGTGTTTAGGTTTGGCACGCATGTTGCTCTATGTACTTGCGGCGCGTCGATGTGGAAATTTACCTAATGCCACATAATTTCGCTGCATTTGGACCACAAATCACACCAAAAATACGGAACATATTATTAGCCTGGAGATCAATAACTTGGACAAATCAAACTCCTCCATGAGGATTTTCCCAGACGCCGCCCCCTTCAAAAACACAAAAGCGAAAACATTAATCGCACTCAGAGCAGCCGCCTCTAAATTCGACGTTTATCCGCTTCATCGTGTGACGCATGCACAATGGAGCACAAGTTCCACAAAGATTGTCAAATTAATAAAAATTTCTTTCGGAATATCGGATCCTCTAGCAGTTAGATCTAGCGCAGCATCCGAGGATAGTCTGGAGCAATCCAAAGCCGGCCAGTACCTTTCTGTATTAAATGTCCGTACCGATGAGCAACTGATTCAAGCAATAGATGATGTGTTCTCTTCGTACGGCACCCTATTGCCATCCGACGAGGTGTTCGTCCAACCGATGGCCAAAGATATCGCGGTAAGTGGCGTTGTCATGACATGCGACCCTGAATCTGGCCTTCCATACTATATTGTTAGCTACGATGAGAGCGGCGATACTACAGTTGTGACTTCTGGTGGAAACGGCACCCGCACTTACATATTTGTACCGGGCCACGATGCACCGGAGCCTCTCCGGCGTTTGGTGCCAGCAATAGAAGAAGTGATCGAAATTGTTGGCATTAAAGAGGTAGATATCGAATTCGGGATCTCGAATAATGGAACCGTGGTGATCTTCCAGGTACGGCCCATAACAGCCCCGCGGAGATGTGGATACAGCGCAGGCCACCTTGCCATGCTTCTCCAATCACTGAATGGCGTTGAAGCGTCGATTGAGGACGTCAACAGCTTCAATAACCGCCAGGGACTCGTAGGGGAAGTTCTTGGAGTCATGCCGGATGTGAACCCCGCCGAGTTGATAGGAACTAAGCCACGGCCATTGGCCGCCTCCCTCTTTCGTCACCTGTTCACTAATACCGCGTGGGCTTCCGCGCGGGCAAATTTCGGGTACCGAGATTTGCGCGCAGTTCCCCTAATGCATATGATTGGCGGCACACCATATGTTTCTGTATCAGCAAGCGTCGCCTCTTTTCTACCGGCCGCATTGCCCAATTCCATAGCAAAAAAAATCATCACCGATGCTCAACGCAATTTAATTCTTAAGCCAGAGCTTCATGACAAAATAGAATTTCGCGTTGTTCCAACTTGCCTCAAACCAAGAATGAGGGACGGTCATTGGCGCGAGCTATTCCCAAGCCTTTCTGAGAACGAATGGGCATCGTACCTAGACCTGCTACGTGCTTTAACGAACCGCATTATCACTGGCGATGACCTCTTTGATCGTGCTAGACACGGCATCGAAGCGTTAGAATCCACTGCAAAATTTACAAATTGGAATGAGGACCACGGATTGCTTGATGTCCTGTCGCTGATCGAAAAAGTGCACGTGCATGGCACAGTGCTATTCTCTGAGATTGCGAGAGCGGCCTTCGTAGCGACGGACATTCTCAAGTCATTAGAGTCTGAGAAATTGCTTCGCCCGGGGTTCCTGGATGCCGTCGTGCGCGCCTCCGACTCCGTTGCAGCCCAACTAGTAAACGATTTTTTTGCACTACAGCCTGCAGAATTTTTAAATTTGCACGGCCATATTCGCCCTGGCACATACGAGATCACCGTTCCTCGATACGACGATCCTATTAGTAAATACTTCGACTGGATGAATCGCACCATCAAAGAGGAGACGACAGAAGTATCCGCCATTGACTTAGCTCTGTCACCTGCCCAGATATCGGCCCTTTCTTCCGAGTTCGATCGAACCGGCTACGCTTTCGATTGGCCGATATTTGAAGCCTTTGCAATGAAGGCGATTCAGGGCCGTGAACGCGTCAAACATTCTTTTAGCCGTCTAATTTCGGACGCCTTGGAGATGCTCGCACTCGTTGGAGCAAATCTTGGTCTTAGCAGAGACGATCTGTCGTTCCTTACGATGCCCGACATTGCATTCTCTTTAGAGATTCGCTCCAATCCTTCGACCTTTCTGCGGTCTGCAGTCGAGAGAAATCGACAGCACTGGGAAACAACCAGATATCTCCGCCTTCCTGATCTTTTGTGCTCCCCAAAAGACATCTTCGGCTTCCATGTCTTCCACTCCCGCCCGAGCTTCATCACCGCGCTCACAGTTGAGGGGCTTGTGACGGATGTACATGGTTCGTCGTTCAAGGACAGCATCGTTTTTATGGAAAATGCTGACCCCGGTTTTGACTGGATATTCACGCACGGCGTCAAGGGATTTATCACGAAGTACGGTGGCGAAAATTCACATATGTCAATCAGAGCGCGTGAACTTGGTGTTCCCGCCGTTATCGGCGCCGGCAGCCGCTTTGAGCAATGGCGGAACGCACGCGTTATTCGACTCGAATGTGCAGCTCAACGCGTCCAAGTTCTCAGTTAAGCTATGGAAATGGAAGCGATGTCTGAACACGGAGTACGGCGATGCCCTCGCCGCATTAGAACGCTCCCACGAGCGGCCTTATCGAAACTCGTGAAGACCTCATAGCCAAGTTGCTTCGCTTGGCCCTCGGCAGGCACACTGATCACGGCCCGCCGAGGGGCGGTCAGCCCTTCGACTCCATATTCCAGGATGATTTCGCGCAACAGGTCGCCCTGATGCTCTCATAGGGTAGGAGGTAACCAGCGTGATAAATCCGATACCATGATCGAACTTACTCAGCAAGGCGAACGGTCAATACAATTGTAATCGCTAGGTGATGTCAGGCTCATGTTGACATCATGAGCGTCGCCAACTGAGGTGCCCGTTTGATTTGGAAGCGCGTGAAAATAAACAAATCGATGGCGGCGATGATCACTCAGCCGTTATATGAGGGATTCTAGTCAGGCACGGGGTCAAGCCCATAAACACTTGGAAACTCATATGTGTCCCGCCGTTCTCAATACGGGCTCCCGAAGCGGTTAGATTTATCGAAAACTTCATAGAATGGAGAATCACCTCACCGGAACTGGTCAATACTTGGCATATCCCCCACGCTGACTTCGATCACCGTCGGTACACTCGTCGTTGAGATGGCCCGACGTAATGCGAACCGCAGTCCTTCGGGAGAGTCCGTTCGGAACGCTTGTGCACCAAAGCTTTCCGACAAACGGCAGAAATCTGGATTTCGAAGATCAGTTGCTATAATTCTACCGCCGTAGTCGTTGACTTGCATCTGGCGGACATTTCCAAAACAGTTGTTATTGAAAAGCAGAACGATCAGAGAAATCTTATGCTGTACAGCAGTGGCTAGCTCTTGAACGGCAAACATGAACCCGCCGTCCCCCGTAATAGAAACCACGGGTACGTTTGGCTTTGCAACCTTCACTCCGAGCGCAGTCGGAAAGCCATATCCGAGTGTCCCCTGATAGCCGGTAGATATGTAAGTGCGGGGACTGTATACAGGATAAACGATGCGACTCGCAAAGCCAACCTGGGTTAATTCGTCTACAAATATTCCATGTTCACCTATTTCTTCACGGATAACCTTCAGATAGCTCAATTGTGGTTCGAGCACCGCTGAACGCGCTTCCCATGCGGCTTTGACTTCCATCAATGCAGTTTCTCGTGGACGTCGAACGGCATTGTATTCTTCAAGCCTTCTCAGCAAGAGTGGCAAGGCTTGCTCTGCCCGAGCCGTAATTTCGCACTTCGGCGTAAAAAATCTACGATGTGTGGTCGGGTCAACGTCAATGCGAATAATATCCGGCCGATGTGTCCGAATCCATTTTTTTGCTGGTATTCGCATGTTGGTACCGATGGCCAGAACAACATCGGTTTTTCCCCAAAGGTCCTTCGCGGCAGGCAGGTGCAGGGAGAGATAGCTACGGGCATCCACAACCCCCATACCGGTACGATATGCCACGACCGGTGCCTGTAAGACCTCCGCTAACTGCCGGACCAATGTGCTCGCGCCTTGCGCACCGCTTCCGACAAATATCATTGGAGCAACAGAGGCACCTAGCACTTTGGCGACCTCTTCGATAGCTTCCTCGTCCAGAGGAGGTTCATAGGGAGTCCGTAGTTTGAGTTGGGGATCGGCGGGAGCCGTGCTGGCTAACACGTCCATTGGAATCTCCAGCCCAACTGGTCGAGGTCGACCCGAAAGCATCTGGTGAAAGGCTTCACCGATCAAGATCGGAATCTCCGATGGGGTGTGAGCAGTTGCTACCCATTTGCTAAGGGAACGCAAGATTGAGAGCTGATCATTAATTTCATGCAATTCACCCCAACCTCTTCCTATTGCCGCTGAGTTTATCTGACCGGTCAAACACATCAGCTTTGCGTTAAGTGCGTACGCCGTTGAGATCGCGGCGGTTGAATTGAGAAGGCCTGGCCCCGGAACAACGTTGAATACCGTGGGCAAATCGCTGACCAGAGCATGACCGAGTCCCATATATGCCGCACCTTGCTCATGTCGAGTGTGAATTATCCGGAATTTTTCTCGATGATCGAAAAATGCATTATAGAGCCAATCGTTCTGCATGCCAGGTAGACCGAATACCGTCCTTATTCCGAGGTTATGCAAAGAAAGAACTGCTGCCTCACCACCCGTCATAGCTCTCATAGTCTTCAGCCCTCCAGAAGCGTATCCAATAATGCGAGTAATCTCGTGTTGTCACCTGGTGCACCGACCGTGATTCTTATGCAGTGCGGCAGATCGAATGCGGGACGTACCATGACCCCGTTCCCAACCAAGAGCCCTGCCAGTTCCTCAGCGTTGAAGCCTTTGGGACAGCGAACCATGAGAAAGTTTGCCTGGCTTGGTGTCACCTCCAGATTCAGGGCTTTTAGCCCGGTCGCGAGCCTGAGCCGCTCGGCATGGTTGTTATCGACGGTGCGCTGCAAGTGAACCCTATCCCCCAAAGCGGCAATTGCAGCATCCATTCCTGCTGCGCTTAGGTGAAAATTTCGTTTCCGCTTCTTCACACTCTGAGCTATCCGTTGCGGCGCGATCCCATAACCGATGCGCATACCAGCCAAACCATAAGCCTTGGAAAAGCTATGAACAATCACGACATTTTGATCGTCGAGGACATGCCGTATAGCATCAGGAAGGCCTTCTTCTGTAGCAAATTGATAATACACCTCATCATATATTACGGTGACATCATCCGGAATTTTTCCCAACACTGTACCCAACACACTTTCCCCAAACCAGGTCCCGGTCGGATTATTTGGATTACAAAGATATAGCAACCTGGTATCCTTGTTTATCCTGCGTAGGATTGCATCGACGTCCAAGCGGAAATCCGATCCAATCAGCGGTACTCTGTCTATCTCGCATCCCTTATTTGCAAGAGATTTTGAATATTCACTAAAACACGGCGGACATATGATGGCACGTTGACCAGGCTTAATCAGCGCATCTTCCACTAAAGACAGTACTTCGACACCGCTGTTTGCCGAGAAAAATTGCGCGCTTGTAAGGCCTCTACCATGAAAGGCAGCTAGGGCGTCGCAGAGCTTTTTGTCGGTGCGTTCTGGATAGCGATTCGCAGAGGCAATTGCTAGTTTCGCGGCATCAACTGCTTTGGGTGATGGGCCAAATGGGTTCTCGTTTGAGGAGAGTTTCGTAATCTGCATTATTTCTTCGTCCGCCATCATTTCATCAAATGATTTACCATTTATAATAGTGAAATAGGAGATATTTCACTATTTCAGCGCTGGATACCCGATAACGACTCGGAAAAGTGGACTAATCTTTCCTCCGCTGGATTGAACTTCCCCCTCGATAATTCATGAGCATTATGTTCGCGGAAGTGCCTTGTGTGTGCCGTGTGTCCACACGAAATTGATTCGTCCGCTTGATGCCGGATGAGTTCAAGCTCAATGGAGAATATCACTCAACATACGACTAAGAATATGGCAAGGCATAATCAACGAGGCTTGCGCAAAGGGCCTCCTTTATTTGCGGCGATGCTGGATACCGCTACACTTCCTTATCCCATGCCCCCTCGGGATGCACTAAAATTTCTACACTTCTTAGCTTGACCCTAGCCGCTTTCTTTTCAAGCCAAGTCTTTATTGTAATTGCTCGGTGCGAGGTCGGTAAAATGATCCGTTTTCAAGACGCCATGAAGTTATTTCATGGAACGAACATTTACTGATATTTTTACGGACTATCTTCGTCAGGATAGCCGTACGCGCGAACCCTGCTGACCTTGAGATATTGTGGTTGCCTCGATCAGGGGCCAGCGGTCAGGCGTTGTCGATCGCCGGCATAAAGGAACCGGGCATCTTCGGCGTAATGGAGCCAGGCGGAGTCGCCTGGATCGGGCTCGAACGGGGTCTCAAGAATGGCGCGGACGGCGGCATGCCCCAGTGCCTGGGCCAAGTGGCTCTTGCCGGTACCGCACGGTCCGGCGATCAAGATGCAGGCCTTCTCCTCAATGTAGCGGCCGGTGGCCAGGTCATAGACAGTCGCCCGGTTCAAGTTTGGCAGGCGGTCGAAGTCGAAGCCCTCCAGGGTCTTCTCCCCGCGGAAGCTGGCGCGGCGCACGCGTTGGCTGAGTTTCTTCTGGTCCCGGCGAGCCAGTTCGTAGTGGACAAGCAAGGCGAGGAAGTCGGTGTGGGCCAACTGACGCTCGACGGCTTCGCGATTGCGTACTTCCAGCGTGTCGAGAACGCCAGACAGGCGCAGTTGCTTGAGGGCGGAGGAGAGTTCGGGGATCGGATTCATGGGATTCAATGAAGAAGCAGCGTCTGGGTGTCGCGGCAGAAGCGGCCGCCTTGGGCGTAGGTGGTGGCCAGCGTGCTGACCGTGGGCGCTGGTTCGAGATCCAGCCCCCTTGGCCAGAATCTGCTTGACCGCGCCGTAGTTGGGCGTGCCGAAGTGGTTGGCCCGCCGGCAGGCGGCTTCCAGCCGTTCGTCGCTGCATTGCTGTGCGAACCGCAACAGGCCTTGGACAGCACGCAACTTGATCAGAACTCGATCGCCGAACAGCACGCGCACCAGAGCGGAACAGGACGGACCGATGCGCTTGGCCTCGCGCAAGCACCACTGGACATCGTGCAATTGCCAAGCCTGTGCCTCGGGTGGCAGATGGTCGGTGACGGGACTGCGGGCGCCGAGCGCACCCTGTCGCAAGTGAGTAGCAAGCAGGATGTATTCCTCATACAGATGCACCATCGTCGCCGTAGCCTTGAGCCACACGACTTGCCGGCCAGACGGAACGGCGCCGAGTAATAAGCCCGCTCGAACTGAACGTGACCATCCCGGTGTGCCGTGGATGCGAGTGCCGGCCTCGGCCATGACCCAGGCGCGCACCTGGCGGTTGGCATCGGCGAGGTCGCGGAAGTCGCGCAGCGGCCCGAAGCTGTTCTTTACGTACTTGACTCCCGATTCCACGATACCCTTCTTCTGTAAGCGGTCTTTTAAGGGCGTCCCTTCCGGCCGCCGGCGGTATCCGAAGACGGTTGAGGGCTTGAGCCTCCAGGGCAGCAGAGCCTCGTAGTCGTCGGCTGTCTGTGCGTGTGGCAACGCCTTGAACAAGGCAACGAGATACTGATACGAATCGACGTCGTTGGCCTTGCAGGTTTCCACCAGCGAGTAAAGACTTGCGCTGGCGTTGGCACCGGCCACGGTGTCGCAGAAGAGGAAGTTTCTCCGTCCGATCACGAATGGCCTAATCGCGTTCTCGCAGGGATTGTTCGAGATCGGCCAGGTTCCGTTCTCGATGTAGCGCACGAGCTTTGGCCACTGCCCATGCAGGTAGTGCAGCGCCTTGCCGAACAGGCTTTGCGGCAGCACGGTATGCAGATGTTGCAGCAGCATTGTTTCGATCTCGGCCAGCAGCGGCTGGCTTTGTTCGGCGCGAACCTGCTGCCGTTGTTCCGGCTTCATCTTGAGCGTGTGGCTTTCGATGGCAAACAGCTTGCCGATGCGCTGCAGGGATCCGGTGACCGGGTGGTCGGGGCGCTTGTCCTTGGGCAAGGCTTGCTCCGCCTCGACCAGGTAGCGGCGCGCGTGTGCCCAGCATCCGAGATGCACCAACTGATAGGTGTTTGAGACGTCGTCGTATGGTGCATAGCCGTCGGTCATCAACACCGCCCCAGGCTTGATACCGGCATAGAGAGCCGTAGCCTGCTTTGTCTCGCGTGTCGGGCTATAGGCAAACAACCGTACCGGCGGCCCCGTGCCATTCATCTGCGCCCATAGGAAGCTCTTTCTCTGGGCAGGCCTGCCGGGCTCCTTGAGCACCTGTACCGTTGTCTCGTCACCGTACACGACGTCTGCTTCCAGCAGATGGTCGCGCAGCAGGTTGACGACTGGCTGCACCGCTTGGCCTACTCGCACTATGCTTGCGGCCAGGGTGCCGCGAGAGAGGTCCCCGCCGAAGCGATGCAGCAGCGCTGCCTGGCGGTACAGCGGCAGGCCATCCTGATACTTCGAGGTGATGCACCAGGCCAGCGCCGATTCGGTAAGGAGTCCCTTGGGAATAATGCGCGCCGGTGCCGGCGTTGTCTTGATGCCGCCGTCGCAGCATGGGCAGGCGTACTTGACCCGCTGGTGCTGGATCACGCGGACCTGCTGCGGCACGATGTCGAGCTGTTCGCTGACCTCGACGCCAATCTCGACCAGAGTCTGGCCATCGAGGGGGCTGACGCGTTCCGACTCGGGTAGTTCGTGACGAACCTCGACACGGGGCAGCGCCGGATGGAGCGGCTTGCGGCCACGCTTCTTGCGTTTGTGTCCGGCCACTTCGGTCTCGGGCGTACCTTCTTCTTCCTGCGCTGGCTGCGCGGCCGCCGCCAAGGCTTCGGCTTCATTGAGGAACAAGTCCTTCTGCTCCGAACCTCGCGCCTCGCTCTTGGCGGCGAACAGCTTACGCTGGAACGCCTTGAGCTGTTCCAAGAGCAGGTCTCGCTGGACCGTCATCACACGCAGCTCGCCCTTGATTGCCTCGCGTTCCGCGAGTATTGCCTTGAGTTCGCGTTCGGCATCGCGCAACAATTGCAGCTCGGCGGCGGTAACGGTGACGGGCGTGGATGGCATGGCGGGTTAGACCGCTGCCGCCAAGCAGCGTTCACGCAGCGCGATGGTATTCTCGGTGCGGGTGCCGGCGCATCGCCTCGATGTCGATTCCCTGGAGCAGCCAGTGCAACGGTTCGACCGTCAGCATAGCCACTGTCGCCTCGCGTGGCCAGGCAAACCGGTCCGCCTCCAATCGCTTCAACAATAGCCAGAAGCCGTTGCGATCCCACCCGAGAATCTTGATACGATCGGCCCGCTGGTTACGGAACACAAATACAGCCGATGCAAACGGATCCAGCCCGAGCGCCTGCTCGACCGGCAGTGCCAGGCCGTTGATGTTCTTACGGAAGTCCACTGCGTCGCGATGCAGATACACCCGCAGCCCAGCGTCGAGGCGGAACATCAATGGCCTCCACTCAGGGCTTCGATCATTGCCTTTACGAGCCCAACGTCTCGCTCGCTGCATTCCAGCTCGAGCGATACACCGTTGGGCAGCTTTGCGCTCAACAGCGCCAGCGGTTGCGCTCGCCGCGGTGGCGGATCGCCAGACACCACAACCTGTGCGGGTGTCTTGATTGGCCGCGAATCTAGAACCTCCTCGACAACCGGCACGAATGCCGGCAACGCACCTTGCGCCTGCGCTGAATCTCGGATCCCGAATCCATTTGCGCAACTGGTTAGCGTTGATGCCCGCCTTGAGAGCCGTGCCTGAAACCGATGCTCCCGATTGAAGACAGAACTCAATCAGACGCCGCTTGCCCGCTGGCTCGTAGTCTCGCTTCCCATTGGAGCGGGCACGCACCGCCTGCAGCGGAAATAGGTCAATCTCGTCGAGGCTAACAGAATTAAAAAACCTCCCGCACATAAAGAATGCGGACAGGTCCGCGCCGCCCGCATAAATTCCCGCGCCTCCAAAAGGCATACACGTCCACCACCGTAACCACGCCCGCACTGAGGGAAAGCCTGTCGGACAAGCAGCTAAGGAACGTACGTTGAACAAGCGCCTTCACACGTGAGACTACCGCGCCCGCTCCCAACAGAGCTCATCTCAATGGCTATCGGCAGGAAGAAAGCCGCTCGGAGCGAGCGATCACTCATTCGCTTTCCCCAAAGACGAGTTTCTTGCTTATCCGATTCAAAATCCTCACGCAAAAACGAAGAGCCGTTTGGCTATTAGACCTTCGATAGGCTACGCAGTTCGTTCACCGAACAATGTCATAGCTGTAGTCGGTCTCCGAAACAGCAATAGTGCTAGCGTCCAAGGCTTCAAAATATTCATCCAGTAGCGCCATAAGAATGCGCAGACCGCCAGCGTATCCCCAAGTAGGGTACCGATGATAGTGGTGACGGTCAAAAATTGGAAACACGAGCCGAACGAGAGGTGTCCCGGCATCGCGCTCCAAGTATTTTCCGTATGTGTTGCCGATCAGATAGTCCACCGGCTCCGTGAATAACAAAGAGCGCAGGTGCCAGAGGTCACGCTTCGGATAGACTTTGCATCCTACACCATATGGCGACGCATCGAGCAACGCCTGCACTTTCTCAGCCCAAGCATCGTTACCGTTTGTCGATAACACGTGGCTTGGTTCAGCCCCAATCTCGAGGAGAAATTGGGTGTATCCCAGCATCTGGTCCGGATCACCATACAATGCGTACCGCTTACCATGGAGGCTTGCCTGACTGTCCGCCATAGCGTCTACGAGTTGACCTCGCTCCTTTTCCAGTTCAGCTGGTATCGGCTTACCGGTCACCCGTGAAATCTCCATAAGGAAATGGTCAGTGCCACCAACGCCAACTGGCGCATTTAAAACCACGACATCCTGACCCTGTTCAGCGATAAACTTACTTGTTCGTTCGCAGCAGAACTCCTGGAAAACGAATGTTGCTTTAGCGTTCAGTGCGCGTTCCACCTCCTCTTTCGTTGTCCCACCTTGATACATTCTGAACACGCCATCCGTAGGTGTGTTCCAGGTTTCCGACGGGTCGCAGATAATGTTCACTTTTACGCCGAACAGATCAAATATTCTCCTGATTTCGCGCATGTTTCCGACGACAAAGCCATCAAAGCCGCCGATGAAGTTCACACTGTCGTCAGGCATTCGTACCAGCGGGTTGGACGTTCCTGCCCTACCGCCCCAAAAGTGCTTCAGGATGCCCAGTAGCGCATTGTCATAACCCGTCACGTGACTACCGACAAATGCTGGCGTGTGGGCGAAGGGCACGTCGTAATCTTCAGGGACGCTGCCCTTCTGCTTGCTGTTTTTGATGAATGCATCGAGGTCGTCCCCGATCACCTCCGCCATGCATGTTGTGGATACAGCAATCATCTCGGGCTTGTAAAGGTTGTACGCGTTAGCCAGCCCATCAATCATGTTGTTCAGGCCGCCGAACACCGCCGCATCCTCAGTCATAGAGGAACTCACACACGAAGTCGGCTCCTTGAAATGCCTTGAGAAATGTGAACGGTAGTATGCAACGCAGCCTTGAGAACCATGAACGAATGGAAGTGTCTTGTGAAAGCCGTTTGCTACAAACACGGCTCCAAGTGGCTGACACGCCTTGGCCGGATTCACAGTCAGTGATTCTCTTGCGAAGTTCTTTTTCTTATAGTCTTCTGTCTTAGTCCATTCGGAAAAATCCCTTATCTTTTCCTCGGGATCCTTAAATTCAAACTCTTTCTTCTTATTCTGAAAGAGCGCCCTGTATTCCGGCTCCCGGAAGAGTAGTTCATGGTCGAGAATTTTGTCAGTCGATTGTGGCATCACTCACTCCTGTACGTAAGTTCCAAATAAACGTTCGCTAGACGCGCCCGCCGCTGCGATCTCTGTGCTCATGTTCGATCTTTCCACGGCGTCTTCGCGAGGTTCCATACAGGACTTGAGATGGCAATGTCCATATCACGGGCGAATATCGCAAATCCGTCGTAGCCGTGATAAGGGCCTGAGTAATCCCAGCTATGCATTTGACGGAACGGTACACCCATTTTCTGGAATACGTACTTCTCTTTGATACCAGAACCGACAAGGTCGGGGCGCACCCGGTCTACGAATCTTTCAAATTCGTACCCCGTCACATCATCATAGATGAGTGTGCCATCCTTTAGATAATGCGTCGTTCGTTGGTAATCGTCATTGTGTGCAAACTCATACCCCGTTCCGATAACCTCCATGCCTAGATCCTCGTATGCCCCTACAACGTGCCGCGGGCGTAATCCACCTACAAAGAGCATCACCTTTTTACCTTGCAACCGAGGCTTATATTTCGCAGTGACGGCATCAGATACCTTGCGGTATTTAGCGATCACCTTTTCTGCATTTTCCATAATCGCATCATCAAATCGACCTGCAATTTCACGCAAGCTTTTCTCAATCATTGTGGGACCAAAAAAATTATATTCTACCCATGGGATGCCATACTTTTCTTCCATGTGTCGACTGATGTAGTTCATCGATCGGTAACAATGCAACAAATTCAGCTTTGACCTTGGGGTGTTCTCTAGTTCCGCCAATGTACCGTCACCCGACCACTGTGCGATGACCCGCAAACCCATCTCTTCAAGAAGAATTCGACTTGACCACGCGTCTCCCCCAATGTTGTAGTCGCCTATGATAGCAACGTCATAGGGTGTCGATTCAAGCGCGAGACGCTTATTGGAGTGAGCATCGAACACAAAGTCGCGGATCGCGTCGTTTGCCAAATGATGACCGAGTGACTGCGACACACCACGGAAACCCTCGCAGCGCACAGGTACGACGGTGTGCCCGCCATACTCCTTACTCTTCTTCTTTGAGACAGCCTCAATGTCGTCGCCGATAAGACCAATCGGACATTCTGTCTGAATAGAAATCCCCTTGTTGAGCGGAAACAATTGCTGTATCTCATCAATGATCTTGTCAAGCTTCTTGTCACCTCCGAACACTATGTCCTTCTCCTGGAAATCAGAGGTGAACTGCATAGTAACGAACGTATCGATGCCCGTGGTGCCAACGTAGTAATTGCGACGCGATCCCCATGAGTACTGGCCACAGCCAACGGGCCCATGGCTTATATGGATCATGTCTTTGATCGGCCCCCATACCACGCCCTTTGATCCAGCATACGCGCACCCGCGAATCGTCATGACCCCAGGCAGCGACTTGATATTCGACTTCACCCCGCAATCTGGCTTGCCTTCCTCGAATGAACTTAGGTGCTTGGCCCGTCGTTTTCCCATCTTTTCAGGGTAAGCCCGTAGCACTTCGTCAATGAGGGCCTTGTTAGCGGCCTTCCGTTCCTCAACCGTCGTGGTCATCGCGTAGTCCATAGGTAATCAACATGCTCGTCGCAAATAGCCGCCGTGCGTGCACGGCGGCTGTCGTTCAAGCCTGACTAGGCAGTAAGTTCTGACGCAGTCTTCCCAACTTTTGACTCGTCGATCTGCACCAGAATCCCCTTCGCCATCAAGAGATCCTCCAACTGGTCCATCGTGATTGGCGTCGGAATAACACCATTTCCGCCATTGTTATGGATCTTCTCGGCAAGCGCACGATACTCCCCTGCCTGAGCGCAGTCTGGCGCATACTCAATGACGGTCATTCGACGCAGTTCTGCATGCTGGACTACGTTGTCGCGAGGCACGAAGTGTATCAACTTCGTGCCTAGCATCTCCGCCAGCGATTCTGCTAGCTCAAGTTCCTTGTCCGTCTTTCGCTCGTTACAGATCAACCCACCCAAGCGCACGCCGCCGCTATTTGCGTACTTCAAAATTCCTTTAGAAATGTTGTTTGCGGCGTACATCGCCATCATCTCGCCAGACATAACAATGTAGATCTCTTGGGCCTTGTTTTCACGTATTGGCATCGCGAAACCGCCACAGACGACATCGCCGAGCACATCATAGGAAACGTAATCAACACCGTCATACGCGCCGTTCTCTTCCAGGAAATTGATTGACGTTATAACACCTCTGCCTGCGCAGCCAACCCCCGGTTCAGGCCCCCCCGACTCGACACATCGGATGTCCTTGTAACCAATCTTCATTACGTCATCCAGTTCAAGATCCTCGACGGATCCCGCTTCAGCCGCAAGCGAGAGGATTGTATCCTGTGCTTTAGCATGCAAAATAAGCCGTGTGGAGTCCGCCTTTGGATCACACCCAACGATGAGAATCTTCTGCCCGAGGTCGCTCAGCGCCGCTAGCGTGTTCTGCGAGGTAGTCGACTTGCCGATGCCACCTTTACCATAAAAGGCAATTTGCCGAAGGTTAGACATTGTGATACTCCATTTTGAATTGAAGGTGTAGCTAGAAAACCATGGTTTGCAAGGCCACGATCATGTCCTCAGTCTGCGGTGTTTCCCTATGGTCTTCTTCTTTCAAAAGCACGCATCGGCCAGCTCGTGTCCGCGCGACCGCGTTAGCGCAGCTTTCGTGCCATGTCGCTAAGAACTCCAGAAAACCCGCGAAATCGCGGCTTTCCGGAACTTGTTGTAGCCCTAACTATGAACCATGGTCCGCGTCGCGATACTGACAAACCGATCGCACTGTGTCGAAATACGTCGCTTGGCAACTAACACGCCCTCGCGTCGCCCCCACTGACCTATTAACTTGAATCATTAAGGCTGGCACAGCCTGTGTGAAACAGAGACGTGTTTGGCAGCTTCACGCTAGCCATCGGACAATTTCGTAAAACTGAACGGCAAACGCCGTGCCCAGCGGTAATGTAGAATACCTTATGCTTTTTTTGGAAATCCATCGTAACCACGTACGGAGAGTCGTCGTACATTCGAGAGGTCCTAGAGAAGAGACCCCGAGGTCGACTTAGCCGTTGTTTAGCCAACTTTTAAACCATTATGGTCGTCTATGAGAGGCCATTTCCTCACTTAGTAAAGATGAAATCCATTCAGTTATGAAATCCCCCATTCAAATATTATGGTAATGTTATCCATCTTCATTGGATGCCCAATTTTCCGTGAGGATCAGCATATTCGCGTGGCTTGGCTCCGATGTTATAGAAATGCAGACGCCCGTGGATGCACCAAAATAGACGCGCCGCCCAGCCAATTCTATAACCGGTCTTTCGTACCGCATTTCGAGATCGCTCACCCGGATTGCACGAACATCCGGATAGCAGCTTTGCCACTTAGCCGCAACTTCGGGAAGTGATGATTCCTTGCGAATCAATTCCGTTATAATATTGATCTGATCGCCAGTGAGCGCCATGTCATTTGCCTCCAGAATCAACTCTTCTAGCTTCGACAGTCACTGGAAGCCTAGTATCTGGCGCCATCTCTGGTAACTGAAACTGCCAACCATTCCCAAGCTTAACGAGGCCGCCCCACATTTGATCCTTCGTCATGGAAACTATCGGCTCTTCAAGGTCCTTTCTTGGCAGATATGCCTTA
Source organism: Cupriavidus taiwanensis LMG 19424 (assembly GCF_000069785.1). NCBI lineage: Bacteria > Pseudomonadati > Pseudomonadota > Betaproteobacteria > Burkholderiales > Burkholderiaceae > Cupriavidus > Cupriavidus taiwanensis. The sequence continues at coordinate 331,941 of NC_010529.1, read as the reverse complement.
AGTGTACCTGTAATATCCTTTCGAATCATAATTTTCATTTTTGGCCTCCAAAAACGGAGAAACTGGAAACACAGTGTATGGCAAACACTCCGTTACAAAGGATTTGTCAGGTTCACCGCCATGCATTGACCTTCGCGTATTGAAAAATTCTCCAGACAAACCACACACATTTTGTCATTGCCCCGACAAGCATAATCGACTCATTACGTACAAAAGGACCTGTAAGGACAGCTTACCCGTTTGGTCTGGTTCCGCCACATCTCGCCGGGGAATCGATCTCTTGCGCGACAACAGCGACAACAGGCAGTTTCTCTTAGCCGGCAAAATACCGCCGGTTCGTCTGGATTCCATACAACAGCACGCCGGCACCTTTTAGCGATCGACTCCCCCCTTGGAATTTAGAACGGCCCCGTCAAAAATTCCCCCGTCTGTGATGGACGGTGGACCCGCGATGTGGTCACGTATAGGCGCGCATACGCCTTCATTTAAGTAGTCCAGAGTGCAGAGTTCTCTTGCGCGCATGCCAACGCGACGATCATCCGCGACGAAGTGAACAGCATAGATGTAGAATCGTTGCAGAAAGGTGTCGATTCTAGTGACGTAGCCAATATCTCCTTTATTCACGATAACTTCGCCAATGCTTTTCCCAAAAAACGTACCATCATTGCGAACCATCGACCGTGCGATTACGCGCTCGCCAACCTCAAACCTAGGTTCAAAGGCTATTTCAACGGTGTCACCCCTCTCGGAGTTACATAAGAGCTGCTTTGGCCTCGACATCGCCTTTCCCCGAGATCAGTCTCTAAATTAGCATCCACAAACTTGCCCTCCACTATAGAAGCATGTTCGCACCCCACCGACGATGTAACGCCGACGGATCCTAGTTCCATATTTTCCGGCAATTCATAGTTTCGCTACCGGTAAGGCTTGAGCCATGAAATGAACCAGATCGATAAACACGCCTTCAAGAAGAGCGCTATGGCCAGGCTAAGCCGTTACTATGCAATCGTCCACGGGGCACACCGACAGACACTGCGGAAAATCGAGTCCCTCGCACATAGTGCACTTCTTAGGATCAATTGCCAACACGTCACCTTTCTCACTAATGGCAGCATTTGGGCACTGCGCCTCGCACGCCGAGCAGCCGGTGCAGGCTGAGGCAATAATCTTCAAGGCCATAGATACGCTCCTTACAATTTAAAGTACGGTACTACTCCTCCGCGCTTGCATGGCCTTTGCACATCAAACGGTCGTTGGAGCCTTTTAGACATCCTTTGCCTGATCATGCGTCTCGTCGCAATGTTTACGCAGCGATCCGCCACCAGCCACACGGCTTGAGTAATCATTGAACCAAGATCGTGCTGCGACCTCAACAATTTCCCCCGCGTACTGCTCCACCGACTCGATGCCCGCATCGGCGAGTTCCTTACGCGGACAGATACCAATTTTCGCCACAAAAATGGCATGACAATCGTTGATCGCGCGTATGATACGTACTAGTCGTTCATCGTCACCGTACCCCCCTTGGCAATACAATTCAACCCGGCGGTAACCCACAAAGTGCGCGCCAGAGGCGCTAACTTCGAAGATTTTTAGCTCAGAGATATTCCCAAAGTGCCCATTCACGCGACCCCGGCCTTTCGTTGCAACGGCGATATTGACCTTCAGTGCTCCTGTCGCTTTCCTGACCTTGGTTAAGGCTGGCACTTCCCGCTTTGCCTCACGTTGCGCCATGAGCTCAGTCTCCGTGCGGAACTGGTACTCTTGGCGGATGTTTCGGTCATAGCCGATATCCATCTGCTCGATACTCTCCAGTGAAAACTCGGCACCGCGATCCTCATCCAAGAGTCCTACCGCGTCCGCTCGGCACTGCCGGCAATGCCGCATCAATTTCAGACCGCCCGAACAAGCTTCCTGTACTGTCCTCAATTCACGGGAGGTAGGTCCTCGTGGTCCGTGCAGGCCGAAGTACGTACCGTGCGACGGGTCGGAGATTAGCGGCATAATGTTGTGAAGGAACGCACCTCGCTGTTTCACAGCACGATTTACCTCAATCAAATGTTTATCGTTAATACCCGGAATCAACACCGAATTAATTTTCGTCAGTACGCCTCGTTCTGTTAGCATCTCGAGCCCTTGCATCTGCCGCTCATGCAACACGCACGCGGCGTCCGTCCCTGTCAACCGGCGACGGTTCCAAAAAATCCACGGGTAAATTCTTGCCCCGACAACCGGATCGATCATGTTGATGGTTATTGTCACATGATCAATGTTGTATCGGCAGATGTCATCCACAAAGTCAGGCAACGCGAGGCCATTGGTTGAGAGACATAGTTTGACATCGGGAACTCGCTCCTTAAGCAAACGGAACGTCTCAAACGTGGTTCCTGGGCTCGCGAGCGAATCACCGGGCCCAGCAACACCCACCACCGTCAGTTGCGGTATGCGACTCGCGACAACCATCACCTTCTTCACTGCCTGCTCTGGCGTCAGCTTTCTCGACGTAACGCCAGGTCGCGACTCGTTTGAACAGTCGTACTTGCGGTTACAGTAGTTGCACTGAATGTTGCAGGCGGGCGCAACCGCTACATGCATGCGCGCGTAATGGTGATGCGCTTCCTCTGAGTAGCACGGATGATCTTTTATCTTATCCCACACCCCCGGCCGCATCCCCTCGGCCTCTCCAGGCGACTCGCACTTCAACACGCTGGCTCCAACAGACGGAGTACCCTCGCCCCGTAGGGCCGATGTTCTGCTAGTTGGCATTAGGGGCACAACTTTCTCCCCGCCTTCAAAACAGGCAGCCGATGGTCGCGTGCACGCCCTATTTCGCATAACTCTTTCCTTCACATCGAGAGTAGTTGTACATCCGCCAAAAAGCGAAATCCGTGCCATCGCGCAAGGAGCATCTCGACCGGTATGAGGGCGCAGCATCTGCCGGCGTTCTATAAGTTCGACAGCAGCGCATTCGTCTTGCGTGTGGGTTGAAGCCAGCTCGAAGCTCACTGCGAAAACAGGGTAGCTAAATTGGCCTAATACGGCTCCCTCTTCTCGGCACCCAGCAGCTTGTCCGGACAGAGACATTCGCGACACGAAAAATGTGCGAAGCCCCCAACGTTTACTGACAGCGTCGCCGCTGCCGCTCTTGAAGATAGCGCTCCAGCTTATTGAACTCGGCTGGCACAACGCTTGCTCGACCGTGTAGGACCAATGAAGCGCAAAGGCAACTACCGCGATGCTTAAACCGATTATTATCGAGAGAACATTGTCCGGCCTAAAACGGCCCGCAATGAGCCTTTATCGGATAGAAGAAAATTGTGCGATTGCCGGCATACTCGCGCATGGAGAAATTCCGGAGCTGCTTACAGCAATATTTGCAATGGGTGATGAGGAGATAACGCTTATCGATGCTACTGGGGACATAAACCTCAAGCCGGCAACAACAATTTCCGGCTGCTCGACAGACACCAAGCAAATCGCTGCCCTGTGCTGCAAAGCTGAGTTTGTATACTTGTCCATCTCCGTTTCCGATCGCTATTTTAACCATCTGCGGCTGTCGCGAATTTTGGCATTATCTCTGATCGCGTACCTTATCCGGAAGATAGAGGAATGCCACACAGGAAGCTCTATTCGTATGGCAAACCTTGCGCGTCCGCACCCTTCATTCCTTGTGGAAGTCGCGCTGCGCCCGAGGATGTATGGTGAACAGTGGATCCAATTCTCCAACAAAGTTGGTGCAATTCTCCAGTTTTCGGCCTACGACCTCATTGCAAGGCTGCACGATGTAGAAATCTATTTGCAACATGATGTCGGTCTCGCTACCGCACATACACTAGCTGCGCTCAACTCCAGCGCCCCACATGTGAGCCCAGCGGTAAATGGCATGGTTCACCCGAAGGGCAAGGCAGCGCTCAAGGAAGTCGTGACGGGTTCACGGCATTTGATTGAGCAGGATACAGGTGTCGATAGTAATACGTTCGTCCAGATCTCTTCTCTTGCCCAAGATTCGTCTCACTGGGCAGTGCCGTCGAAAAAAATAAGAACGCATATGTGCTCCCATCGAGTTAGGCGTTGGGATACACACTCCCGCGTATCCCATTTCGATTCCCGGCTGAGACGATGCGACAAGCACGATGCATTGCCTGCTAAGACGCATCCGCACCCAGATTACAAAGATTCGGGTAACTCTGAGGCCGTTTTCCAGGACCGAGTAGTTACAAAAATGTTGTTATCGCGACAACGCGAGCAGGCGCCGGAGATATCAAGCAAAGCCAATGATTCCTATTCTTAGCGACCATAGGTTGTCCATGTAGCGTTAGCTAACAATAAACGTCGGCCCGTCGAAATAGCGCGGCCCGCATCTACGTCACACACCCTATTTTTAACCTACTTCAAAGATATGCAAGGACACCTCCATCAGCAGCAACACCTCTCTTCGACTGAGGACTTTTTTCGGCATTTTGACATCGCATTCGACGAAACAGTTTTGAACGTTAGCCGTCTACATATCCTAAAAAGGTTCCTCCAGTACATCGAGCAACAAGAAGAGCCTCCCTTGGACAACGGCACCGCGCTGTTCGAGTTTTATCGCAGCTTGTTGCTCAAAGCCTACAACGATTTCGTGTCGTCAACGCCAGCGGAACAGAAGGTTTTCAGGTGTTTTGGGGAGGCAGAAGCACGAAGGTACGTTAGCCTTGACAACCTTCGCGCTTCGGTGGGAAAGCGCGACACCGTCTGACGCGGAGAAGGAACCATGCATATTGTTGTCTGTATCAAGCAAGTCCCCGATTCAGCGCAGATTCGGGTGCATCCGGTGACCAATACAATAATGCGCCAAGGCGTTCCAGCTATCATCAACCCATACGACCTCTTCTCACTAGAGGAGGCGTTACGGCTGAAGGACCGCTTCGGCGGACGACTCACGGCGCTATGCATGGGGCCGCCCCAGGCCGAGGACGCGCTACGCAAGTGCATCAGCTTCGGCGCTGACGATGCCATACTCATTACCGACCGCGCTTTCGCCGGAGCTGATACGCTTGCGACGTCCTACGCGCTTGCCGCTGCCATCCAAAAGATCACGACTCAACAAACAGTGGATATGGTCTTTACCGGTAAGCAGACCATCGATGGCGACACTGCGCAAGTCGGACCTGGTATTGCGACACGGCTCGGCTTCCAACTGCTTACCTATGTATCAAGGATCGTTGAAACGGATTTAAATAAGCGTTCAATCGTCGTCGAGCGTCGTGCGGAAGGAGGCGTGCAAGTGCTTCAGACCACGCTGCCTTGTCTCATAACGATGCTTGAGAACACGAACGAATTACGTTTTGCAACACTCCCCGCGATGATACACGCGGCGGCGGTTCCGATACGCAAATGGAATCGAGAACAAGCCGGCATCACTGACTTGAATAGGATTGGGCTCAAAGGCTCGCCCACCGTAGTCAGCAAAGTCTTCGGCCCAGCGCAAAAGGACGAGAAAGCCGAAATTCTGGAAGTGGGTGCCGCGAACCTCCGCGAAGTCTCCCACAAACTTGTTCAAAAGATCCTGGCCCGTCATCCAACATTGGAGGCAGACCTGTTAATGAAGAGGTTCTCATGAATTCCCCCGTTAGTTCACACAATATGCCGAACACCACCGTTAGAAGGGGCAGCAACCGCCACCTTGAGTTGCCTGAGCACCTGAAAACTTACAAGGGTGTATGGGTGTTCCTTGAACACGATCAGGGTCAGGTTCATAGCGTGTCGTGGGAGCTCCTAGGAGAGGCATATAAGCTCGCAGACAAGCTGGGCAGTGAGGTAGCAATTGTCGCGCTCGGCGGCCCTGAAGAGCCCCTTGAGCAGTTTGCAACTGAAGCATTTGGTTTCGGTGCAAATAAGGCGTATGTGATCCACGATCCCGTGTTGCTGGGGTATCGGAATGAACCATTCACGAAAGGATTGACCGATCTAGTTAGCAAATATCGTCCGGAGATCCTGCTTCTCGGGGCGACCACTATGGGTCGAGATCTTGCCGGCTCTGTGGCAACGACTCTTTCGACGGGGCTGACGGCCGATTGCACTAGCTTGAGCATAGACTCTACCTCGCGCGCTCTTGCGGCCACTCGTCCAACCTTCGGTGGCTCACTTCTTTGTACGATCATGACACTTGCATGCCGACCTCAGATGGCGACGGTCCGTCCGCGCGTAATGGCGATGCCGCCAGTTCAGACCGGCCGTTGCGGAGAGATTATTCATGAGCAACTAGGTATGATCGAGTCCGACATCGTGACGAAGTTGCTCAATTTTATTGCCGATTCAAAAAGCAATAAGATTAACCTTCCTTATGCGGATGTGATTGTAAGTGGGGGAAAGGGCCTTAAGAACCCTGAAAACTTCAAGCTGGTCTTCAATCTGGCGCGTGTCCTCGGCGGCGAAGTGGGTGCGACTCGCCCCTGCGTGCAAGCTGGCTGGGTCGAAGCCGAGCGCCAAGTAGGGCAAACGGGTAAAACCGTTCGACCAAAACTTTACATCGCCGCAGGAATTTCCGGTGCCATCCAGCATCGCGTCGGGATGGAAAGTTCTGACGTGATCGTGGCCATCAACACTGATGAAAACGCACCAATCTTCGACTACGCGCATTACGGTATCGTAGGAGATGCCATGCAACTACTGCCTGCATTGACTCAAGCTTGCGAGGATCACTTGGCGCAGCATAAGTCCAGACATATGAGGGTAGTCAAATGACAGAACCTTTGCGTTTTGACGTAATTGTCGTTGGCGCAGGCCCTTCCGGAAACGCCGCTGCCTACTTGATGGCCAAGGCCGGTCTAAAGGTTCTCCAAGTTGAGCGCGGTGAGTATCCGGGCAGTAAGAACGTTCAGGGAGCGATTCTCTATGCGAATGCCCTCGAACAAATTATCCCAGAATTTCGCGACGACGCACCGCTCGAGCGGCACATCATTGAGCAACGCATGTGGATGCTCGACGATACGTCGTTCGTAGGCACGCACGTACGAAGCGACGACTACAACAAACCACCGTACAACCGTTACACCATTATCCGCGCTCAATTCGATAAATGGTTCTCATCAAAGGTCCGAGAGGCCGGCGGATTTCTCATCTGCGAGACGACGGTGAATCAACTGATTATGGATGGAGATCAAGTTGTCGGCGTTCACTGCGACCGGGAGGAGGGTGACGTGTATGCAGACATTGTGATTCTCGCAGATGGCGTCAACTCAACTCTCGCCCGAAAGGCAAAATTTCACAGCGAAATTGAAGCGCATAACGTTGCGCTCGCTGTCAAAGAGATTCTCTTTCTTCCCGAGGAAACCATTCGCCAGCGCTTTAACGTTTCAGGGGACGAAGGCGTCGCTATTGAAATGGTCGGCCGCATCACCAATGGCATGACGGGCACGGGCTTTCTTTATACAAATAGAGAATCCCTGACCATCGGCGTTGGTTGCATGTTAAGTGACTTCAAGAATTCCGTACACCGCATGAGCCCTTATGAGTTGCTCGAAAAGATGAAGCACCACCCCTCGATAGCGCCGCTAATTGATGGAGGCGAAATGAAGGAGTACTGTGCACATCTGATTCCAGAAGGTGGCTTCAATACGATTCCAAAAGTATATGGCAATGGATGGATGATAGTGGGCGATTCCGGAGGCTTCGTCAATTCCGCGCATCGAGAGGGGTCTAACCTAGCAATGACGACAGGCCGCCTTGCTGCTGAAACGGCAATTCGAGCAAAGGCCATGGGTCGTGGCTACCGCGCCGAGGTACTTTCTGCGTACAAGAGCGCGCTCGATAGGAGCTTCGTGATAAAAGATTTACACAAATATCGCCACATGCCAGAGATCCTCCGACAGAACCCCCAGTTCTTTACGACGTATCCTGACCTGCTCGCATTCGCAGCACGTACGATGATTACCGTGGACGGCATCGATAAGACGACGAAAAAACATGAAATCATCGGAAAGTTTCGAAAGAGCCGGACTCTGCCCGGCCTTCTTGGCGACGCGTACAAACTCTGGAGGGCATTTCGATGAGAAAAGTAATAGTCAACATCGAAGAAAAGCTATATCAAAACCGCTATCGCGTGGATGTAGGTAGGCCACATATCCATGTCAAGAACGCGGAGGTATGCGCCAATAACTGTGCCGACAAAAGCTGCACCTACATCTGCCCAGCCTCTTGCTATCGCATTGAGACCAACGGTGCCGTTACGCTCATTACCGACGGCTGCCTCGAATGCGGCAGTTGCCGCATTCTCTGCACCGACCACAGTAACGTCGAATGGGAATACCCGCGAGGCGGACATGGCATCCAGTTCAAGTTCGGCTGAGTCCACAGCGCAATGAAATGAGCAGTATTGACCATACTGCTGCGCCACATTTACAAATAATCTCAGAACTTCTTCCCTAAGCTGAATCCTGCATACCGTCTGAGACGTTAATCCAAGTGGCCTTCTGTATGGACTGCTTCTTTATGATGCACGTGCGCCCAACTCACCATTCCGGCGGTCATCGCATCAGCCTGGAAGCAAAGACACCATCCGGCGCCCCACCTTGCAGGAGAGAAGAATGAACCTCATTACCGATATCGAATTAGCCGAATTTTTTGGCAGCACTGCCACTCCCCCGGGCATGCAGTTGATTAATACAATTCCGGAAGGGGGAAATGACGATGCGGAAGTAATTTTATGGACGACAGTTCTTTCCTTCCCCACCTGCTTACCACCGTACTATATGCTGTATAAGTTACAAGCAAGCTGCGGCAAGCTTCGAAAAGCGCGGGAAGTCGCAGGCAAAGCCCTGGTAGCTGCTGCGCGCCAGGCGTCTATCAACATTGATTGGCGGGCAGTATGGCCTGGCGACGCTGACTTCACTATTTCAGGCCCTGCTCGCTTCTGGCTCTTTACCCTAAAAGCCCAGACGTTATTTAGTATACGGCTTGGCGAGCATGCCATGGCGCTCCAACTGATGAACAAACTTCGCTGCCTGGACCCCGACAACAGCATCGGTTTAGATATCGTTGATTCCTTTCTCGCTCGTTCACCATTGAGATAACGCCAACTGATATGAGTCTCCTTATCCTTTTTATATGTTCCGGCCCTGACAGTTCTCTACTTGTAAAAAGCGATTATTTTTTCGTCATTCAGGCCCAAAACAGTCTCCGAAACTGGGGCAAACACTGCAACTCGGAGCCCTGCACACGTATAGCGCATCACGCTCACATAGCTGTTTGTAGAGGAACTTTTTCCACTTCATTCCATGGACGTTCTTTTCGGCAAGCATGGGAAACCAGTACCTCAGAACCTCTAACAGCGCGGCCCGGGATGGAAGGCGTAAGTTTTGCCAGAGATGTTTGTCTTTCAAACACCCGCAAGCCAATGCATGAGAAACACAGCGCACCTCGATGGGTGTACCGGCACTCGGATCTGCGTGTGCCTCAAGCAAGGCTACGAGTTCTTCGACTTCGTCATAGTACATCGGGTCTGGCGCGTTTGCCTCCCTATTTAGCTCCAAAGATAAGGCATACTCGGCACCTGGAAACCAGTGTGCAAGCAGCCACCTAGTTTCATTGGCGTCAAGTCCTATTATGGGGAGGCCATGTACATTTCCTTCCTCTAACGTCGACGAAATGGCGCCAGCTAGCGTCAGCACCGTGCAGTCGTCGTCATCTACCGCGTGACGCATTAGGGTACTGTGAAAATTCATCTTCGTCATAACAAAGGCCTAAGCAGGCGCGTGCGTATAACATTTTTTTGGACAAATCTTCGCGCAAGCGGTGCAACCTATGCAATACTCGCGATGCAAGATTGTCATAACCTTCTTCTCAAGCTCCTCCTCATTCTCGTTCTCCCCCTCAAGGGAAATATGGCTGCCATCCTCGCTCACTCCAACCAATTGAAGGACACCGCGCGAACACACACGAAAACATCGGCCACAGCCGATACAATTATGATGATCGATAGAATTTACGAAGCTCGGTGTCCAGATCGCGCCACTTGGTAGCACTACAGTAAAGTTGTCATTCACGTTTGCATTCTCGCGATATTCACTTATAAGCCAAGCCGGCGGTTTTCCGCGCCTCCATCAACGCGGCGTGGATTTCGTGGCAGCGTCTGGCAACCACTAAAATTTTCTCCCAACTGGCCGGCAACTCTTCGGATAAATCGTGTAGATCCATCTTGGCTTGCACCGCAAGCGTGTTCAATCTTTTCAAACGAGCTTTTGTTGCCTCAGGGTCATCTATCCTGTCTTCGCTGTCAGTTTCAGCACCAACAGTTATTTGTGGCGGAGGATAGTCCTTCTCTTTGAGGTAGGCGCGATTATTCGCTAACCCGTCGTCCGCGCCCAAATCGTATGCCGTGCCCGAATCCTTCTTGATCACCTTCCTTAACCACGGAGGCGGCGTCCCCTTCAACACCTCCTGCAGCTTTCTAAGGATCGTTTCAATAGGCTCCGCCTTTGCCACCTTGATAGGGTGGATCTTCAGCGCAACAACCCGCGCGGCTCCGGCACCTCCAATCGCGGCGACGTACAATATCGCGCAGTCATGGATTGCTTCAAGCCTTTGACCCAGTTTCTCTTCGTTGTCGTGCTTCTGTGGCGTGTCGCTGAAATCGAAAGCCTGGATGAACCTGTGCGCGGCGGCTGTCACGTCATAGACGAGTATATGTTTCGCCCACCCAAAGTGGGCGTCAACATGCTCCTTATCTTGCGTAGCGAAGGCGATTTTCATGTGCCGTCTCCTTGTAGGATCACATAGTGGCTGGAGGAAACCTTGAGATCAGATCACCGGTGTTTCCGGAGCGCGATGGGTATTGATCGTGGATAGGGGCTAATCCTTCGGTGCGCGGAACTGGATTCGCTCGAGCATCAGATTTGCAATCTCGAAAATCAGGTCCATCGTGCCTCGATATCCTATCTGACATCGATGTGCATTTCCGACGCGGTCGAATACGGGGAAGCCTACGCGCATCAGCGGCTTACCGAGTCGCGCAGCCATTTGGCGGCCATGCGAGTGAGTGATTAGCACGTCGCAATTGCCAGCCGCACGTTCCATGTCTTCCAAGTCGCCCAGCACTACTTCGCTTGCGGGCAAAAGCGCATGCGCTGGAGATGGGGTCGTGCTGACGCAGACTGATAGTTCTGCCCCTAGCTCGTGCAGCAGTGACCCAACCGAAAGGAGCATGTCCGGATCTGCACCAATCGCAACCTTTATACCCCCCGTATAGAAGTGACTGTCCAGCATTGCATCCAGAAGTTGTTCACGCTGCCGACGATACTTCTCTGGAATGGCTCGCCCTGACAACTGCGCGAGAAGCCGCAATAATCGATCGTTAGGTTCTAGACCCGTGAGACGTTCGAAGATTTCAAATGGCGTGCCACATATTTCCTGTAACGCTCGCGCACCAGCACGAGTCTGCTCTCCAATGCCAATTGTGAAAGAAGATGCCCCAGCAGCGCGGATTTGTTCGAGCGTGGTTCCGCCCCGCGTTACGCCACGCCATTCTGAATCAAAGTGGCCATCGAGCGAACCGGAAATGTCAGGGAGGATTATTGGGTCTAGGCCAAATGACTGGACTATCACGCGTAGTTCTTCAACGTCGCGCGGCGATAAATGGCTTCCCGGCAACACGCTAATTTGTCGATAAATAGCAGGCAGCGGCTCTACCAGCTCCATGACAATCTCCACCACAGCTTTGCTGTAGCCGTCCTCGAAAGCGCCAACATAATCTGGCGTCGAGACATACACAATTTCTGTATTGAAAAGTTCTGGATTACCTTTGCGTATAGCTCTTAGATGACCATCGAGATCCTCGCCATTGGTCTCGGTGAGACCTGTTGAACAGACCACAATGATTCTCGGCGCCTCGCGCTTTCGGATGTTAAGCAATGCCGTCTCGACATTATCGTATCCGCCCAAAACCGCAGAGATTTCATCCATTGCGGTAGTCTGCAGCGGGATTGCTTCCTTGAAATGTCGCGTCAGCAAAACCAAGGCAAACGACGTGCAACCTTGTGAGCCGTGCAATACGGGCATACAGGCCTCAAGCCCCATAGCCGCAAAGCTAGCGCCGAGCGGCTGGCTAGTCTTCAACGGGTTTACCGTGCAGGCTTTTTCAGATTGGATCACGATAGCCATAATGGTCTCCTCACTTTCCTAGACCGCCGCCACGCGTAGAGATGTACTTCCTGGATTCTGTGGCGGCTTAGTATTCCGAGTACATTAGCTGTGCCGCGAATCTTTTGACCAGTCGACTTCACCTCCGTTATTTCACGGCGCTGGGATTCGCACCTGTTGCCACACCGGGTTGTAAATAGTACGCTCTATCTCTCGGATCAACTCCACGATCCCTTCATACCCGGCATACGGATGATGACGTTCTTGATTTACGTCAAGCCAAGGCATAAGCGCCTTCAATGCGATAAACTGTGAGCGCCCACCAGACAGCATGATGTCGGCCTTTGCATCGTGCAATAGCTTGTACATCTCGCGCGCCGTCATGTTATCGAACATGAGCGCGTCCTGTCCGAGGATCCCTTTGATTCTTTCTTTGTCTTCCTTGGTACTCTTCTTCACGCTTGTGCCAATGATTTCTAAGCCGGCCTCCTGTAACGCAGCCACAACTGACCATGATTTCACGCCACCTGTGATTAGCAGCGCCCGTTTACCTTCAAGACGCGCACGGTACGTGGCAATCCGCTCCCATGCCCGCTCCTCCTGAGCTTGAATCAGGCGCTCTGTACTGTCTAACAGCTTTCCAGATGCCCCTCGCTGCACCAACAGACTCGCGATCTGGCGGAGAGCGTTGCTTGTGTCGCCAATTCCGTAGAATGAGCACTCAAGGTATGGAATCCCATAACGCTCTTGCATCTTAGTTGCCACATGGACCATGGACTTCGAACAGACCACCATGTTTGCTCTGGCCCGATGCGCGCTCGCAATATCGCTGTACCGGCCATCGCCAGTTATACACGACAAAAGACGGATGCCAAGTTCGTCCAAGAGCGGCTTTACCTGCCATAACTCGCCTGACAGGTTGTACTCGCCGATTACGTTGATGTCTGTGGGCGTTGTATATGCCGGCTCACGGGTACCTATCACATAATTCAAAAGCGCCTCGCCGCCAAGCTTATTGCCGAGGTTCTTTGATCCAGCGAACCCAGGCGCGTGCACCGGTATAACTGGCTTACTGAATTCTACTGAAGCCTGCTTGCACACTGCATCTATGTCATCGCCGATTAACGCAGTAACACACGTTTGATAAACAAAGACCGCAGGTGGATTGTACTTTTCAATGATCTCGCGGACGCTACGGAATAGACGTCGTTCACCCCCGTAGATCACGTCGAACTCATTGATGTCAGTCGTGAAGCCAGTGCGATAGAGCGTCGGCCCTGATGAGGCCGCCTGGCGGTTGTCCCAAGAGTTGCCTTCGCATGCGATTGGTCCATGCACGAGGTGCGCCACGTCAGCTACAGGCTGAAGTGCAATTTTTGCCCCATCGAAAGCGCAGCCCCCAGCGGCCGCGCCCGGTGAAAGCTGCCTTGAGCAGCCCAGCTTTCGCTCTTCCTCGCTCTTGGCCCGGTTCTTCGCACAATTCGGTTGGTCAAAAAGATCGGCAGCCCTCGCCTTTCGCGACATAACGGCTCCATACGCTCTGCGGTTCGCGAAGATCAGCAAGTTGCGTACCATCGTCGCAGCCATGCATTTACCGTTATGCAGCCCTACACGCCCGCTCCCGCGACTGTCGTGGATGGCCGCTCCTGTCGCAGAGTTGGAATCGATCCCGACACTTTGAAGTTCCTCGAGGGTAGACCAATGCGTTGAGTTGTCACAAACTTTTGTCATAGGTGTAGGGAAGCACCCAGGCTGTAGTGGTCAAGTAATAAGACGGTTCTGACCGACGACGGGCCGCTGCGGTTAGACATCCCTCGCGATCGCGACGGCAGCTTTGATCCGATCCTGATTCCAAGCACGAGCGGCGCTTCACCGGGTTCGACGACAAGATCATCGCCATGTATGCGCGCGGCATGACCTTGCGCGAGATCCAGGCGTTTCTGGCCGAACAGTACGGCACCGAGGTCTCGCCCGAATTCATCAGTTCGGTGACCGATGCGGTCATGGACGAGGTGACCGCCTGGCAGGCCCGTCCGCTGGAGGTGATGTACCCGGTGGTGTTCTTCGACGCGCTGCGCGTCAAGATGCGCGAGGACGGCGTGGTGCGCAACAAGGCCGTCTACCTGGCCTTGGGCGTGCTGCCCGACGGCACGCGCGACATCCTGGGCCTGTGGATCGAGAGCACCGAAGGCGCCAAGTTCTGGATGAAGGTGTTCAACGACCTGAAGACCCGGGGTACCCAAGACATCCTGATCGCGGTGACCGATGGCCTTAAGGGCATGGAACAGGCCCTGGCCGCGGTGTTCCCGAACACCACCCTGCAGACCTGCATCGTGCATCTGATCCGCAACAGCCTGGAGTACGCCAACTGGAAGGAGCGCCGCGCCGTGGCGGCGGCGCTCAAGCCCGTGTACACGGCCCCCACCGTCGAGGCCGCGCTGGCCGAGTTGGCGGCCTTCGAGAACGGGGAATGGGGTCGGCGGTATGCACCGATCGGCGCATCCTGGCGTCGCGCCTGGGATCAGGTGATCCCGTTCTTTACGTTCCCGCCGGCGATCCGCAAGATCATTTACACGACGGATGAAGTTGACAAGCGCGTGGTGTGCTTTCGCTCGTTTATGGCGTCCGTATTGGTGGCCACGGAGCGCGTACCGCACTTGCCTGCGGTCGCGCTTGCTTCCAGCGCGAGAACAGCCGTTGGTAAGCGTGCTCAGCTTGTTCGCCTGCCGCACGCTCCAGATCCCGGACGGACTTCAGATTGTAGGCGGCGGCAGACCCCTTGCGGCTACCGCGACGCGCAGGCATGCCTGCCTGCAGTTCCAGCTCACGGGTCTTGCGCGCAGTCAGCGCCGGGCGATCCCAGGCGAAGGCTTCGTTACGCGTGAGGACGTGCCACACGATGATCGCCACCTTGCGTGCCGTGGCAACAGCCGCGATCTGCTGACCGCGACGATCCCGGATACGAAGGAAGAAGGCTCGGACGGGGCCGGCCGTTTGGGCTGCGGCCCAGGCAGCGTCGACCAGCATGGCACGCGCATAGGAACGTCCGCGCTTGCTGATGTGTCCGTGCTTTGCTGGCTGCAAGCCGGATTGGTAGACCGAAGGATTGAGGCCAAAGTAGCTGACCAGTTTCTGCGGCGAACGAAAGCGAGCGATATCGCCAATGGCCGAGATCAACCCGATCGCAACGGTGGTGTTGATGCCGGTGATGGTCAGCAGCTTGCGCAGCCTGTCGTCCTGAATAGCGGATTGGGCCAGGACGCGCTCAACCTGCTGCAGATTCTCTGCCAGCCTGTCGAGCTCATGCAACCGCTGGTCAATCCCGATGCGCTCGTCCATGGGTAGCGGCTGAAGGCTCAGCCAGGCCCGCCCTTTCTTGCCAAACAGGTCTGTCGCAGGACACCGTGCGATGAGATGTGCGGCAAGGACAGCGTGAATCTCATTCTTGAGCCGCGTCCGCTGCCGCACGATCTGGGCGCGGCGCGACACCTGCCGTCGCATCGCTTGCGTGGCCTCGTCTGGAATCCACACCTCGGGCAGGAAGCCACTCGCATAGAGTTGCGCAAGGATCGCGGCATCGATCTTATCCGTCTTGACGCGCGCTTCTGCGATCAGGCGGACTTGCAACGGGTTGGCGACAATCACTTTGCCGACATGACCTGTCAGCACGTTCGCGATGGCGATCGTGTTGCCGGTCGCCTCGAGTACCACGTGGTCGTCGGGCTTTAGCTTGGCAGCAAAGTGTTCCAGCTCGTCGCGTCGCAGTCCGACGCGCCCGCCGGCGCGTAGCCGGCCATTCTCCAAATAGGCGATCTCGGCCACCGATCGCGATACATCCAGTCCTATCACTCGCATTGGCGTCTCCCATGGGAAACATCGCAAATGGGAGCCGGTGGGACAGCACGACAACTACGGATTCGCGCTCGCAGCGCAACCGGGCGGGTCGCAGGGGCGGCCAACTACTAACACGAGCTCGCAGCTCAACGTATATGAACGGCCTGCCCACCCGAAGTGCTCCCCGGTGCCCCTGTCCCGGATGGTCGAACCATACACCAAGTTACACGGTGAGGAGAGGAAGGGCACCGGTTCCTATCATGCCGGTTACCAACGCGATCGAGAGCATCAACGCGCAGCTGCGCAAGATCATCAAGACGCGCGGTCACTTCCCCAGCGACGAGGCGGCGACCAAGCTGCTGTGGCTGGCGCTGCGAAACATCACGGTGAAGTGGGGCAGTTCAACCCATGACTGGAAGGCTGCCATGAACCAGTTTGCGATCCTCTACGAGGAACGCTTCACCCACCCTTATCGTTAAGATATTGCTGGCTCACCGTTCCATCGACGGTGAGCCTTTACCTGCCCTGCACACAAAAAAACTGACAGGCCCCGCCACACGCGCTCCATCTTCAGGTTCAGGAAGAACCGCTCCATCACCGCGTTATCCCAACAATTGCCTTTTCGACTCATGCTGCAAACGATCTGATGCCGTCTCAGCAAAGCCTGATACTCTGCGCTCGCGTACTGACTGCCTCTGTCCGAGTGCAGCACCAGTCCTGGTCCTGGCCGACGCTGCTGCAGCGCCATGGTCAGCGCCGACATGACCAGGTCCGTCGGCATGGTCGGCGCCATCGCCCAGCCCACGACCTTGCGCGAGTACAAGTCCAGCACGACAGCCAAATACAGCCAGCCCTGGGCCGTGCGGACATAGGTGATGTCCGACACCCAGGCCCGCTTCGGCTCAGCCACGTCAAATTGACGATCCAGCACGTTCTCGGCCACTGGCAGAGCGTGCTTGCTGTTGGTCGTCGACACGAACTTACGCTTCCAGTTCGTGCGCAGCTCTGCCTCGCGCATCAGCGTACGAATCCGGTACCGGCCAAGGCGCAGCCCTTGTGCCCTCAGCGCATGCATGACACGCCGGCTGCCGTAGCTCGCGCCGCTGGCAGCGAACGCCGCTTTGACGTGGGTCTGCTCCTGCAGAGCCTTCGTGCTCGGCTTGGCGCGGCGGTGCGCATAGTAGCCGGAGCGGCTCACCTGCAATACCCGGCAGGCATCACTGACCGATACGGCCTCCTGTTGCAAATGGGCTACCAGGCGGTAGCTCACTTTAGTTCCCGTGCAAAGAAGGCCGACGCTTTTTTTAGCAGAGCATTGTCCTCGCGCAGTTGCCGATTCTCCGCCTCCAATTGCCGGATGCGCTGCTGTTCTGCCGTCAGCGGCTTTCCCACCCCAGGTCCACCAGCGCACTCCGCATCATACTGCGCGATCCAGCACCGAACGGCCGACTCACCAAGCTCCATCGACCGGCAAACTTCGTTCACCGATAGGCCTTGGTCTCGTACCATCCGTACTACTTCCAGCTTGAAGCTGGCGTCAAATTGTCGGCGCCTTCTTGTCATCTATCTTTTCACTCGTCGATTACGGATTATCCTCCTATCGACCTGTCCAAGGACATTAGACCACCGCAGGCAGCGATATTCTGCCATCAGAAACGGCGAAGCTCGATCCCGTTCTTACGCAGCGCGTAGCCAATCTGCCGTGGCGTAATACCCAAGAGCCGCGCCGCTTTTGCCTGCACCCAGCCACAGCGCTCCATGGCCCAAATGAGTCGCTCTCTCTCGCCTTGAGGTCTATCGTTCCTGCTGGGCAGGGCAAATCTGGCGCTCTCGTGACCTGCATCTACGGAGACTGTAGGAGTGATCTCCTCGCTCGCTGCAGCGTTTGCCGATCGGCCCGGACGTACGGCGTCTTCGCGCTCGATGTCATGCAATCCTTGGGTTAGACACTTATCCATCTCACACAGGAATGAGAGCCGATCAATGGAATCGTGGAGTGCCATCGTCGCGGTCCTCTCAACGCAGTTCTCCAACTCACGTACGTTACCGGCCCAGTAGCAACCCGAAAGCACGCTCAATGCTCCTTCTGTGAAGCGCAGCGACCTGCCGTTGTCACGGTTGAATCGATCTAAAAAGTATTGCGCCAAAGCCGGGATGTCCTCGCGGCGCTCACGTAGGGGTGGCAGACGAATGCTTACCACATTAATGCGATAATACAAATCTGCTCGGAATTCACCCTCTTTGACCATCCGTTCGAGGTTGCGATTTGTCGCAACGATTAGCCTCACATCAACCCTTACAGGCGTGGCCCCTCCTACGCGCTCAAACTCCCTTTCTTGCAGAACCCGCAACAGCTTCGCTTGGAAGGACGGTGAGATATCGCCAATTTCATCGAGAAATAGTGTGCCGCCGTGCGCTAGTTCGAATCTACCTTTCCGTTGCGATTGCGCCCCCGTGAACGCTCCCTTCTCATGGCCAAACAGTTCGCTCTCCAGGAGAGTCTCTGAAAGCGCCGCGCAGTTCACCGAAACGAATGGCTGATCATTACGCCGAGACAAGCTATAGATTGCGCGTGCGATCAATTCCTTTCCCGTTCCGCTTTCACCGCGCAAGAGTACTGTCGCCCTCGCCGGGGCGACTTGATGGACTTGCGCAAACACCCTCTGCATCGATGGGGAATGGCCTACCGCGTTCTCTATATTGCGCAAAGGATGATGCTCCTTCTGTGGACGTCTACATACCTGTTCCCTGTAACCGCCCTTGTTCATCGCCTCGCGATTAAGCAGCAGCGCTTGCCCCATCGGCGCTGCAACAACTTTCATAAGTTGAAGATCGTTAGCAAAGGCGCGCGTTCCGTCTCGATTCTCACAAAATGCGACCAGCACCCCGAGCGGACGGCCCTCATGCCGGATAGGAGTTCCCAGGAGAGCGATATGATCACCGTCCAATTCATTAGCAGTTCCGAAGCGGTCCGCGAGAAAATGTTCGTCGTGAATCTCAGGGACAATGATAGGCGAATCACTTGAATGAATGCGGCCCACGACTCCCTCATCGGGAAGAAAGCGTACGCGCTCGCGCCAGCCCTCCGAAAGTCCCGTGGAACAAAAACCAGCTAGATATCCACCCGGCTCCGCGACGGCTATGAAGGCGGAGCGCCATCCTAGCGCAGACGAAAGATGCCGTAAGGATCTGTCCAACGTCTGCTCAGCATCCCGCGACGAAACTAGTGTCTGCACTACCTCGTACACCAAATCGAAATCGTTAGCATAGAAATGCGGCATGGATTTAAACTCCCCGGGATGGCTCGTCAAACGCCGTCAGCAAACACGACTAGGTCACAACGACACATTAGTTTGCTGCGCGCTATGGCAAGTTCGAACGATGCCGCCAAGTGGGCGGACATCTACAATGTCAACAAACGGACAATATCGCAGTGGCGATGTCGGAGGGACACGGAGGACAACAACGCCTCTCTGTGCGCGCATAGGATACTAACTGAAAAAACGGCGCCTTTAACACAATCCTGCGTTGACGTCGCTCCGACCATCGAGGTCGTCTTATGCTTAACGCCTCATATGAGGGGTTGCACACCAACAGGGGTAGAAAGCGCGCGAAGTATGGGTAGAGCCTCATCTGCCGGTGCATCGTAGTTCTGAAACTTGTGCCCTGCTGGATTGAAGGGATCTCAATACCTACGAGATTGAATACAATTGGCACCTCTTGTGACTGCCCGGACATCGATTATCAGTCAGACTTCTTCGCGTCAACACTAGCCAAACTTTTTGCCTCTTCCAATAGCACCTGGCGCATCCAAATGCTTGCTGGATCGCCGGTATGTAACGCAGGCCATTGGATAGCCTCCGTAAACGAGGAAAGTGGCAGCGGTACATCGACAATCCTCAAAGGAACCACTTCGCCAAAATACTGAGCTAGTCGTAGTGGCAGTGTTGCGATGCGATCGGTACGGGACAGCATCGGTGGGATCAGGTCAAAGGTTGGTACAACAATCTCTTCCCGTCTCTTGAATCCCAGCTCAAGGAGAAAAAACTCCTCTATCGAGGGCCGGCGTGAACGTCCGAACCTTACAGTCACATGCCCCATCGAGATGTACTTTTCCAAAGCGAGTCTTCGGGACAGCTGCTTATTTGTCGGACAACCTACGCACACAAGCTTCTCTTCAAAAAGACGCGCCTTGGGATGTGTATCACTCAACAACAACTCCGGTAGTATCAGGAAATCAACATCGCCTCGTCTGAGCAATTCGCCAGGTTCATCGTCAGGAAAGAATAGCTCGAAGCTAACGGAAGGCGCCTCGCATGCGACGCGCTTCATGACCTTCTTAAAGTAGACAAGTGTCATGAAGTCCGAAAGACAAATTCTGAAACGTCGTTTCGACTTAGATGGCAGGAATACGTCACGCGAAATGATCGAGAGCTGGACGTGCGATAGTGCTTCACGGACGGGACCGGCAAGTTCCATCGCACGAGCAGTCGGAACGAACTCCCGCCCACGCATAACAAAAAGACTGTCACTGAAATAGTCTCGCAGCCTCGCGACAGCTGCGCTCATAGCGGGCTGACTTAGGTTGATGCTATGCGCCGCGGCTGTCAGATTCCGGTGCGTCATGAGTGCGTCAAGTGCGACGAGAAGGTTCAGGTCAAGGCCTTTGAAGCGCATATGGAGCCATCCACATCATCGATGATTGATATCGAAACAATCGATTGTACAAATTTGCGCCGCTGACGCAAAGTTGTGGCGACTAACGATTAGCAGATCTCCGTGTCCCATTGCGGACGGCGCACTTTGAGACCGAAGGCATAGCGTGCAAACCACAAAGGTAACGTAACGAATCATGGCTGAAAAGGTGCACAGCGAACCATCGGAACGTTTGTCTTGGCCGAGGAAAATTCGAGAACGTGATGCCAAAGTCAAACCACGTAAGGTTTTTCTTACATTCGATGACGGGCCGAATCCGACATGGACACCGAAGATCTTGGACATATTGCGCCAATTTCATGTCCCCGGCACGTTCTTCGTCCTCGGAGCATACGCAGCGGAACATCCGGAGCTAATTCGGCGAATGATCTCCGATGGACACGAAGTTGCCAACCACACGATGACGCATCTCGATCTGTCCCAATGCAACCGCGATGTGTTGCGACGCGAAATACTCGATACGAATGTAATCATCACCAAGGCCTCCCCTGGCCTAGCTGTGCGTTTCTTGCGTGCACCGTATGGAATATGGACTCCTGAAGTATGCGTCGAAGGAATGAATGCAGGTCTTACACCGCTTCACTGGTCGGTAGACCCTCAAGATTGGGCCCGCCCGGGAGTTGATCTGATTGTCGATACGGTCTTGGCGACCGTAGAGCCGGGGGCAATCGTGCTATTGCATGATGGCAGTCCACCGAACGAATTGGCATCACGCCCGTACACAGCATCACGAGAGCAAACCGTGAGGGCGCTTCCTCGGCTAATTTCGGCGTTGAAGGAACGTAACTTTGTGATCAGCTCACTGCCCAAACTACGCGGACAGATCAATCCAGTACGGACTGCCTAAGAACCTGTTATCCCACATAGACCCCGAGACGAATGTGTTCTCCACTACCCCTGGGTCGTCTTCTAGGGAACATTTATCAAAAGTTCATCTCGTCGGACGTGAGTACATCAGGAATTACTGACACAAGAAACAGATAGTACTGAACCAAGTCCCCGCCTTTCCCCATTGGTAGGCATTGCTCCTAACGCTAACATCAAATCAAGCAGCCGGCTCTCTTACCTCATATTGTACTCGCCGCGCCTCAGTTCCGAAATTTATACATCAGACGTCGCGTGCTTCCAACCGAACCGCGTCGATCTGAGCTTAAATGGCGCTCATAACTCGCCTCGGATTTTCATCTGATTCTCTTTGCGGATCAGCGTAGTCTTGTAATCTGAAAATTTCTTAACGCCCCCCTGACAAAACGACAAAGATGAATATTCCGGCCGCAATCAACACGACTTCTGTTTTATTGTACGCACTCCTATCCACCATTTATAAGAGCGCACAGGTTCTGCATAGTCGACCAACACGGTGTACTCCTGCGTCAACCAAGGTCGTTGATCCGGAATGGCGGCCGGACGTCGACGTTATTGTGCCCTGCTTCAACGAAAACCCGGCCACGCTCAGAGCTTGCCTTACTTCAATCGCAAAGCAGGAGTATGCCGGAGTATTGAACGTTTATGTAATTGATGACGGCTCAAGTAACCGTGATGCGTTGGGCGCGGTCTACCGGGACTATGAGGAAGATCCGAGGTTTAACTTTATTCTTCTTCCCAAGAACGTGGGTAAACGTAAAGCACAGATCGCCGCAATACGTTCCTCGTATGGAGAGCTCATACTTAACGTCGACTCAGATACGACGCTGGCCCATGATGTCGTAAAAAACCTTGTACTCAAGATGCGGGACAGATCGATTGGTGCCGCCATGGGACAGTTGACAGCCAGTAATCGAAAGCAGTCGTGGTTGACTCGATTGATCGACATGGAGTACTGGCTCGCATGTAACGAGGAGCGAGCGGCTCAGGGAAGATTTGGCGCCGTTATGTGCTGCTGCGGTCCTTGTGCGATATACCGTCGCTCCGCGCTTCTTCGTCTTCTTGACAAATACGAAACCCAGTTCTTCCGGGGCAAGCAAAGTGATTTTGGTGAAGATCGCCATTTGACGATTCTCATGCTGACTGCAGGCTATCGAACAGAGTATGTTCCTAACGCTATCGCGGCTACTGTTGTGCCAGATAAGCTCATACCGTATCTTCGACAACAGCTCCGGTGGGCACGCAGCACATACCGTGACACGCTCCTCTCGCTACGTCTGTTGCCCCACCTCAATGGCTTTCTTACGCTGGACACCCTTGCGCAGAACGTTGGTTCGCTATTGCTAGCGATCTCAGTCATCAGTGGACTTGCACAGTTTGTGATGACGGCAACAATTCCTTGGCCGGCGTGCATAACAATTGCCTCAATGACGTTCGTTCGGTCCACCGTAGCGGCTATTCGCGCTCGACAGCTGAGATTTTTTGGATTCTCGGCGCATACCCTGATCAACCTGTTCCTTCTACTTCCGGTGAAGGCCTACGCATTGTGCACGCTCGGAAATAGCGATTGGCTGTCGCGAGGCGAGGCATTAAACAGTTCGCACGATAAGTCCGTCTATCCATCATCGGAATCTCCGGAAAAATATACAGCTGGCGAAACGCATTCAACTTCTCGTTCTGAAATTACTGGTAATAAATGTTTGCCCTCTACGTGCGTGACATCGGGAAATGAATATTATACCGAGTAGGATAGATATTACTTGTTCGAGCTTCCTTCAGTAGACAACAACACACTTTTATTCCCGAGCTTCATGTCCACCGCAGCGATCGAGTTCTCCGGCGTTAGAAAGTCATATGGCGGCAAGCCTGTCGTCAATGATCTATCCTTTTGTGTGAAAACTGGCGAATGCTTTGGCTTGTTGGGCCCTAACGGCGCTGGTAAAAGCACGATTGCTCGAATGGTTCTGGGAATGGCAATGCCTGACGGCGGCACGATCACAGTCTTGGGAGAGCCCGTACCAATACGAGCACGCCGAGCTCGCGCTCGCATCGGCGTAGTTCCGCAATTCGACAATCTGGAACCAGGATTTACGGTACGCGAGAACCTGATTGTCTTTGGACGCTACTTTGGCATGACCACAGCCGAGATCGAGGCGGCGATTCCATCTCTGCTTGAGTTCGCGCATCTTGAAACAAAATCCCATGCTCGCGTCACGGAACTGTCAGGCGGCATGAAAAGGGCATTGACTATCGCGCGCGCCCTGATCAATGATCCCCAACTTCTGGTAATGGACGAACCCACAACCGGCTTGGATCCTCATGCGCGCCACCTGATTTGGGAGCGATTACGCTCGCTGCTAACGAAGGGCAAGACTATTCTTCTCACTACTCACTTCATGGAAGAGGCGGAGCGGTTGTGCGACCAGCTTTGCGTAATAGAGGACGGATGCAAGCTCGTTGAGGGAACTCCGCAGGGTCTGGTCCAGAAACAAATCGGTACCGAAGTGCTAGAAGTATATGGCGGCAAACCACACGAGCTGCGTTCATTACTAGCACCCTACGGTCCCCGCACCGAGGTAAGCGGCGAGACGCTGTTCTGCTACGCCTCCGATTTGGAACAGATTCGGGTACCTTTACGCGAGCTTTCTGGCCTGCGCGTCCTACAACGCCCCGCAAATTTGGAGGACGTATTCCTGCGGCTAACCGGACGTGAGATCAGGGAATAAATAATGCGTGACGTACTCATGATGACTTTGCCCGCGAACGCTTGGAACTGGCGTACGGTATGGCGCCGTAATTTCTTAGCATGGCGGAAGGCTGCTCTCGTTTCCCTAATTGGCAATCTTGCAGATCCAATGATGTATCTGTTCGGCCTTGGCTTCGGAGTTGGGGTACTGATAGATCACGTTGAAGGATCTGCATATATTTCGTTTCTGACAGCCGGTATGGTTGCTGCGAGTGCAATGACTTCCGCAACGGTCGAGACAATCTATGCGGCCTTCTCTCGGATGCACACGCAGCGCATGTGGGAAGCAGTCCTGTGCACAAAGCTTACGGTTGGCGACGTCGTACTCGGTGAAATGACGTGGGCGGCCAGCAAAGCCCTATTGGCAGGCACCGCGGTGGCTGGGGTTGCCGCAACATTGGGCTATGCCGATCTCTCGAATATTTTTTTACTAATACCGGTCATTGTTCTAACTGGCTTCGCATTTGCAAGCCTTGCTATGGTCCTCGTCGCGATTGCGCCGAGTTACGATTACTTTGTGTTCTACCAAACGCTTGTCCTCACACCGATGCTTTTCCTGAGTGGTGTCATTTTCCCAGTAGAACAGTTGCCAGGGGCCCTTCATCTTGTTTCGAGAGCCCTTCCACTTTCCCATTCCGTCGAACTCATCCGCCCCGCGATGCTTGGACGCCCGTCGGCGAGCGTCGGTCTGCATGTGTCCGTACTTTGCCTTTACGCAATAGTGCCCTTCTTCCTATCGACAAACCTTGTTCGCCGGCGTCTGATGTCTTGATGATCGCATCGACACTCTGACCAGGATGAATTTGAATATAGGTCAAATCCTTCTACCGCCGCTAACCACTTGATGTATATCTGTGCAACTCTTTAGCGAAATCATGCCAACAGCCGCACCATTCGTAATCCTTGGGATGCCCAGAACAGGTACGCACTATCTGGAAGAATTGCTGAATTTGCATCCAAATGTGTCGAGCAACGGAGAATTGCTCAATCCGTACGATATGAACTGGCCAGATAATAGCCGACTCCTACGTAGCGATAGGGACCTTCTTGAGCTAGCTTATCAATATTACCCTACCCGCTCTGGAAAGACGGCGCTCACCCACGTTGGCTGCAAGATTAACCAACCGCAGTTCCGCGAGCGGCCAGGATTCTTTGAAACCTTGATCGGTTGGCCACATCTTCGCGCGATATTTGTCCGCAGAAATTCTCTGGAGTCGCTGCGATCCCTCGTTCAGGCAAGGACAAGTGGTCAATGGCTACAGTACGGTACGTGCCACTCCTTGGCCGTTCCACCCAACGTAACGTTGACCATCGATGAATGCGAAGCCTACTTCAGGATCGCTGACGACTTCCACACTCTCGTCGCGAATTCCTTTCAGCGAGATCGGATTATGACTATCGACTATGAGGATCTACTGCGCGATCCAGCCCCCTGCCTCGACGCAATTTGGTTCTTCCTTGGAACATCTCCGCACGCATGCTCAGTACGCACGGCCCTTCGGCGTCAGGAAATGCGACCTCTGCGAGAGACGGTATGCAACTTCGTGGAGCTAAAGCGCCATTTCAGCGGGGGGCCGCATACAAGCTATTTCGAAGCCTAGAATGGCTCAAACCATCGCACGAGCAATGCGTAGTTTTGTGCCTCAACTTAATTAATTGGTCGCCAGGTGACTGTGGTTGGCCTATTACTCTTCCAATAGGTTACTTTTATGTCGTCGCCAAAAGTTCAGTGGAAACTACGCTGGGAAAATGATCTTGAACTCTCCGACCATTTGGAATTGGCTGAGTTTTTCAAAGCGACCTACGGTCCGACAGGGCCTTTCAATGCGAAGCCGTTTAGTGGCGGTCGAAGTTGGGCAGGCGCACGGCCTGAGCTCCGCGCCATAGCTTACGATTCTCAAGGGATTGCGGCACACATGGGTGCACTTCGACGATTCATCAAGGTAAATTCAGCCGATGTGCTTGTGGCCGAACTAGGTCTATACGGAGTTCGGCCGGACCTTGAAGGATTCGGAATTAGCCATTCCATCCGCGCAATGTACCCCGTGCTTCAAGAGCTTCGCATACCGTTCGCTTTCGGGACCGTCAGGCACGAGTTGAAAACTCACTTTTCCCGATTGTGCCGACATGGACTAGGAACAATCATCGAAGGAATTCGTGTGCGCTCAACTCTCTCGAACGTCCACTTGGATTTGCCGTCTACTCGGGTAGAGGATGTCCTCGTCGTGGTTATGCCAATTAACAGTTCGTTGCAAGAATGGCCAAGCGGCGAAACAATCGAACGCAACGGACCCGAGCTATGAAGACAGTTCTACTGGATTGATTGGTAGGCGATCTTCGAGCAGAAGGAAGCCTACGTTATGGTCCACTATTAGGAACCGAAAGATTTTCCCATGCTTTCAAACCTAGAATTGCTGCGTCGTGAACTAAGTACAGATGACCCCTGGCGCCTCGACACTAATCCTTACGAACAGGAACGTCACAGACATATGCTTCGATTGTCACTCGCGCAGGGCCGAGTCACTAATGCGCTCGAAGTGGGATGTGCTGCGGGGACATTCACGGAGAAACTTTTGGACCACTGCCAACGGCTCACAGTCATAGATGTTGTTCCGCAAGCGATAGCTCGTACTCGCGAACGACTGAAGGAGCCAGCGAACACTACGTGGATCGTTTCAGACGTCAAAGAGTTCTCGACACATGACAAGTTCGATCTAATCGTGGTCGCTGAAGTTCTCTATTATTTGGATAACCTTGAAGAAATGCGTTCTACGATTCTAAATCTCGCAGGAATGCTTGCGCCGGCCGGACAGTTGGTATTCGGATCGTCACATGACGACAGTTGCCGGAGATGGGGCCACATTGCTGGTGCAGAAACTGTGCTTGCTATGCTCAGAGAAGAGTTGACTGAAGTTGAGCACGTTGAATGCAAAGGACAATTGCTCACTGAGGGTTGCTCGCTAGCACGATTTCGCAAATCTCCGGACGAATCACAACACACACGTTTACCGAGTTAGAAAGAGGAAATAGCATGCGGATCTGCGGGATCAAGCTAACGCACGACGGGGCCATCGCCGTGGTAGAAGATGGGAAATTGATTTTTTGCATCGAGCAGGAGAAGCGAGAGAACAATAAGCGCTATCAGGAAATCGAGAACCTTGAGGAAATCGCTCTCATTTTGGCGGAACATGGGCTGAACGCTGTGGATATCGACCAGTTCGTCATTGATGGCTGGGACGGAGACGTGGAGTCTAGATTCCACGTCCGTAGTGGATCTGTTCCGATGAGTCTAAAGGGCGCACCGTATGCTGAGAGCGACGCCAATCACCTCCTTGCCTCCCTTGACGGCGACGGTTTGGTGGTCGGCGAAGGTTCATTTCCGTACAAGAGTTTTCCTCATGTGTCAGGGCACGTAGCGGCCGCATACTGCACCAGCCCGTTTGCACAAAAGGAGCAACCCGCCCTTTGTCTGGTTTGGGATGGCGGCATCGTCCCAAGGCTCTACCATGTGCAGCGTGATGGGGCACGCCGCGTTGACTGCCTTTTCCCCCTCGTTGGCCATATCTATGCGGCGGCGGGTCACTACTTTGGTCCCTATAAGAAACTAGGCGGAGCAGAATGGGATCTCGGCGTGGCAGGCAAGCTCATGGCTTATATTGGGCTCGGGTCCGTCGATGAAAGTATCGTATCTGTATTTCACAGCCTTTACGACGATCACTTCGCTGGTAACAGCGAGTTGGCGCGCAGCTATCGTGCGAATATTAGGGCACCTGAAGGCTCGTTGAAACCCGTCCGTGATTTTTTCGAAGCTAGCGTGCCTCGACTTGAAGGGAAGCTTCACCAAGATGTGCTTGCCTCCTTTCACGTCTTCCTCGAGCGCCTTCTCGTTCATGAAATCGGAATGGCGCTGCAGCGTCATTCAATACAAGTTCCGCAAAACCTGTGCATTGCTGGGGGATGTGCGCTAAACATCAAATGGAATAGCGCATTACGTGAAAGTGGCTTATTCGCTGCAATATGGGTCCCTCCGTTCCCCAACGACAGCGGCTCGGCAATTGGTGCGGCTTGCTGTGCGATGGCTGCGGACCAGGGATTCATACCGTTGGAATGGTCCGTGTATAGCGGGCCTTCCGCAAAACTTGGCGTCGTCCCTCCGGGATGGACTGCGTTTCCGTGCACGATTTCGGAACTCGCCCGCATACTTGCAGATAACAAGCCAGTCATTTTTCTTGCCGGTCGTGCCGAATTGGGCCCTCGGGCTTTGGGCGGAAGAAGCATTTTGGCAGCCCCAACTTCGGCTGCAATGAAACATCTTCTGAACGATGTCAAGCATCGAGAGCATTTTCGTCCGGTGGCGCCAATATGCCTTGAGGATAAGGCAATGTCCATCTTTGAGCCTGGTACTCCGGACCCCTACATGCTTTTCGACCATCTAACGCGTAAGGAATGGCGTGACAAGATCCCTGCGGTCGTGCATCTTGACGGTACTGCTCGTTTGCAAACCATCCATAGAAGTTCTAAACATCCCGTAGCAGAGCTTTTGGTCGAATATGAGAAGCTAACAGGTATTCCTTTGCTCTGCAACACAAGCGCGAATTTCCACGGCCGAGGATTTTTCCCCGACGCTGCTTCCGCTTGTGAATGGGGGCGCGTGGAACAAGTTTGGTTCGAGGGTATTCTTTGGAGAAAGACGGAAGGAAGCAGCACAACATTGAATGTGGACGAAGCAGTAGTGCGTTCCAAAGGAGCATAGACCCGATATTGGCGACATCGCTCCCGACGTAGCTACGCGTTTCAGAGGTAGACGTTCAACTAGCTTCGCCCAATTTGCACGTGGACTTCGCAGGACGCGTTTGCAAGCCGGGCGCCCGTGTTGTTTGCAAAGTCCAATTTCACACACGTATACGAAATATGATGAGCGATGCTCGCACTCCTCACCTTTACATCTACGACTTCGGAGTCGGTCCGGAATCGAGAGCGCAACTGCTTGGTCAGGCCCCGTCCATCCTCTGGTTCACAGGCCTCTCCGGCGCAGGGAAATCGGCAATTGCCGACCGGCTTGAGGCAGCCCTGCATGCGTGCGGGCGGCTCACTTATATTCTTGATGGCGACTCAGTCAGGCGTGGCCTTTGCAAAGATCTTGGCTTTGACAAGGAGGATCGACGCGAAAATGTTCGGCGCGTGGCTGAAGTTGCCAAACTTATGGCCGACGCCGGCATCGTAGTGCTTGTATGCCTTATCTCACCCTTCCATTCCGACCGAGAGCTTGCTAGGTTAATTGCGGGGAAACATGTCTTTGCTGAAGTTTACGTTCACGCACCATTGGCCGTAGCAGAGGCTCGCGACACTAAAGGACTATATCGACTTGCCAGACGGGGGGCGATCCAAAACTTCACCGGCATTGATTCGCCATATGAAAGACCAACAAGTCCCGATATCTTCATCGACACATGCACAATGTCTATCGATGAAGGGGCCAATATGGTATTGGACTGGGTGTCTCGTCATTAAATATGTTGAGAAGGTTGGAACTTGATAGTGTGATTCCGACCCTATATCAAGCCCCTCGGGGGTTAAAAGTGTCTCGCGTCGAAGACGCAAATGCACCTCACACCCCAAAAGGAGTTTTGCGTATACGCCACCCAAGACTACCTGTGATTAAGTTTTGGCAGTGGGCGACAGAAGCCGACCTTTAGCGCATTTGGTTACACACATCTCAGTCGTCAAGTTCACGGGCGTACCGAAGACCGGCGGCGAAATCCACCACTCGCTGCAGGCCTTGCCAGATAGTCTTGACTCCGGGTTCGCCGTCGCCTTTGCGCGCCAGGAAGCAGCCGAGCATAGCGACCAAGCGCACGACCTCATTCAGACGCGGTGACGTCTTCGGCGGCTTCTTCTTGTCGAGATTGAATGCCGCGCGCCATTCATCGCGCTCGAACAGCAGCCCTGCATCCAGGTCCGGGCAAGTTCGACCCAGTCGCATCAACCGAGCGATGCGCCATGCCACCACCATGAACAGCGCCAAGGCACGCTCAAGCCGTGCCATCGATGCAAGTTGCAACGCCTCGACTCGACAGCCGTTCTTGAGCACATGAAAGAACAATTCCACCTCCCAACGCGCGCGGTACCAGTCAATAAGCTGCGCGGCCGCGTCAAGGTCGTTCACCTCGCGATTACTCAGCAGTCGCCATTCAATCGGCTTGACGCCTGCCGGCGGGTCGACCTCCCGGGCGACAATACAAGTGGCACTCACCACGCCGCCTGCAGCGTCAGGCAACGCAACACGTTGCGCCCACACCTGCTGCCGTACCGCGCGCGCCGGCTGAGCCTGACGGGCTGCCAGCGTGAAGTGAATCCTGCCCACTGGCTCACCCGCAGTTACTTGCTCCCACAGCTTGCCGCCGCCAGGCAAGGTGCGATTGTGCTGCGAGCGCAGTAGCCAATCCGCCGGGTGGCCCAACTCCTTTGCCTTGATCATCAACGCCATGATGTCCGACTCTCTGTCAGTCACATAGACGAGTCGCGTGGCAGGCAGTGCGGTCGCCTGTTCGGCAACCCGCTCATATCCTTCGGTCCAATGGTACTTTCCTTGATGCCGGGGCGAACGCCATCCGCACCCTTGGGCTCGCGCGCCCCCATGTAGGCGTCAAGCACGCCCAGCGGTTCGCGCGCTGGCGTTACCGCGTAAGTCGGGTGCAGATATAGCTCACGTTGCGCCTCATACGACAGCGGTCCCAGGCCTGCGATGGCCTGGCCGTTAAAGTCCAGCTCCGTCGTGTCTTGGATGCATAGCACCACTTCGCAAGCTCGCATCCGCTCGGCTGAACTCTGCCAATGGGGCGCCAGAATATCGCGCCAGTCCAGTTCATCCTGAGCCAGGAAGCGGTACGCCGCAGCCGTTTCCTCCCAGCCGCCGCATGCGCTGGGTATGCTTGCCGTCGGCTTCTCTGCGAGCCGCTCCGCTAGCAGCACCGCCCGCTTGTTCAGGCGCTGGTCGCCCAAGTCAATGTCCTTGAATTCCGCCGCTGCCCAACTCGTTGCCTCTCGCTGCATGTGCCGCCCAAATTGCAAGAGTGAACGACATTCCGAAAGAGTTTACAACCCCACCCGCTATGTCATTGACCGTAAACGACTTTCTGCAGAGCACCAGCCGCCAGGAGTTGTGTGTAATGAGGTGCCTTTAGCGGGGGCCTGGTCGAAGATATACCACGGCGTTCCTGCTTGCAGTAGTGTGAAAAGCAGCACGGCAACCCATTCACAACAGTAGGGTTGAGAGCTCCTACACACAATTCCGCCTGTCGAAGCAGGCCGGAAATGGTTCTGCCTTTCGCAGTTGTCAAACACCGGCCTGCCGTTTGATTTACGACAAACAGTCGCATCTATGACATTCGATGTCTAATTACATTGCGCATTGCCAAAGCGCCATGCCATTGGCATATATATTGCGATTGGATGTTTCTTGAGAGCCTGCCTTGACGACGCCTATGGTATGAGCGCCCCCCCCGGTTGAAGCCTAGCTCAGAGCCGATATTTAATATCCCCGGTGAAACTCACAAACGATATCGAAATGGCAGACATCTGTACAACTCAATCACTCCGTTCATGGGAAACGAAGCCGATAGGCTGTGTGGCGGTGTACGGCCGGTCAACGATGAGATCACGGT
>NC_010528.1:3140000-3416911 GCF_000069785.1 Cupriavidus taiwanensis LMG 19424 | reverse complement strand
CGCCGCTGCAGTTCCCTCGCAAGCGGCAACCCCATGCGAACCATACGCGGCGGCCACGGCACCCCGGCACCGGCCGGAGTCGGGCGAGCCAAGATCAACCAGAGAGTGCAACATGAAACGTACCTACCAACCTTCCGTTACCCGCCGCAAGCGTACCCACGGTTTCCGCGTGCGCATGAAGACCCGCGGCGGCCGTGCCGTCATCAACGCTCGCCGCGCCAAGGGCCGCAAGCGCCTGGCAATCTAAGGGCCGGGCGACCGGTCCGGACCGCGGCAACGCGGTCCAGGCCAACCGCCTCGCTGTCCGGATGGCCGGTAGCTTGCCGCAGGGTGCAGTGTTCCCGCTAGCTTTGCCAGGCGTGTCTACCTTTGCCTTTCCCAAAGCCGCGAGGCTGACAAAGACGGATGAGTTTTCATCCGTTTTTGCTTTGCGGCCCCGGCGGCGCAGCACCCACTTCGTGCTCTATGTACGCCCGAACGACCGGCCGGAAGGCCGGCTGGGCGTGGTGGTGGGCAAGAAGTTCGCGCCGCGCGCCGCCGAGCGCAACCTGGTGAAGCGCATGGCGCGCGAGCTGTTCCGCCAGCGCCGCGACCAACTGGGGGGCCGCGACGTGCTGCTGCGTCTGCAAGCGAAGTTTCCGCGCGCGGAATTTGCAACGCGCGCGGCGGTCCGAAGGGCATGCGCGGCGGAAATCGCCAGCCTGCTCGACGTAGCGGCAAAACCACTGCCGCCACCCGCGCCGCCTGCCTCGCCCCCGGCGCCGCCCACCGCGGCGCCAGCGGCGAGCCCCTCGCAAAGCCAGCCACCAGGCCAGCCAGCCTGACCGCCCCGCCATGAAGCGAATCCTGCTAGCCCTGCTGCGCGTCTACAAGATCGCCCTCAGCCCTTACCTGGGCTCGCAGTGCCGCTTCCTGCCGACCTGTTCCGACTACGCCCGCGACGCCATCGTCCATCATGGCGCCGCGCGCGGCAGCTGGATGGCCGCCTGCCGGCTGTGCCGCTGCCATCCTTTCGCCCAAGGCGGGTATGATCCCGTGCCGGGCACGGAAGCAGACACGCCAGTCCATGCCGCCACAGGCCATGCGCCCGTGGCAATCCGTCTGCCCAGACCCTGATTTTTCCGACCACAGCCAGACATGGATATCAAACGCACCATCCTCTGGGTCATCTTCTCGATGTCCCTCGTGCTGCTCTACGACAACTGGCAGCGCGCCAACGGCCATGCGTCGATGTTCTTCCCGAGCACGACGCAGCAGCAGGCCGCTTCGGCGCCGGCCGCCAGCGGCGCTGCCGCGCAGGGCGACGTGCCCAAGGCCAACGTCCAGCCCGCTACCGGCACCTCGGCCGCCCCGGCCGCTGGCGCCGCGCCGCAGGCCGCGGCCCAGCCCACCGGCGAGAAGATCGTGGTGACCACCGACACGGTGCGCGCCGAGATCGACACCGCCGGCGGCATCGTGTCGCGCCTGGAGCTGCTCAAGGAGCATGAGAAGGACGGCAAGCCGGTGGTGCTGTTCGAGCGCGACAACGTGCGCACCTACATGGCGCGCTCGGGCCTGATCGGCGGCGACCTGCCCAACCACACCACGGTGTTCACCGCGGCCCCGGGCCCGCGCGCGCTGGACGGCGCCGAACAGGTGCAGGTGGTGCTGACCGGCGAGAAGAACGGCGTGAAGCTGGTCAAGACCTACACCTTCCGCAAGGGCAGCTACGTGGTCGACAGCAAGTTCGACGTGACCAACGCGGGCACCGCGCCGGTCTCGCCGACGCTGTACCTGGAACTGGCGCGCGATGGCAGCAAGGTCGAGCAGTCGCAGTTCTACAGCACCTTCACCGGCCCGGCGATCTATACCGACGCCGACAAGTACCACAAGCTCAGCTTCGAAGACATCGCCAAGGGCAAGGCCACCGTGCCGGCCGCTGCCAACAATGGCTGGGTGGCGATGGTGCAGCACTACTTTGCCTCGGCCTGGATCCCGCAGACCGGCAAGGAGCACAGCTTCTACGTCCAGCAGATCGATCCGAACCTGTACCGCGTGGGCATCCAGCAGCCGCTGGGCGAACTGGCCCCGGGCGCCACGGTCAGCACCGATGCACGCCTGTTCGCCGGTCCGCAGGAAGAGCACATGCTCGAGAAGATCGCCCCGGGCCTGGAGCTGGTGAAGGACTACGGCTGGCTGACCATCCTGGCCAAGCCGCTGTTCTGGCTGCTGGAGAAGCTGCATGGCTTCCTGGGCAACTGGGGCTGGTCGATCATCGCGCTGACGGTGCTGATCAAGCTGGTGTTCTTCCCGCTGTCGGCGGCGAGCTACAAGTCCATGGGCAAGATGAAGGACCTGCAGCCGCGCATGACGTCGATCCGCGAGCGCTACAAGAACGACCCGCAGAAGATGAACCAGGAGATGATGGCGCTGTACCGCACCGAGAAGGTCAATCCGCTCGGCGGCTGCCTGCCCATCGTGATCCAGATCCCGGTGTTCATTGCGCTGTACTGGGTGCTGCTGTCGTCAGTGGAAATGCGCGGCGCGCCGTGGCTGGGCTGGATCCATGACCTGTCGGTGCCGGATCCGTTCTACATCCTGCCGATCGTGATGGCCGTGTCGATGTTCGTGCAGACCAAGCTGAACCCGACCCCGCCGGATCCGGTGCAGGCCAAGGTGATGATGATCATGCCGCTGGTGTTCTCGGTGATGTTCTTCTTCTTCCCGGCCGGCCTGGTGCTGTACTGGGTGGTGAACAACATCCTGTCGATCGCGCAGCAGTGGCAGATCAACCGGATGCTGGGCAAGGGCAAGGCGGCCGTGGTGGCCAAGAGCTGAAGCTGTTGCAAGATGCGGTGATGGAAAGCCCGGCAGAGATGCCGGGCTTTTTGTCTTTGCTGAGGCTGAGGGCTGAGGGCTTTCGCGATCCCGACGGTTTGCTCCCCTCTCCCGCTTGCGGGAGAAGGGCCGGGGGAGAGGGCAGG
Organism: Cupriavidus taiwanensis LMG 19424; assembly: GCF_000069785.1. Taxonomy (NCBI): domain Bacteria; kingdom Pseudomonadati; phylum Pseudomonadota; class Betaproteobacteria; order Burkholderiales; family Burkholderiaceae; genus Cupriavidus; species Cupriavidus taiwanensis. The sequence goes on along the minus strand of NC_010528.1, from coordinate 3,413,948 downwards.
CGCGGGCATACCGACGCGCTTTAACTTCGTGGACACTCCGGCCCTCTCCCCCACCCCTCTCCCGCAAGCGGGCGAGGGGAGCCTGGTTCAAGCGGTGTTGGCTTCGGCAGGCGTATGCTACTGGCCTGCCCTTACCGTCAGGAGACTCCCATGAGCTGGTCCGCCCACCAATACGTCGCCTTCGAGGACGAACGCACCCGCCCGGTCCGTGACCTGGTGGCTGCCATTCCCAACGAGATCGCGCGCAACGCGGTCGATATCGGCTGCGGTCCCGGCAACTCCACCGAGGTGCTGATGGCGCGCTATGCCGGCGCCTCGGTGACCGGGCTGGACAGCTCGCAGGACATGATCGACGCCGCGCGCAAGCGCCTGCCCGACGTGCAGTTCCGCGTGGCCGATATCGGCGCCTGGGACGAGGCCGGCCCGTACGACGTGATCCTCGCCAACGCGGTGCTGCAATGGCTGCCCGACCACGGCCGCTTGTTTCCCGAACTGGTCGCGAAGCTTTCCCAGGGCGGCACGCTGGCCGTGCAGATGCCGGACAACCTGGAAGAACCCGCGCACCAGCTGATGCGCCGGGTGGCGGCCGAAGGCCCTTGGGCCGACAAGCTGGCCGGCGCCAGCAAGGCCCGCGCCGAACGCGCGCCGGCGCGCTGGTACTACGAGTTGCTGCGCCCGCTGTGCCAGCGCGTGGATGTATGGCTGACCACCTACCACCATCCGCTGGCCGGCGGCGCGGCCGCGGTGGTGGAGTGGTTCAAGGGCAGCGGCCTGCGCCCGTTCCTGCAACCGCTGGACGAGGCCGAGCGTGCCGCCTACCTGGCGCGCTACCAGACCGAGATTGCCAACGCGTACCCGGCGCTGCCGGACGGCTCGGTGCTGCTGCCGTTTCCGCGCCTGTTTATCGTCGCGACGCGCTGAGGATCCCTTACGCCGGCTTGTGGCAGACCGCCTCGATGTTGTGGCCGTCCGGGTCCAGCACGAAGGCGCCGTAGTAGTCGGGGTGGTAGTGCGCGCGCACGCCCGGTGCGCCGTTGTCGCGCCCGCCCGCGGCCAGTGCCGCGCGATGGAACGCATCGACGGTCGCGCGGCTGTCGACGCGGAACGCCACGTGCACCGGCGGCTGGTTGGGCGTGCCGCGGTGGATCCAGAAATCGGGATGGCCGGGCGTGCCGAAGCCGGCCACATCGGTGCTGCCGGTGACGCTGGCCGGGAATTCCTTGTCCAGCACGTAGCCGATGGCGCCCAGCGCGGCCTGGTAGAAGGCGCGGCTTTTCTCGTAGTCGCTGACGCTGACGCCGGTGTGGTCGATCATGGGTGGCTTCCTTTGTCGTTGGTTGGAGCGGGCAGGTCTCAGGCCAGGTCCAGCACGCTCATGGTGGCGTTGAGCCGGCTGACCAGCACGGATTCGCCGTGGACGTCGGCAGGCCCTGACCCACGAGGAAACCGCCATGACCACCGAACAGGAACGGCTGCTGCTGCGCGACACCATCGAGGCTGGCTTCCGCCAGGCCGCCTTCGTCAGCGACGTCGGCATCGCGCTGGCCGACTGCGGGCCCCGGCTGGTGCGAGTCCACGCTGGCCATCACGGCACGCCACCTCCAGCACGGCGGCATCGTCCACGCGGGCGTGCAGGCCACCATGGCGGACCACACCGCCGGCGCGGCCGCCTCCACCATCCTGGAAGCCGGCCAGCACGTGGTCACCGCCGAGTTCAAGATCAACCTGCTGCGGGCCGTGCGCAGCGAACGGCTGCGCTGCCGCGCCGACGTGCTCAAGTCCGGCCGCTCCATCATCGTGGTCGAGGCCGACGTGTTCTGGCGAATCTGGGCATTCCAGCCTGAAGGACGGGGCGTGTCAACCGCCAAAGCGGCGCTGGCGCCGCATCCTGCCCAGGCGCGTGCTGTCGCCTACACTGAAGGCATCTGCGTCCCGCGTGCGCGCCTGACCGCATGCAGTCCGCCATGAACGCCGACGCCCATTCTCCCAAGCTGCGCCGCAAGACGCGGCCCGCTGCAGCCTTTGCCGCGCTGGCGCAAGCCAGCCTGGCGCGCATCGACGCGTGCCTGGACCCGCTGCAGCACCGCGACGACCCGGAAGACCTGCACCAGCTGCGCATCGCCCTGCGCCAGGCGCGCGCGGTGGTGTGGGCCATGGGCCCGGCCCTGCCGCGACAGGAGCGCGACCGCTGGAAGCGCGACCTGCGCACGCTGGCCCGCGCCACCAGCACGGTGCGCGACTGGGATGTGTTCCTGGCCGAAACCATCGGCCCGGCCCGAGAACTGGAGCCGGAAGACACGATCCTGGCCGCCATCGCCGACACCGCCCGGCAGCGGCGCGACGCGGCGCGCGAAGCGATGCTGGCGACACTGGCCGCTTACCGCGACTGGCCACTGCCCGCGCTGCATCGCGACCTGGCCCACCTGGCGCAACTCGCCACCCGCGCCCGCGGCGACGGTGCCCGCCTGTCCAGCTTTGCACGCCGGCGCGTGCGGCGCGGCCGCAAGCAGCTGCGGGCACTGGCCCGGGACGCCCGCCATGGCGACCCGGCCGCGGTGCACGCGCAGCGCATCGCCGGCAAGCGGCTGCGCTACGTGATCGAGGCGCTGGCGCCGGTGCTGCCGGCGCGCTATACCACGCGCCTGCACCGCAAGCTGGTCAAGCGGCAGGCCCGGCTGGGGCGGCAGGTCGACGGCATCGTCGCGCGCCGCCTGCTGGCCGAGTGCCTGGACCTGCAGGCGATGCCGGATGACGCGCCGCCGTTGCCCGGCGCCAGCTGAGCGGCCCGCCAGCCATGGCGGCCTGCCATAGCGTTCCAGCGCGTTCCGGCGCGTGCCACGCCAACCGCACCCGATCTGCGACAATACCGCCATGACTGCTCCCCAGCTTCCCATAGCCGCCATCGCCACCGCGCCGGGCCGCGGCGGCATCGGCGTGGTGCGCGTGTCCGGCCCCGATGTCGGCCCCGTGATGCGCGCCGTCTGCGGCCAGGCACTGAAGCCGCGCCACGCCACCTACCTGCCATTCCTCGACGGCAACGGCAAGGTCATCGACCACGGCCTGGCACTGTATTTTCCGGCGCCCAACTCCTATACCGGCGAGGAAGTGCTGGAGCTGCAGGGCCACGGCGGCCCGGTGGTGATGCAGATGCTGCTGACGCGCTGCCTGCAGGCCGGCGACGGCATCGGCCTGCGCCTGGCCGAACCCGGCGAGTTCACGCGCCGCGCCTTCCTCAACGACAAGCTCGACCTGGCCCAGGCCGAGGCCGTGGCCGACCTGATCGAAGCCAGCACCGAGGCCGCGGCGCGCTCGGCCGCGCGCTCGATGGAGGGCGAGTTCTCCAACGCCATCCGCCAGCTGGTGGACAAGGTCATCCACCTGCGCATGCTGGTCGAGGCCACGCTGGACTTCCCCGAGGAAGAGATCGATTTCCTGGAGCAGTCCGACGCGCGCGGCCAGCTCGCCACCATCCGCGATGAACTGGGCGCGGTGCTGGCGCAGGCGCGCCAGGGCGCGCTGCTGCGCGAGGGGCTGTCGGTGGTGCTGGCGGGCCAGCCCAACGTGGGCAAGTCGTCGCTGCTGAACGCGCTGGCCGGCGCGGAACTGGCCATCGTCACGCCGATTGCCGGCACCACGCGCGACCGCGTGCGCGAAACCATCCAGATCGACGGCATCCCGCTGCATATCATCGACACCGCCGGCCTGCGCGAGGAAGCCGCCGACGAAGTCGAGCGCATCGGCATCGAACGCACCTGGGACGCCATTCGCCGCGCCGACATCGTGCTGCACCTGGTCGACGCCACCGACTACCTGCGCCACGGCCTGTCCGAGATCGACGACGCCATCGACGACAAGCTGAGCGGCCAGCTGCCGCCCGGCGCGCCGATCGTGCGCATCGTCAACAAGATCGACAAGGCGCCCGCGGTGGGCGAGATGATGTTCGGCGGCAACCGCCCGCACGTGGTCGCCGCCAACGGCCCCAACCCGACCGAGATCTGGATCTCGGCGCGCACCGGCGCGGGCATCGAGCTGCTGCGCCGCGAACTGCTGCGGCTGGTGGGCTGGCAGTCCGGCAACGAAGGCACCTTCCTCGCGCGCGAACGGCACCTGACCGCGCTGCGGCAGGCGCAATCGCGCCTGGACGTGGCCGCCGAACAAAGCCAGCGCCAGGCCCAGGCGCTGGACCTGTTCGCGGAAGAACTGCGGCTGGCGCAGGAGCACCTGAACAGCATTACCGGCGAGTTCACCAGCGATGATCTGCTAGGGACGATTTTTACGCGGTTTTGTATTGGGAAGTAGGGCGGTAACCAGGTCCGTGTGCCATGCGCGCCGGACACCGTGCCCAGGGCTTCCCAGAGCAGAGGGCTGCTCATCTATGCCACTGTATATTCATACAGTAGAATGACTCCGAAACGCTGAGGAAGAACCAACGTATCAGGGGCGATCAATGGCTGATGAACGCGTGGCTGCACAGCATCACAAGACTTTCGAGAGCATCCGGCACGAGGACGAGCACGGTTTCGAATTCTGGCGGGCAAGGCAACTCGCCGGCGTGCTTGAGTACTCGCAGTATCGCCACTTTGTTGCCGTCATAGACCGTGCGAGGGAGGCTTGCCGAAACAGTGGCCAGCCGCCTGAAGACCATTTTGAGGACGTCCTCACAATGGTGGAGATCGGCTCCGGCGCACACCGCGAAATTGAGGATTGCCGACTCTCCCGCTACGCCTGCTACCTGATCGTGCAAAACGGCGATCCGTCCAAGCCAGTGATTGCCAACGGTCAAACGTACTTCGCGATCCAGACCAGGCGACAAGAGCTGGCCGATGAAGCCCGTTTCAGGACTCTCACTGAAGACGAGCGCCGCCTGATGCTTCGAGGAGAAATGGCTGAACACAACAGGGCTCTCACGGCAGCGGCCAAGCAAGCAGGCGTCGCGACCGCATTAGACTATGCGGTCTTCCAAGACCACGGCTACAAGGGACTCTACGGCGGCCTGGGTGCGAAGGACATCCATGTCAGCAAAGGACTGAAAAGAAGCCAGAAGATCCTTGACCACATGGGCAGCACCGAACTGGCCGCCAACCTGTTCCGCGCAACCCAGACGGAAGAGAAGCTGCGACGGGAGAACGTTCAGGGCAAGAAGCAGGCGAACCAGACCCACTTTCAGGTGGGCGCGAAGGTGCGGCAAACCATCGCTGATCTCGGCGGCACCATGCCAGAAAAGCTGCCCACGCCAGAGAAGAGCATCAAGCAGATCGAGCGCGAACAGCGTCAGTTGCAAAACGACTCGGACAAGTCCACACCGGAAAATTTCTGACCCGACGGCAGGCACCAAGGGCGACAGCCGCTCAAATGGCCGCGCTGGCCCTGGACAGGGCAATTGCGCGCGTTTGCGGCAGCCAGGGCGCATAATTCGCCTTTCGCTGTTTTTGCCTTCCGCTTTCACTACGCAGGACCTTCCCGATGTTGAACCGCACCCAGCAGATCCTCATTGCCATCGTCGCCGTGGCTGTCCTTGGCATGTTGTGGTTTGCCGGCAATGACCGCCGCGACGATGTTGGCGGCGCCGTGCCCGACGCGCCGGCCGATGCGCCGGCCGATGCGCAGAGTGCTGCCAGTGCGGTGCCGGCCAGCGAGGTGCGCGGCGTGCCGCGCAACGGCACGCTGGATCCGGTCAGCATCGACCCCCAACGCTCCGCCGACCGCCTGCCGCAGTTGCAGGCCGATGCACTGCTGAAGGCGTATCGCGACAATGCCGCGCAAGCCGACCGAGACTACCTGAACCAGTACCTGATCGTCGAAGGCGTGGCCAGCGGCATCCGCCGCGAGGGCGAGCAGGTCTTTGTCGATATCCGCACCAACGATCCGGGCGCCAATGTGCGCGCGCTGCTGCTGCCGCGCCAGATCTGCGGCCCGGCCGGTCGCGAGTGTGAAGTCGAAGCGCGCGCCACCATGGTCCGGCGCGGCCAGAAGGTGGCGCTGGAGTGCAACGGCGCGGGCCTGGCCGACGGCATGCCGCTGCTGCGCGACTGCCTGCTGCGCGGCGGCGCCAACTGATCGCGCTCGCGACGATTCCGGAGATCCCCGCCATGCAATCCGTGCTGTCCGTCCTTGCCATCCTGATCATGGTGGCGACCCTCGTCGGCGTGATCTCGCCCGCCTGGCTCAGCCAGACGCTGTTCGGCGGCAAACCCGTGACGCGCGTGCAGGTGGCCGTGGTCGGGACCTGCCTGGCCGCGCTCTGCCTGGTGCTGGTGGGCCGGCTGGCGCAGGGCGGCGCGGGCGGCTGAGGCGTCATCCGCAACGCCATCCGCAACACCAGAAGCGACCGTTTTGCGCTTCTGTTTGGCCGATTGGATCGGCCTGCCGGCGCCTACAGTGTGAAGGTATGCGGTGGCCATTGCGCCTTGTGGCGGCGCGGTGCAGCGCCGCCCAGCCTTCCAGGACATTCCATGAACCATGCACTGCTGGCGGCCTGCGTGGGCCTGCTGCTCACCGGCTGTTCGACCTACCAGGCCGTAACGCCGGTCGACCGCCTTGACCCCACCGATCCCGTTGTCGCGTTCCAGCTGCCGGCCGGCGGCGGCCCGCTCGGCAACTACGGCGCCCACGGCACGCTGCTGTGCGTGGTGGTGAACCCGGTCAGCGGCAATGACTTTGTCGAGAGCTTCCTGTCGTCGCTGCGGCGGCGCAATTTCGAGGTGAAGGTGCTGCAGGCGCAGACCTCGATCGCATCGTGCCCGATGGTGGCGCTGTACACCGCGCGCGGCGCCTGGTACTGGAACACCTACCTGAATAACGCCGACATCACCGTGTATCTCAATGGCGACCGGGTCGGCAAGGCGATCTACAACGCCAACCGCAGCGCCGGCGGGCTGAACCTGAGCAACTTCGTGCAGCCGTCGTCCAAGCTCGATGAACTGGTCGAGCAGCTGTTCCCCGGCATGCTGCCGCCTCCGCCGCCGGCGGACACGGCGCCCGCGCCGGCGGCCTAGCCCTTCTGCCTAGCCGATCTGCAGTCAACCGGAGGGCCGCGCCATGACGCTGTGCGCAGCATCCTGCCGGGCGCGGCCGCGCCCGGCCCAGCGTACCCGGGTCAGCGCTCCGGCCGGCCCAGGCGCACCACGGTCACGCCGGGGCGCAACTGGCGCAGCGATGGCATCACCAGCACGCAATCCGGATACGGCGTCACCACCGGCGCGCCGTCGCGCCAGCCGATTACGGTCCCGGCCTCGGTAAAGGTCTCCAGCCCGGTGTAGGGGCCGGCAAAGCGGAAGTCCATGCTGGTCGCCACCACCGGCTCGGTCACGCGCACCACGCGCTGCGCGGCGGCCAGCGGCTGCAGCCAGCCGGCGGGCAGGTCGCTTGCGTCAACGATGCCGGCATGCAGCAGGAACCGTGCGGTGCTGTCCTGCGCCACCGTCACGGCGGCCGGTTCCCAGTGCTGGCCGCATTCGATCAGCAGCGCGTTGCGCGGGCTGGCGGCATCGCCAAAGCCATCGTAGTCGCGCATGCGGCGGCCTTCCGGGTGGCCTTCGTCGACGATCACATCGGCCGGCGCACCGAGTGCGCGCGACAGGGCGATGCCCTTGTCCAACGGGCCGGAGACGATCAGCGGCCGGCTCTTCTCATGCATCGAATGCAGGTCCAGCAGCAGGCCGACGGTATCGATCACCGGCCGCATGGCGCGTGCGCGGCGCAGCTCGGATGAATCCAGGCTGGCGTCATCGAGAACCTTCGCGGTCCACACGCGGTTGAAGTCCTGGTCGACGAAGCGCGAGGCATCCGGACTGGCGGGATCGAAGCGGTGGTAAGCATCGACGTTGGCAAAGGCCAGCGTCAGGCGGCCGCGGCGCGGGCGCAGGCCGTGGTCCAGCAGCGCCTTGACGGCGATGGCGCCGCACACCTCGTTGCCGTGGGTCAGCGCGTTGACCATCACGTGCGGGCCGGGCCGGCCGCTGTCGAAGGTGTGGAGGTAGGGGATGCCGGTGTTGCCGGCGGCGTAGGGGCGGATGTCGGGGAAGGCGACGTCGACGGGGTAGGCTTCCAGGGGTGCGGTGGGCTGGTGGGTCATGGGAGTCGGTGCGTTCAGGGTGCCTGGCAAGTCGATGCCTGCCGGGTCGGTGTGATAGGGACGGTGAGTGTGCGGTCGGCGGCATTGCAAGGAGCGACGCCGCCTCGCCATCCCCTTACTGCTGAATCCCCGCCGTCTGCACGATGGTGCGATAGCGCCCGGTCTCGCGCTTGATAAAGCTGCCGAACTGCGCCGGATTGGCGGGCGCCACTTCCACGCCGGCCTCGGCCAGTTTCTTCTTCACGTCCGGCATCGCCAGCACGGCCTGCATCTCGGTGTTCAGGCGCGCCACCACCGGCTGCGGCAGCTTGGCCGGGCCCATCAGGCCGAACCAGACGCCCATGTCCACGCCCTTGAGCGCCGGCGTCTCGGCCAGCGCGGGCACGTTCGGCGCCACCGGCGAGCGTTTGGCGCCGGTCACGCCGTAGGCCTGCACGCGGTTGGCCTGGATATGCGGCAGCGCCGACGACAGCACCATCACCGCCAGGTCGATCTGACCGCCGAGCAGGTCGGTCGCCATGGCCGAAGCGCCCTTGTACGGCACGTGGGTGATGTTGACCTGGCCCTGCTGCTTGATCAGCTCGCCCGCCAGGTTCAGCGGGGTGCCAACGCCGGACGAGGCGTAGGCCAGTTTGCCCGGCTGGGCCTTGGCCAGCGCGATCAGCTCGGCCGCGTTCTTCGCCGGCAGGCCGGGCTTGCCGACCAGCACCATCGGCTGGGTGCCGACAAAGGTGACCGGCGCCAGGTCCTTCTCGCCGTCATAGCGCACCGCGGGGTTGGTCAGGCGCGCGATCGACACTTCACTGCCCGAGCCCATCAGCAGCGTGTAGCCGTCGGCTTCTGCCTTGACCACCTTGGACGCGCCGATGGTGCCGCCGGCGCCGCCCAGGTTTTCGATCACCACGCTCTGGCCCAGGCGCTTGCCCAGTTCCGGGGCGATGGTGCGGGCCACCAGGTCGACGCTGCCGCCGGCGGTGTAGCCCACCACCAGCGTGATCGGCTTGGTGGGCCAGGCATCGGTCGCGGCGGCGGCGGTGGAAACGGCGCCGGCGCAAGCGGCAAGGCAGAGTGCGGCAGCGGCCGCGCGCAGGGTGGTCTTCATGGTATTGGCTCGGTGTCCCGGAATCATGGTTGTGGACCGATGTTAGAAGCGCAGGACCGGCGCGGCGTGCGGCTTTGGCAACCGCGGTTGCCGATTTGGCAATGGCGGCAAGGGGCCGCCGGCGGCGCTTCAGCGCGGCGCCTGCACGGCCGCCTGCCAGAAGGCCTCGGCCAGCGGCCGCATCGGCGCGCGCGGGCGGTAGAGGCGGATGTCTAGCGCCAGGTCGCCGCCATCATCCTCGCGCGGGGCGGCGATGGCGCGCACGAGCCGGCCGTCACGCAGGTCGTCGGCGATCAGCCGCGCGGGCAGCCAGGCCAGGCCCATGCGCTGGCGCACCATCTCGTGCACCGACTCGGCAAAGTCGCTGACCGCGATCACGTCCAGCCGCGGCGCCAGCTTGCGGCGCGCGATCTCCTGGTTGACCATGCGGCCCAGCGTCAGGGTTTCTGCGTAGGCGATCATCGGCACCGGCGCGGGCGCGGTCTTGCCAGAGACCTTGCTTGTCCCCAGCCGGTGCAGCGGCGCACCGCGCGCGTCGGCGGCGCTGACGCACACCAGCCGCTCCACGCCGGCCAGGTGGAACTGGTAGCGCGCGTCGTCCAGCATCACCGGCAGGTCGGGCGGGCTGTAGCACAGCAGGAAGTCGGCATCGCCCTCGGCGAACATTGCCAGCGCGTCGTGCATCGGGAAGGTCGACAGGCGGGTGCGAAAGCCGGCCGCCGCGGGGTCATGGCGCAGCGCCTCGCGCAGCCCCGCGAGCCAGGCCGGCACCATCGAGCGCGCCAGCGTCTTGCCGGTGGCAATGGTCACGGTGCTGGCATCAGCGCGGTGAGCGGCGCGCAGCGCCAGGCGGGTGTCGTCGAGGGTGCGCAGGGCGCTTTGCGCCGCTTCCAGGAACTGGCGCCCTTCGGCGGTCAGGCGTACCGGGAAGGCGCTGCGGTCGATCAGCGGGGCCCCGGCCCAGACCTCCAGCGCCTGCATGCGCCGGCCAAAGGCGGGCGGGGTCACGTTGCGCAGCTCGGCGGCGCGCGCGAGGCTGCCGGCCTGGGCCAGGCAGACGAAGTCTTCGAGCCAGCGGATATGCATGGAAAACGGTCGGTCGGGGTGGGGGCAATGCCTTCATTATCGGCAAAAGCCGCCGCCACTTTGCCTGCCGCGTTCCTCGGTTAGAATTTTTGGCATGACACTGACCCGGCGCCGCCAACCTTCGCCTCCGTCCCGCCCGGCGTCCGCCGCATCCGGACCGCCGCCTGCCCCGGAATACACCATCGACGAACTGGCGCGCGTGGCCGGCACCACGGTGCGCAACGTGCGCTCATACCAGGACCGCGGCCTGATCGACCCGCCGCAGCGGCGCGGGCGCGTGGGCATCTACACGCAGGCGCACCTGGGCCGGCTCAAGCTGATCCACCACCTGCTGGCGCGCGGCTACACGCTGGCCAATATCACCGAACTGCTCAAGGCCATCGTCGAGGGGCACGACCTGCGCTCGATCCTGGGGCTGGAGACCGCGATCAGCAGCCCGTGGACCAACGAGACCCCGCGCCACTATTCCTACCTGGCGCTGGCGCGGCTGTTCGGCCGGGCGATCTCGCGCCCGGCGCTGGCCAAGGCGATCTCGCTGGGGCTGCTGGAACCGGACGGGCTGGGCTACCTGGCGCGCAGCCCGCGCGCACTGGCCGCGGGTGCGGAGATCGCCCACGCGGGCTTTGCGCTGGAGGATGTGCTGGAGATCATCGCGCAGTCGCGCGGGCATTTCCAGGCGGTCTCGGACCAGATCGTCGCCACCGTGGTACGCGAGCTGGACCGCTTTGGCGAGGGCAAGCTGCCGCCGCCACAGGACGTGCCGCGGCTGGTCGACATCCTGTGGCGCATCCGCCCGCTGGCGCTGGTGATGGCCGAGACCGAGATGATGCGGGCGCTCGAGATCTCGGCCAACAAGTACCTGGGGGACCGGGTGGCGGCGATCATCGAGCATCTGCATGATGAGGAGGGCGGGGGCGCCAAGCCCTAGCCCTCGTCCACGCCCTGCCGCCTATAGCGCAACCATGTCGAAATCCGCTTTCGCCATGCCGCAGTCCGGGCAGCGCCATTCCGGCGGGACCGCGCCCCACGGTGTGCCGGGCGCGATGCCGTGCTCGGGCATGCCGAGCGCTTCTTCATAGACGAATCCACAGATTCGGCACTGCCAGATGGTCATGCCGTCCCCCGCAGCGAAGGCGCCCGGGTGGAGACGCCGGCGGCGCGCGCGGTGTCTTCGATTTCCCGCACCAGCGGATCGATGCGGGCCAGCTCGGCGCGGTTGTCGTCGTCCCAGGGATGGAAGCCGGGGCGGAAGTAGCTGAGCCACTCCGGGATCATGCGCGGCAGCGCGCCGGGCGACGCCCACAGGAAGCGCAGCGCGGTGCCAAACCCGCTCAGCTTGTTGCGGCAGCCCTTGTCGCCCATCACCAGCGCGATATGGAACACGAACACCATGGCCCAGAACGTCACCGTGGTGGTCAGCATGGTGAAGGTGCGCACGAAGTAGCGGTAGGGGCCCGGCTTCATCACGGTGTTCCAGACATCGTAGGCCACCGCCTTGTGCTCGGTTTCCTCCAGCGCGTGCCAGGTCCACACCTGCCGGTAGCCGGCCTGAGAGTCCGCGCCCAGGTGGCGCACGTCCTTCAGCACGCCGTCGGCCAGCATCGCGGTGTAGTGCTCCAGCGCGATGGTATGCGCCAGCTGCCATGACTTGGGCAGGATCTTGCGCAACATGTCCAGCAGCTTCCACACCGCGCGGTCCAGCGCCGCGGCGGGCAGGCCGGCGTCTTCCATGAGCCGGTTGTAGAGGATGTGCTCGCGCGTGTGCATCGCTTCCTGGCCGATAAAGCCGGCGATGGCGCGGCTCAGCTCGGGGTCCTTCACCTGGTCGCGGTAGTTGCGCACGCTGTCCATGAAGAAGCGTTCCCCGGCCGGGAAGAAGATCGACAGCGTGTTGAGGAAATGGGTGACGTGGCGGCCCCGCTCGTGCCAGTCGCTGATGCGCTCCGGCGGCAGGTGGGGATGCACGTCGCGGCGGACTGGCATCATGGCGGTCTCCTTGGGTGACAGCCGGCGCGCACGGCGCCGGCGCGATTCATTGGCGGTCCAGGAATGGCAGCAGGTCTGCGGCCACGCGTTGCGGGTCTTCTTCCATCGGCACATGGCCCAGCCCCGCGTAGCGGCGCAGTTGCGCGCCGGGGATGCGCTCGGCGAAGGCCTGCGCGTGCGCGGGCGGAATCCAGCGGTCGCGCTCGCCCCACAGCACCAGCGTGGGCGCCCGCACGCTGCCGAGCAGGTGGGTGTCGAGCTGGGCGAAGTCGAGCTTCGGCACCATCTTGCCGACCGCCTCGCGGCTGCCTTCGGCATAGAAGAAGTCCACGTAGCGGCGGAAGGTGGCCTCCGGCACGCGCGAGGCGTCGCCGTAGACGTCGCGCGTGGCGGCGCGGATGATGCACTCGGGCAGCAGCCACGGCGCCGACCAGCGCACCGGCGCATGGCGGAACAGGTCGATGTAGATCGGCAGCTTCATCGGGAAGCCGGCGGCATCGATCAGCACCAGCTTGTCGACCGCACCCGGCCGCCGCACCGCGAGGTCCCACGCGATCAGCCCGCCCAGCGAATTGCCGATGATGCTGGCGCGGCGCACGTTCACCGCGGCCAGGAAGGCATCGATGAAGTCGCGGTAGCGGTGCACGTCCATGGTCTCGATGCGCCCGCGCGCATCGCGCAGCGGCCCGGTCAGGCCGAACGGGGCCAGGTCCAGCCGCAGCACGCGATAGCGTTGCGCCAGCGCCGGCACGATGCCCTGCCACGTATGCAGCGACGCGCCGAAGCCGTGGATCAGCACCAGGGTCTCGCCGTCGGCGGGGCCTTCGTCGGTGTAGTGCACCATCGCATCGAGCACGCGCACCCAGCGCGAGGCCGGCAGCGCATGGCGCTGCGCCAGCGTCGCGCGCGACAGGCTGAACAGCCCCACGCGGCCCTGGCCGAACCAGCGCGTCAGCGTGCCCGGCGGCGCCAGCAGCGCCGCGTCGGCTTCCATCGCCAGGCGGTTCACGGGCGCTCTCCCTGGCCCACCGAAGCGGGCGCCACCACGTTGCCCAGGTCGCGCTTGCGGCGCGTCTCGCGCACCACCAGCGCCTGGTAGGCGGCGGGCAGCAGCCGCGCCATGGCGTCGGCGGCGTAGGCGTCGGGCCCGATCAGCACGCGCCGGCGGTTGCGCCGCACGCCCTCCAGGATCACGCGCGCGGCCTTGTCGGGCGAGGTAATGAAGAATTTCTCGAACTCGTCCTTGCCGTGCTGCGCGTCGCGCACCAGGAAGCCGTTGACGCTGGCCGAGACACGGCTGGCCTGCGCGATATTGGTCTTGATGCCACCGGGGTGCACGGTGGTGGCCGACACGCCGCAGTCCATCAGGTCCAGCTCCTGCCGCAGCGATTCGGTAAAGCCGCGCACCGCGTACTTGCTGGCGTTGTAGGCGCCCATGCCGGGCTGGGCGAAGATGCCGAAGATGCTCGAGGTATTGACCACGTGGCCGTCGCCGCTGGCCTGCAGGTAGGGCAGGAAGGCCTTGGTGCCGTAGACCACGCCCCAGAAGTTGATGCCGATGATCCATTCCAGGTCGTCGTAGCTCATGCCTTCGACCGTGCTGGACAGCGCCACGCCGGCGTTGTTGAAGATCAGGTTGACGCGGCCGTGCGCGTCGGCGGCGGCAGCGGCCCACGCATAGACCGCGGCGCGGTCGGCCACGTCGACGGTGTGCTGCGTGACGCGCGCATGGGGTGCCGCGGCCATGGCCTGCGCCGCAGTCTGCGCCAGCCCGGCCTCGTTGCGGTCCGACAGCGCCAGCTGGCAGCCCTCGCGTGCCAGGGCCAGCGCCAGCGCGCGGCCGATGCCCGAGCCGGCGCCGGTGATCGCGGCAACCTTGTTACGGAAGTCCTTCATGTCCGGTCTCCTTCCGGTGTGTGTCGTTGTTCTGGGTGAAATCGGGGCAACGGCGCGTACGTCATGCTCCCGCGGCGCTGGCGATGTCCGCCGCCGGCTGCCGGGTGGCCTCGTCCGGCACGGCGCGCCGCACCGGGTACAGGTCGTAGTCGGTCATGCGGAAGCTGGCCGTGGCGCGGCGGAACTGCCAGGTGAAGCCGGGCCACAGCGTGGTGTTGCGGCCGCTGCGCGGGTCGATGTACCAGCTGGCGCAGCCGCCGGCGGACCAGATCGCGTGGCCCAGCCGGGCCTGCAGCCGTTCGTTGAAGCGGCGCTGCACGGGCTCGCGCACGTCCACCGCCTGCACGCCGTCGCGGCGCATCTGGCGCAGCGCGTCGGCGATATAGGCCACCTGCGACTCGATCATGAACACCATCGAGCTGTGTCCCAGGCCGGTGTTGGGACCGACCACGAAGAACAGGTTGGGAAAGCCCGACACCGTGGTGCCGAGGTAGGCCTGTGCGCCGTCGCGCCAGGCATCGACCAGGTCCACGCCGCCGATGCCGGCGATCACGCCGCGCAGCAGCGGGTCGGTGGCATGGAAACCGGTGCCGAGGATGATGCAGTCCGCCGGCCGGCGCGTGCCGTCGCGCAGCACCACCGCGTCGCGCTCGACCCGCGCGATGCCGGCGGTGACCACGTCGACGTTGTCGCGCGTGAGCGCCGGGTAGTAGTCGTTGGAGATCAGCACGCGCTTGCAGCCGATGGTGTAGTCCGGCGTCAGCGTCGCGCGCAGCGCGGGATCGCGCACCTGCCGCGCCAGGTGGCGGCGCGCGACGCGCTCGACCACCTTCATGATCTTCGGATGCAGCACGAAGCCCAGCACGCGCGACTCCAGCATCCAGTAGATGCCGGTGCGCACCAGCGTCTGCGTGAACGGCAGGCGTCGGAACAGCCAGCGCTCGGCGGCGCTGACCTCGCGGTCGGGCTTGGGCATGATCCATGGCGGGGTGCGCTGGTACAGGTCCAGGTGCGCCACCTGCGGGGCAATCTGCGGCACGAACTGGATCGCGCTGGCGCCGGTGCCGATCACCGCGACGCGCTTGCCGCGCAGCGCATAGGCGTGGTTCCAGTGCTGCGAGTGGAAGCATTCGCCTTCGAACGTGTCCAGCCCGGGGATGTCGGGATACGACGGCCGGCTCAGCCCGCCCATGCCCGACACCAGCACGCGTGCCCGCACCACCTTGCCGTCGGCCATCTGCAGCCGCCACAGCTGCGCGGACTCGTCCCAGGCCGCGTGGCGCAGCTCATGGTGCAGCCGCAGGTGCGGGCGCAGGCCGAAGCGGTCGGTGCAGTCCTCCAGGTAGGCACGGATTTCCGGCTGGGTCGAGAACATGCGCGACCAGTCCGGGTTGGGCGCAAAGGAAAAGGAGTACAGGTGCGACTGCACATCGCAGGCGCAGCCGGGGTAGTGGTTGTCGCGCCAGGTGCCGCCGACCGAGCCGGCTTTCTCGAACACCAGGAAATCGTGCTCGCCGCGCTCGCGCAGCTGGATCGCCATGCCCAGGCCGGCAAAGCCGCTGCCGATGATGGCGATATCGGTGTGCTCGGGGGCAGGGGGTGCCTGTGGTGGCCACTGCGGCGACAACGCCGCCGGCAGCTCCGCGGGTGCATTCATGCGCGCTCCTCACCTTTGCGACAGTGTTTATTGTGACATTGATGGATGTCATCGTAGGAAGCGCGGCCGGGGCGGTCAATGCCGTGAATCGAAGGATGGTTCTAATTTTTCGGGATTTCCAGCGGCGTCTGGTGCACATGAAACAGTGCCAGGGGGCCGCATCGCCGCTTGCCACGGAGGCTCGCCGCGCGCGTTTGAAACCGCAGGATTTTTTCGGGGCTTCGCCGATGGCGAAGGCGCGCGCGCAACAAACGGGCGCTAGGCGGTCCGGCCCTTGCGGCGCCAGCCGTGCGGCGTTTCACCGGTCCAGCGCTTGAACGCATGGGTGAAGGCGCTCTGTTCGGAATAGCCGAGCCGCATCGCGCATTGCGCCAGGCTCAGGCCGGGCTCGGCCAGGTACTGCCGCGCCAGCGCCTGCCGTACGTTATCCACAAGCTGTGAATAACTGATGCCCTGTGCCTGCAGCCGCCGCTGCAGCGTGCGCACCGGCAGGCCCAGTTGCGCGGCGACGTCGGCGATCGGCACCTCGCCCTGCGGCAGCCGCGCGCGGATGCAGGCGCGCGCCTGCGCCAGCGCGTCGGCGCCCGCGGGCACGATCTGCTGCAGCTGCGAATCGGCGATGCGGGTCATCTGCGCCTGCATGCCGGCATCGGCCTGCAGCGACGGCAGGTCCAGCAGGGCGCGTTCGATATGCATGGCATGGCGCCCGGCGTTGAAGACCACCGGGCAGCCGAACACCTCGGCATGCAGCCGGGTATCGGCCGGAGCGGCGTGGGGAAACTCCACCTGCGTCGCCACATGCTGGTCGCCGATCAGCCAGCGCGCGAACACCACCCACGTGGCCATATGCAGCTCGTGCGCATGGCGCGACAGCGGGCCGTGCCGCGCTGCCCACGTCATGCAGGCCGACTGCGGCGTTTCGGCCAGGTGCGTGCCGCCGATGTCGTTGGCCAGCACTTCATAGCGGATGCCCTGCAGGATGGCGTCGCGCACGGTGGGCGTGGTCAGCACCACGTAGCCCATCTCGGCATAGTGGCGGGGCGCGAAGGCGGCGCCGGCGCGCAGGCCGACATCGGCATCGCCGGTGGCTTGCTCGAGCCAGTCGAGCAGCGCGAGATAGGTTGCGCCGGGAATGCGCGTGGCGGTCTGCGCATGCGCCCCTGCGTCGAGCAACGCCGGCGGCACGCCGACGGCGCACAGCTGCTCGGCCGGGGCAATGCCCTGGCGCTCGCCGTGGTCGAGCACGGCGCGAAGGTAGGCGAGCGAGACGGTGCCGGATGTGGTGCCGGATGTGGTGTCAGACCCGGTGCCGGCCTGCATACCACCGGCACTGGCATCGCCATCGGGCGGAGTGGCGCGTGGCATCAAATCACCTGTCATGCGGGATCAAGACCGGGCACCGATCTTTATCCAAACTCCGGGTAGCGTCAATGCGGGCCTGCCCGCCCGCACCGCAGAGCAATGACAAGAGACTGACGCAAGGAGACCCGATGCGCCCCAACCCTCATCACCGCCGCGCGGTGGCCGAAGCCGATGCGCTGCACGCGCTGACGCGGCGCGGCTTCCTCAAGGTGGGCCTTGGCTTCTCGGCCGCGCTGGCGTGTACCGCGCTGGTGCCGTCGCTGGCCGGCTGCTCGTCCGCCGATCCCGCCCCGCAGGCGGGCATGTCGTTCCTGCGCCCGGACGACGTGGCGATGTTCCGCGCGCTGCTGCCGGCCATCGTCACCGAACTGGCCGAAGCGCCTCCGCCGCGCCAGGCCGCGCTGGCGCACGACGCGCTGCGCAATATCGACACCACCTGCGCCGCCATGGCCGCGGGCGCGCAGGCGGAGCTGCGCAAGCTGTTCGGCCTGCTGGCCAGCACCCCGCTGCGCTGGGCGCTGGCCGGCATCCGGCAGGACTGGAGCGCCGCCACGCCGGCGCAGGTGCAGGCCTTCCTGGCGCGCTGGCGCGCCAGCCGCCTGGCCACGCTCAATGCCGGCGCGGTGGTGCTGGTCAAGCTCGCCAGCGTCGGCTACTACGCGCTGCCGGCGGCCTGGGCCGGCTGCGGCTATCCCGGCCCTAATGCGGCCATCTACCGGGCGCTGCACGCCTGACCCCGCCATGGCCATCGACAATCTCTACGATGCCGGCATCGCCGCCGGCTGGAAGGTACTGGACGCCTCCACCTTCACCACCACGCGCACGCTCGATGCCGACGTCGTCATCGTCGGCAGCGGCGCGGGCGGCGGCATCAGCGCCGAAGCCCTCAGCCGTGCCGGCCTGCGCGTGGTGCTGCTCGAAGAAGGCGCGCTGCGCACCTCGGACAGCTTCCGCGACATGGACGAGAACCGCGCCTACCGCGAGCTGTACCAGGAAGCCGCGGCGCGCACCACCGCCGACGGCGCCATCGCCATCCTGCAGGGCCGCGCGGTCGGCGGCAGCACCACGGTCAACTGGTCGTCCAGCTTCCGCACGCCGCCGCAGACGCTGGCGCACTGGGCCACGCACCACGCCGTCACCGGCCACGGCGAGGCCGAGATGGCGCCATGGTTCGACCAGGTGGAAGCGCGCCTGGGCATCGCACCCTGGGCGATGGCGCCCAACCCCAACAACGACGTGCTCCGGCGCGGCTGCGAAACGCTCGGCTGGGAATGGCACGTGATCCCGCGCAACGTGAAGGGCTGCTGGAACTCGGGCTATTGCGGCTTCGGCTGCCCGGTCAACGCCAAGCAGTCGATGCTGGTCTCGACCATTCCCGCGGCGCTGGCCAGCGGCGCAACGCTGGTGCACCGCGTGCGGGTGCGCACGCTGGACCACGACGGCCAACGCGTGCGCTCGGTCACCGGTGAGGCGCTGGGCGCCGACGGGTATACGCCCACGGGGATCGCCGTGGTCGTGCGCGCGCGGCACGTGGTCGCCGCCGGCGGCGCCATCAACACGCCGGCATTGCTGCTGCGCTCGCGCGTACCGGACCCGCATCAGCGGCTGGGCCTGCGCACGTTTATCCATCCGGTGAATATCAGCATCGCCAAGATGCCTGAGCGCATTGATCCGTATTATGGCGCGCCGCAGTCGATTGCCTCCGACCACTTCCAGTGGCAGCACGGCGCGACCGGGCCGATGGGCTACAAGCTGGAGGTGCCGCCGATGTTCCCCGGCATCAGCGCGGGCGTGGTCAACGGCGTGGGCGACGCGCTGCGCCGCGATATGGCGCAGCTGCCCAACACCAACGCCATGCTGGCGCTGCTGCGCGACGGCTTCGTGCCGGACAGCCCGGGTGGGCGCGTGCGCCTGGCGCCCGACGGCAGCCCGCTGCTGGACTACGAGATGACCGACTACGCCTGGGACGGCGTGCGGCGCGCGTGGCTGAGCATGGCGCAGGCACAGTTCGCCGCCGGTGCCGAACGCGTGCGGCCCGCGCACCTCGACGCCGCCGAGTACCGCAGCTGGCCCGAAGCGCGCGACGCCATCGCGCGGCTGCCGCTCAAGCCGTTCCGCACCGCGCTGTTCACCGCGCACCTGATGGGCGGCTGCGGCATGAGCGACGACCCGCGCGGCGGCGTGGTCGACAGCCGCGGCCGCCATCACCAGCTGGCCAACCTGTCGGTGTTCGATGGCTCGGTGTTCCCGACCAGCGTGGGCGCGAATCCGCAATTGTCGGTGTTCGCGCTGAGCGCGCAGAACGCCGACGCGCTGGCGCGAAACCTCACGTCATGATGGATTCGCGCGAAGCCGGCACTGCCTTGTCTGGCTGCGCAGGCAGGCGGCCAGCGTGCCCGTTGCATGGCGCGGCGGACAATGCGGTGCGATCGCCCACACAACATCGGTTTTTAGAATGTCCATTCCAATTCAGCGCTTGTGAAACGCCCGAAGCCGTGGATAGGCTTCGTACAGCTGTTTCAAGCATCCGTATGCCGTCAGAGCAGGGAGCGGACAGCGCAGCCAATTGCACAGGGGTTTATCGCGGTACAGAAGAGAGAAGCGCCCCCATGAAGACCGGCAAAAGCTCGGCAGGAGACACCAAGGCCCGGATTCTCGACGCCACGGAAAAGCTGTTCACCGAGGTCGGCTACGAAGCCACCTCGCTCAGGCAGGTCACGTCGCGCGCCATCGTCAACCTGGCCGCCGTGAACTACCACTTCCGCAGCAAGGACATCATGATGCACGCCGTGCTGAGCCGGCGCCTGGACCCGCTCAATGCGCGGCGCCTGGCGCTGCTCGATGCGTGCGAAGCGCGCTGGCCCGGCCACGCCATCCGCTGCGAACACGTGATGGGCGCGCTGTTCGTGCCCGCGCTGCAGATGGCGCGCGACCCGGCGGTAGGCGGGCCGTCGTTCCTGCGGCTGCTGGGACGCGTGTATTCGGATACCTCGCCCTTTATCCAGCAATACCTGCTGGAGCACTATGCGCCGGTGTACGGCCGCTTCTTCGATGCCTTCGCGCGCGCCATTCCGGCGCTGCCGCGGCACGAGCTGGGCTGGCGCCTGCAGTTCGCGCTCAAGGCGCTGGCCGGCGTGCTCGCCGGCGAAGAACTGGCCAGCCTGCTGCCCGCGTTCACGCAGGGCCGGCAGATGAGCGATGCGCACGTGCTGGCCCAGCTCACCGCGATGGTCGAGGCCGTGCTGAACGTGGCGCAGCCCGGCGCGGACCAGCTCTCGGCACTGCAATCGGTGTTCGAGCTGGGCGCGGAGCAGCAGCACGGCGGGCAGCACAGCGGGGAGCGCGCCGCCAGCCTGGCAACGCAGCCCGCCAATGACCCGGATGCCAGCGTGGCCGCGACCGCGGCCACCATGGGCGACGCGGCCAGCCATGCCGCCGCCCTCGGCAAGGCCCGCACCAGCGCACGCATCGTGCGCAACGCGGGCACCAAGCGTGCCGCCGTGACCAGCGTGCCGGTGCGCGCGCGCGAGCACACCGTGAGCTTTCCCAGCAACCCGCTGGATGACTGGATGCGAATGCGCTCCAGGACATAGCGGTGCGCGCCGCCGCCGGTTACCGCCGGCACGGCGCCGCCGCGCTCACGCAACCAAAACCGTCGATCCAACCAGCGAGGCCGCGCTGCGGCCCCGTGGACCCCGTGCGCCCGCCAGCGCTGCGGTGACCCTGTCCGCTTTGCCCGTCTTGAGGAGGAAGCTGCCGTGTCTATCCATCCGCCGATCCGACCATCCAACCGACCATCGAACACACTGCGCCGCCTTGCCGCCGTCACGGGCACCATCATCGGCCTGCTGGCCGTGCCGCTGGCATATCCGCCCGCGGCCATGGCCCAGCCGGGCAGCGCTGCCGCAGCTTCCGCCGCTGCCGCCACAACCGGCACCGCCTATGACGGCCTGCCCTCGGCCCAGCAGGCCGCGCTGTTCTCGCGCCAGGTCGCCAGCGGCGAGCTCGCGCGCCTGTCCGATGCGCAGGTGCTGGCCGTGTTCCAGGCGCTGCAGCCCGATGCGCTGCTGAAATGGGCACGCGCCGAGATGAACCGCTATCCCGAGTACGAGTACTGGATGTCGCGCCAGGAACGGCTCAACGGCCAGTGGCAGGAGCAGCCCGCGAAGATGCAGATCCGCTACCGCCATGCGCCGCGCCAGCTCTATGCGAAGTGGCTGCCGGGCGGGGCGCAGGCGGGCCAGGA
Source organism: Cupriavidus taiwanensis LMG 19424 (assembly GCF_000069785.1). Classification (NCBI taxonomy): domain Bacteria; kingdom Pseudomonadati; phylum Pseudomonadota; class Betaproteobacteria; order Burkholderiales; family Burkholderiaceae; genus Cupriavidus; species Cupriavidus taiwanensis. The sequence goes on along the minus strand of NC_010528.1, from coordinate 3,392,539 downwards.
AATCCTCTATGACGAGACCCGCCGCAAGGACGAGATGTACGGCCACCTGGGCGGCGTGCTGGGCTTTACCTCGATGTGGATCGCGCTGGATGGTTCGCTGGCGCGTTCGCAGTCCAACCATACCGTGCGCGACCTGGGCTTCCAGTACGTGCTGTCGATGCTCGAGCGTGATGCCAAATCGCTGCGCGCCGCCGGCCTGTCCGAGAAATACGGCAAGGCCGAGATCGTGCAGGAGCAGGGCGTACGCATGGTGGCGCTGACCTGGGACCTGCCGGCCGGCGCGCCACAGTACTACGCCAAGCGGGTGCAGCTGATGCTGGACCTGAAGCATCCCTACATCCGCGTCGAAACCGCATGGGATGCCGACGGCAACATGGTCGAGAAGATCGTGTTCGACAAGCTGGTGCGCAAGACCTTCGAGGCCGCGGCGTTCGACCCGGCCAATCCCGAGTATCGCTTCTGAAGCGGCACGCGCCGCGCGCGGCCGCGCCCGTTTGGAACGGCCGCTCTATTGACGCTGAAACCCGCGCGCGGCGACAGTCGCCGCTCACGACAGGATCCGGACGCAGAGCCGGACCACCGATCCGGCAACAGGGGTCGCAGGAAAAACAGGAGACAGGCAATGACCATGTCGAGGCTTTGGCGCAGCACTTTGGTTGTGACAGGGGTGAGTGTTGCCGCGGCGCTGGCCGGCTGCGGTGGTGGCGGCGGCGACGAGGACACGCCGCGCGCCGGCACGCAGGCGCCGCCGCAGTGCGCGGACACCGGCACGTGCCCGGCGCAGGGGCCGGTCACCATCGGCGGCCCGCCCGGATCGCTGTGCCCGGCGGCGCTGGACTACGGCACCACCTTCACCGGCGGCTCCGGCGCGGGCGAACTGGTCAGGCTGCGCTTCGATACCGCGGCGCGCACGTACCAGCTGGAAATCATCGAGTCGCCGGTGCCGAAGCAGCCCGGCAGCGTCAGCCCGACGCGCGCGGGCGTGACTTTCACCGGCACGTTCGCCAACCTGACCTCGCTGCCCACCGCCGAGCAGAACCGCTGCGCGGTGGCGCTGCAGACCGCCACGGCGTCGGACGGTGTCTCGCAAGCGAATATCGACAGCGCCAGGCCGCCGGTGATCTTCCTTGGCAACGGCGTCGCCGGCGGCGGCATCCCGGGCGCCACCATTTCCTATCCGGGTGTGCTCGGCCTCGGTGCGATCCCGGCGACCACCTTCCCGTTCTATCCGGTGCTGGCGTTCGCGCAGACCGAGACCGATTTCGCCCGGGTCGCCGGCACCTACAACCTGCTGGGCTACCACCAGGTGCCCTCCGGCGGCGCGCTGACCGCCCAGAGCCACTTCACGCCCGCCACCGCGCAGACCACCGAGACGCTGAACGCCGACGGCAGCTGCACCACCGCGGCGGGCAGCTGCGTCAGCACCGGCAACAACTGGAAGCTGCGCAGCGCCGACGGCGCGTTCGAAAGCAGCAATGCCGACGGCAGCCGCCGCTATCCGTCGTTCCAGAGCCAGGCCATTACCGCCAGCAACGCCAGCCGCGCCAAGGGGCTGATGGTGGTGGGCAAGCTCAATGGCGCGCTGGTGCCGCTGCTGGTGCGCACCGGCTATGCGCAGATCTCGCTGCTGCCGCTGACGGTCAATGTCGACGATGAATCGGGGCTCGCGCTGATGGCGCCGGCCACCACCGTCGCCAGCGGCCGGCTCGACGGCGGCTATATCGGCTCGGGCAGCGACTTTGCCTATACCGCGTCGCTGATCAAGGGCGCCCGCGTTGACCTGCTCGACCCGATGACGATGAACCAGACCGGCGGCTTCCAGCTCGACTTCACGCAGGCCGCGGCGGGCATGGTGAACACCACCGATAACAGCGGCACGACCGGCGCGCTCATTGCGAGCGGCCGTGTGTTCAGCCACTTGTCAGGCACCGGCGGCAGCAGCCCGACCTTCCGTGTCGGCGTGCTGGCGGCGCCCTGATCGCAGCGCAGACAAAAGCAACGAGGAGACAACCATGCAGCCCCAACGAAACCACCTGCCACGGGCGCCGCGCCCATCGACCGTGCCGGCGCGCGCGCTGGCCGCGGCCGCGACCGCCATGCTTGCCGCCTGCGGCGGCGGCGGCGGCGACGACGCCCCGGCCACCCCCGCGGCCGCGCAGACGCGCCTGTGCCCGGCCTCGCTCGACTACAACACCACCTTCACCGGCGGCACCGGCTCCGGCGAACTGGTCAAGGTGCAGATCGACACCACCCGCATGACGTGGCAGGTGACCTTCCTCGATTCCTCGGTGCCGCGCCAGCCCGGCACCGTGCAGCCCACGCGCAGCGACCCCACCAATGGCCTGAACGTGATGCGCGGCACGCTGAAGGCCGAGACCGGCCTGCCCACCGAGAAGCTGAACCAGTGCGCGTTCGAGCTGAGCGGCGCCAGCCTCGACCCCGCCCGCCCCGCCAAGCTCTTCGTCGGCGAAGGCGTGGCGGGCGGCACCATCCCCGGCGCGCGCATCCAGTTCAACGGCGTGCTCGGCGCCGGCGCGGTGCCGGATACCACCTTCCCGTACTTCCAGTTCATCGGCTTCGCGCAGACCGAGACCGACCTGTCGAAGATCGCCGGCCAATACAACGGCACCGGCTTCCACGAAGTGCCGTCCAAGCAGTTCAAGCTGGTGGCGCAGGACTACCGCATGGCGCTCGCCGCCGACGGCTCGTTCACGGTCTGCGACAACGCCAGCGGCAGCTGCGAGCGCAAGGGCAACAACTTCGTGCCGCAGCCCAGCGGCGCGCTGCTGTCGACCAACTACAAGGCCGAGAGCCAGCCGCCCACGCTGGGCAGCACGCTGGGCAAGGCCTACCTGATCGTCGGCAAGCTGCGCGGCCAGCTGGTGCCGATCATGATCCGCGTGGGCTATGCCAATGACTCGCTTGCCAACGGGCCCCTGGGCGCCGACGACGAGATTGGCATCGGCATGATGGCGCCCGCCGCGGCCGTCACCGAGGGCACGGTCAACGGCGAATACGTCGGCGTCGACAGCAACTTCAACTACCGCGTGACGGCGCTGGTGGGTGCCGCCGCGACCATGATGGATCCGTTCCGGCCGTCCGATGCGTCGCTGGCAATCCCGTACCGGCTCGACTTCTCGCAGCAGGTGCCCGGCGTGGTCCGCACCTCGCGCCGCGAGGCGCCCGCCGGCTCGGCACCGACCGGCAAGCTGATGTTCACGGGCGGCGTATTCGGCTTCCTGGAGCAGCGCGACAGCGGCCCGTACTTCACCGTCGGCGCGTTCGTGCAATAAGCCGGCCCAGGCCCGGGGCCATCGCAGCCCCGGCGCCTTTATCGATGCATCACAGTGACTTCACTGCCCGGGGACACAACATGAAGACCTTGCGCCTGACCCTTGCGCTGGTGCTGGCCACGCTGGCCAGCATCGCCCTGCCTGCCCACGCCCAGAAGAAGGGTGACAACGTGGTCTCGGCCGGCTGGTTCCATATCCGGACCCACGGCCAGAGCGACCCGCTCACCACCACGCTGCTGGACGTGCCGATCAACTACCCGCTCGGGCTGCCGTCGACCTTCACCGCGCCGGGCAGCAGCATCTCGTCGTCCAACGCCAATACGCTGGGGCTGACCTTCAGCCACTTCGTCACCGACCATATCGCCATCACCGCGGTGGGCGGCATCCCGCCCGAGTTCAAGCTCTATGGCCATGGCGAGCTGATCCCGCCCGGCCCGGCCGGCGCGCTTGGCCGCCAGAGCCTGGGCGACCCGGCGCTGAACCCGATCATCACCAAGGCGCGCCAGTGGAGTCCGGCGGCGATGGTGCAGTACCACTTCCTGGACCCGGGCACGCGCTTCCGGCCATTCCTGGGGCTCGGCGTCTCGTACAACTTCTTTACCAACATCGAAGTCAATCCGGCCTTCGCCAGCTCGGTCAACAACAACCTCGGCGCCATCCTCGCGGCGGGCGCGGGCATTCCGGGGCCGACTTCGGTCAGCGCCGATGCGTCGTCGTCGTGGGCGCCGGTCTTCAATATCGGGGGCACGTATAACTTCGACGAGCATTGGGGGCTGACGGCGGCGGTGACGTATATCCCGCTGAAGACCACGTCGACGATGACGATCAAGGCGGCCAACGGGACGGTGCTGTCGACGTCGAAGACGAAGCTGGAGCCGAATCCGCTGGTGTTTTTTGTGGCGGCTTCGTATAAGTTTTGAGGACGAAAAAAAGCCAGTGGCGAAACCACTCGCTTTAGCGCATGAACCGCTGCCGGCGTACTCCCTCTCCCGCAAGCGGGAGAGGGGAGCGAACCACCAGCAAAAAAAACGACGCGCCGAGGCGCGTCGTTTTTTTGTTAGGGCAACAGGCGGCGCTACTGCGTCACCGTCCCCTGTTGCGCCGGCGCCTGCTGCGCCACCGCACTGCTCTCCTGCAAGCCGCCGCCCAGCGACCGGTACAAATCGATCGCATTGTTCAGCCGCAGCTGCCGCGCCTGCACCAGCGCCTGTTCCGCGGTGAACAGCTGGCGCTGCGCATCGAGCTCGTCCAGGTAGCTGGCCACGCCGCTGCGGAAGCGCAGCCGCGCCAGCTCGTAGCGAGCGGCTTCGGCATTGCGCACCTGCTCCTGGCCCGCGACCTGGTCTTCCAGCGTGCCGCGCGCCACCAGCGCGTCCGCCACTTCCGCGAAGGCCGTCTGGATGGTCTTCTCGTAGTTGGCGATCTGGATGTTCTTGCGCACGTTGGCCAGATCCAGGTTCGACAGGTTGCGGCCATAGTCGAAGATCGGCAGCGTCAGCTGCGGCGCGAACGACCAGGCGCGCGTGCCGGCATCGAACAGCCCCGAGAACGTCGGGCTGATGGTGCCCACGCTGGTGGTCAGCGAGATGCGCGGGAAGAACGCCGCGCGCGCCGCGCCGATATTGGCGTTGGCCGACAGCAGCTGCTGCTCGGCCTGCCGGATATCGGGACGCTGCTCGAGCAGGTCCGACGGCAGCCCCGGCGGGATATCGCTGATGATGCGCTCGTCCGACAGGCGCATCGGCTCGGGCAGGTTCTCGATGGTGCCGATGGGCTTGCCCACCAGCACTTCGAGCGCGTTATGCGCCTGCGCGCGCTGGCGTGCCAGCTGCGCCGCGGCGACGCGTGCCTGCGCCACCAGCGACTCGTTGTCGCGCAGGTCCAGCGCCGAGGTAGCGCCAGCCTCGAAGCGCTGCTTGGCCAGACCGTAGGTGCTTTCGCGCGCCTTCAGGGTGTCGCGCGCCAGCTCGTACTGCTCGGCGTAGGCGCGCTCGGCCAGGTAGGCCTTGGCGACTTCCGAGACCAGCGAGATCTGCGCCGAGCGGCGCGCCTCCTCGGTGGCGAAGTACTGCGCCAGCGCGGCATTGGACAGGCTGCGCACGCGCCCGAAGAAATCCAGCTCGTACGACGAGATGCCCAGGCCGACCTGGTACACCTCGGTCACCCCCGGCTGCCCGAGCACCGTCGCCGCCTCGGCGGCCGTGGTGCGGGCCCGGGTGTAGCCGCCGTTGACATTCACCGTGGGCAGCAGGTCGGCGCGCTGGACCTGGTACGTGGCGCGCGCTTCCTCTATGCGCAGCGCCGCGGTGCGCAGGTCGCGGTTGTTGTCGAGCGAGGTCGCGATCAGCGCCTGCAGGCGCGGGTCGCGGAAGAACTCGCGCCAGCCGATGTCCGCGGCACGGCGGGTTTCGCCGCTCTTCACCTCGGCGGTGGCATAGCCTTCGGGCGCCGTCGGGAAGCTGTCTGCCACCGGCGGGGCAGGGCGGTCATAGTGGGGCGCCAGCGTGCACCCCGTGAGCACGCCGGCCACCAGCAGCAGTGTGGTCAGAGTCTTGGTCATGTTCAGATTTCCTCCTGGGGGTCGTGCCACTTCTGGTCCAGCATGCGCTGGCGAGCACTGCCCTTGAAGCGCTTGCGCACCACGACGAAGAAGACCGGCACCAGGAAGATCGCCAGCACCGTGGCCGTGATCATCCCGCCCATCACGCCGGTACCGATGGCGCGCTGGCTGCCCGAGCCCGCGCCGGTGGCGATCGCCAGCGGCAGCACGCCCAGGATGAACGCCATCGACGTCATCAGGATCGGGCGGAAGCGCAGGTGCACCGCTTCCAGCGTGGCTTCGATCAGGCCCTTGCCTTGCGCCTGCAGGTCCTTGGCGAATTCCACGATCAGGATGGCGTTCTTCGCCGACAGGCCGATGGTGGCGATCAGGCCGACCTTGAAGTACACGTCGTTGGGCATGCCGCGCAGCGTCACACCCAGCAGCGCGCCGAGCACGCCCAGCGGCACCACCAGCAGCACCGAGAACGGGATCGACCAGCTTTCATACAGCGCGGCCAGGCACAGGAACACGATGATCAGCGACAGCGTGTACAGGATCGGTTCCTGCGAGCCGGCCAGGCGTTCTTCATACGACTGGCCCGACCACTCGAAGCCGAAGCCCGGCGGCAGCTTGGCGAAGTTCTCTTCCATCGCGCGCATGGCTTCGCCGGTACTGCGTCCCGGCGCGGCCTGGCCCGCGATCTTCACCGCCGGCATGCCGTTGTAGCGCTCCAGGCGCGGCGAGCCCATGATCCACTTCGACGTGGCAAACGCCGCGAACGCCACCATGTCGCCGTTGCTGTTCTTCACGCGCAGCTTGGTCAGGTCGTCGGGCAGGCGGCGGTCGGCGCCGTCGGCCTGCACGATCACCTTGCGCACCCGGCCTTCATAGATGAAGTCATTGACGTAGCTGGAGCCGAACGCAATCGACAGCGTCGAGTTGATCTCGGCCACCGACACGCCCAGCGCACGCGCCTTCTCGCGGTCGATGTCGATCTGCAGCTGCGGCGCGTCTTCCTGGCCTTCGGGGCGCACGCCCATCAGCACCGGGTTCTGCGCGGCCATGCCGAGCATCATGTTGCGCGCTTCCATCAGCTTGGCGTGGCCCTGGCCGGTGCGGTCCTGCAGGCGGAAGTCGAAGCCCGAGGAGTTGCCCAGCTCGGCGATCGCCGGCGGATTGAGCGGGAAGATGATCGCGTCCTTGATGAATGACAGCGCGCCGAAGGCACGGCCCACCAGCGCCTGCGCGGTCTCGCCGTCGCCGGTGCGCTCCTTCCAGTCCTTCAGGCGCACGAACGCGATACCGCCGTTCTGGCCGCGGCCGAAGAAGGAGAAGCCCGCCACCGTGATCATCTGGTCCACCACCTTGCTTTCCTTCTGCAGGTAGTAGTCCTCGATCTGCTTGAGCACGCCGATGGTACGGTCCTGCGTGGCGCCGTTGGGCAGCTGCACCACCGTGATCATGTAGCCCTGGTCTTCATCGGGCAGGAACGACGACGGCAGGCGCTTGAACAGCACCACCACGCCCGCGATGATCAGCGCGTAGATGATCAGGTAGCGGCCGGTGCGCTTGAGGATGCGCGCGACCACGCCCTGGTAGCCGGTCGACGCCGTGGCGAAGGTGCGGTTGAACCAGCCGAAGAAACCCTTCTTTTCATGGTGATGGCCCGCTTCCACCGGCTTGAGCAGCGTCGCGCACAGCGCCGGGGTCAGCGTCAGCGCCAGCAGCGCAGAGAATGCCATCGAGGCGATCAGCGACAGCGAGAACTGGCGGTAGATGTTGCCCACCGAGCCCGAGAAGAACGCCATCGGGATGAACACTGCGGTCAGCACCAGCGTGATGCCGACGATGGCGCCGGTGATCTGGCCCATGGCCTTGCGCGTCGCCTCGCGTGGCGAGAGTCCTTCCTCGCTCATGATCCGCTCGACGTTTTCCACCACCACGATCGCATCATCCACCAGGATACCGATCGCCAGCACCATGCCGAACATGGTCAGCACGTTGATGGAGAAGCCGAACGCCAGCAGCGCGCCGAACGTGCCCAGCAGCGCGATCGGCACCACCAGCGTCGGGATGATGGTGGCGCGGAAGTTCTGCAGGAACAGGTACATCACCAGGAACACCAGCACCACGGCTTCCAGCAGGGTCTTGATCACTTCCTCGATCGAGATCTTGACGAAGGCCGAGGTGTCGTAAGGCACCGTGTACTGGTAGTCCGCCGGGAAGGTCTTCGACAGCTCTTCCATCTTGGCGCGCACCGCGGTGGCCGTGGCCAGCGCGTTGCCGGTCGGGGCCAGCTTGATGGCGATGGCCGCCGACGGCTTGCCGTTGGTGCGGGCCAGCGTCGAGTAGTCGGCGCCGCCCAGCTCCACGCGGCCCACGTCCTTGATGCGCACCGACGAACCGTCGGGGTTGGTGCGCAGCAGGATGTTGGCGAACTGCTCAGGCGTGGAAAGCCGGCTTTCGGTGGTGACGGTGGCATTCAGCTCGGTGCCCTTGGGCGAGGGCGTGCCGCCCAGTTCGCCCACGGCGACCTGCACGTTCTGCTCGCTCACCGCGGCGGTCACGTCCAGCGGCGTCAGGTTGTACCCGGTCAGCTTGGACGGGTCCAGCCAGATGCGCATCGCGTACTCGGTGCCGAACAGGTCGGCCTGGCCCACGCCCGGCACGCGGCGGATCGAGTCGATCACCTGCGCCGAGACGTAGTTGCCCAGCTGGATCGCACTGGCCGTGCCGGACTTGGACGACACGGTCAGGAACATCATGTAGTTGTTCCCGGCCTTGTCCACGCGCACGCCCTGCTGGCGGACCTCCGCCGGCAGGCGCGCTTCCACGCGCTTGAGGCGGTTCTGCACTTCGACCGAGTTCAGGTCGACGTTCGAACCCGGCGCGAACGCGATGGTGATCGTCGCCAGGCCGGTCGATTCGCTGGTCGAGTTGTAGTAGAGCAGGTTGGGGGCGCCGTTAAGCTCCTGCTCGATCACCGAAGTGACGGAATCCTCCAGCGTCTTGGCCGACGCACCCGGATAGGTGGCGGTGACCGAGATCGTGGGGGGCGCGATGTTCGGGTACTGCGCGATCGGCAACTGCATGATCGACAATATCCCGCCCAGCACGATGATCAGCGCGAGCACCCACGCGAACACCGGCCGGTCGATAAAAAACTTGGCCATAAGACTGGCTCCCTCTTTGTCTAGCCCTGTGTGCCGCGGCGGCTGGTGTCAGCCATCGCGGCCCGGCGGTGTTCAGCCTTGCTTGCCCTCGGCCTTCGCATCCTGCTTCGCTTCGGCCTTGGGGGCCGAGGCCGGGGCAGCGGAAGCCGCGGTCGGCGTGGCGGCCGGCGCCGAGGCACCGGCCTGCACGAACGGCACCGGCCTGGCCGGCGCGCCGACCTTGACCTTCTGCAGGCCCTCGACGATCACCTTCTCGCCGCCCTTCAGGCCTTCGGTCACGATCCAGCGGTCACCGATCGCCTGCGGCGCCTTGACCGGCACCGCCGCGACGTTGCCGTCGGCACCGACCACCATCACGCTGGCGCCCTGGGCGCCGCGGATCAGAGCGCGCTGCGGCACGGTCAGCGCGTTCTCGTCCACGCCCTGCTCGATCTTCACGCGCACGAAGGTGCCCGACAGCAGCTCGCGCTTCGGGTTGGGGAACTGCGCGCGCAGCGTGATCGCGCCGGTGGTCGGGTCGACCGTCATGTCCGAGAACAGCAGCTTGCCGGTGTGCTCGTATTCGCGGCCGTCTTCCACGTACAGGTGCACGTTGGCGCCGCCGTTGACGCCCTTCACGGCGCCCGACTCGATGGCGCGGCGCAGGCGCGTGACTTCCGAGGCCGGCTGCGTGAACGTGACCCACATCGGGTCCACCTGCTCCACCAGCGCCAGCTTGGTCGCCTCGCCCTTGCCCACCAGCGCGCCCTCGGTCACCAGCGCGCGGCCGGCGCGGCCGCTGATCGGCGCGGTCACGGTGGTGTAGCCCACGTTGATCTGGGCGGTGCGCACGGCGGCCTTGGCCGACGCCACGTCGGCGTTGGCCTGGCCGGCGGCGGCCACGGCGTCGTCGTACTCCTGCTTGCTGACCGCGTTGACGGCCACCAGCGGCTTGTAGCGGTCGGCCTTCAGGCGCGCCGACACGGCGTTGGCCTCGGCGCGCTGCAGCGCGGCCTGGGCCGAGGCCAGTTCGGCCTGGTAGGGCGCGGGGTCGATGCGGAACATGACCTGGCCGGCCTTCACTTCGCCGCCTTCGGTGTAGTTGCGCGACAGCACGATGCCCTCGACGCGCGCCCGCACTTCGGCCGTGCGCACGCCTTCGAGGCGGCCCGGCAGTTCATTGACCACGGCAACCGCCGACGGCGTCACGGTGACCACGCCCACTTCAGGCGGCGGCGGGGCAGCGCCCTCGGCCTTCTTGTCGCCGCAGGCGGACAGCGCCACGGCCGACAGGGCCGCTAGTGCATAGGCTGCAACGCAACTGATACGTTGGGACTTCCTCATCGATAACCCCATGATGGCAATTTGAGATCCGCCGTGCCGCCCCGGCCTGTCATCGGACAAACGGGAACGACATGGCGCGCCGCAAGGCTTTGCGGCGGGCAAAAGCGTGATGCTAGCCACAAATCGCGGCGTCGCGGTGACGTTTGCGACGAACGGTGGCTTTTATGTAACGACTGGATAAATTGCCCGGCTGGCCTGCGGCAGGAGCGCTCACTGTGCTGGGTAGGTCACAGAGGGCGGCTGGCCGAATGCCGGACAAGCGCGTATTATATATACATTCAAGCATGTATGTTAAGTTGATGTCGCGATGGGGCCTTTCGGCGCACAACATGACCGCAAAGGCACGGCAGCACGCATGCCCATGCCGCTCCAAGATCGGATCGGTACGAATTGCGTGGAATCTGCCCCGGGATCAGGGCGAGAACCGCCGGCTCGGGTTAGGATGCGCGCCGTCGTGTCGGCTCGCAAGCGAGGCAATGCCCGCGATGTGATGACAACGACCCACCGGAGCCATGCTGCCGGCAGGTGTGCCTGCCCAGGCAGCCGCACCAGGGAGAATCAACCAGACCGGCCATGATCGCCCGAGCGCGACATGCCGCCGGCACCAGAGACAATCATGGTCAGACGCACCAAGGAAGAGGCGCTCGAAACGCGCCACCGGATACTCGACGCGGCCGAGGCCGTGTTTCATGCCCGCGGCGTGGCACGCCCGTCGCTGGCCGACATTGCCGAGGCGGCGGGGGTTACGCGCGGCGCGATCTACTGGCACTTCAAGAACAAGAGCGATGTATTTGCCGCCATGTGCGACCGCGTCCACCTGCCGGTGGAAGCGCTGATCGAGCCGGAGCGGCTGGCGCGCCAGGAAGACCCGCTCGGCGGCATCCGCGACATCTGCGCCTATGTGATGCGCCAGACCGTGATCAATCCGCGCTGGCGCCGGGTCTTCGAGATCATCTTCCACAAGTGCGAAATGGTGCAGGACAACGGCGCCATCTTCGAGCGCCAGCGCCAGTCGCACCAGGACGGCCTGGTCAAGATGCGCGAGCACCTGCGCCTGGCGGTGGAGCGCGGCCAGCTGCCCGCTGACCTGGACCTGGACCTGGCCGTCAATGCCTTCCATGCCGCGGTGGGCGGGGTGCTGGCGCACTGGCTGTTCTCGCCGCAGGACTTCAACCTCGACGCCAACGCCGAGCGCCTGTCCGACGCCTTCATCGATACCCTGAAGTTTTCGCCGGCGCTGCGCCATGGCTACGTGCCGCGCCCGATGGCCGAGCTGGACCAGGAACTGAGCTCGCTGTGCCAGCAGGCCTGCGCCGGCACGCAGAACGGCGGCCTCGATACCCCCGACCTGGTGCCCTGAGCCCTACTGCTGCCGACCGAGGGCGCCCGCGCTAGCCGCGCATGGCCTCGCGCCAGCGCGCCAGGAACGCGCGCTTGCGCATGGCGTCCTGCGCCGCCAGCAGGCCCGGGCCGACGCTGATCGGCTTGAGCGCATAGCCGAGCCGCTCCGACAACGCCGCGGCCGTGTGCACGCTGTCGGTGTCGGTGCGGATGGTATAGAGCTGCGACGTCGACTTGGCCAGCAGCGCCTGGCCTTCGCGCGACAGCAGATAGTCCAGCCACAGCCGCGCCGCATTGGGCCGCGGCGCGCGCCGCGCGATAAACGCCACGCGCGACATCACCAGCGTGTAGTCGCTCGGCGCGATCACGTCGATGGCCGCGCCGCGCTGCATCAGCGAAAGGGCATAGGATCCCAGCAGGTTGTAGCCCATCACCAGCTCGCCGCCGGCGATGCGCTCGATCATCTCCGCGGTGGACGCCGACAGCTGCACCCCGGCCCGGCCCAGCGCCTGCGCCAAGTACCAGAATTCGCTGCCCATGCGCGCGTCCTGCTGCGCCAGCAGGTAGCCCACCCCCGACCGCTCCACGTCATACGTCACCACCTTGCCGTGCCAGCGCGGCGCGTGCTCCTGCAGCAGCCGCGCCAGCCCGCTGCGGCTGCGCGGCGGGCGCATGCCGGCCAGGTGGTGGCGGTTGTAGACGATCACCGCGGGCTCGAAGGTGGTGCCCCAGGCTTCGTCGCGCCACACCGCCCAGCCCGGCAGGCCGCCGCGCTCGGGCGAGGCGTAGCGCTGCGCATGGCCGTCGTTGACCAGCTTGATCTGCAGGTCCATGGCGGTGCTCCACAGCACGTCGGCAAAGATGGCCCCCGGCCGCGGCGGCTGGCCGGACAGCGCCGCGGTTTCGGCGAGGAAGCGCTGGTTGAGCTCGACCGTGTTGAGATCCTGGTAGTGCACGCGGATGCCGGGGTAGCGCGCCTCGAACGCGGCAATCAGCGGCCGCGCCACCTCCAGGTCGGTCGACGCGTACACCGCGACCATGCCCTCGCGCAGCGCGCCGGCGATGGTGGCGTCATACCCCGACGGATACCCCGGCGGTGGGGCCGGCGGCCTAGACTGGGCATGAAGGGGCCATGCCGCGGGCAACGCCGCGCCGCCCAGCAGCGCGGCGCCCAGCAGGCGGCGGCGCTGTCCCGAAACGGGCGCAGCGCAGTCTGTCAGGCACGGCTGGGAAGGTTGGGACGGCTGGGACGAACGCGGGGACACGGTGCTCGGGACGGAGGAACTTCCGGTGGTGCCGCGCAAAGCGGCGAGCGCGCCGGGACCGGCGGGGCGAGGGTATTATAGGCGCCCGCGGCGGGCGCGCTCCATCGGTGCTGCCCCCGGTTTTGCGGACGCTTTCCAGGCTTTTGGGCGCGCGTGCGCGCCGCATCTAACATAGAAACAACCGGCACAGGAGGAGACCGGCATGCGCATCCTGCTGGTGGAGGATGAAGTCGAACTGGCACGCTGGGTCGCCCGCGCGCTGGAGCAGGGCGGCTTCGTGATCGAGCACGTCGCCGACGGGCTGCAGGCCGAGGCACGCCTGCAGGCCGAGGAATACGACGCCGTGCTGCTGGACCTGCGGCTGCCCGGCAAGGACGGGCTGGCCGTGCTCAAGTCCATGCGCGGGCGCGACGACCGCACCCCGGTGCTGATCCTGACCGCGCAGGACACCCTCGACGAGCGCGTGCGCGGCCTGAACCTCGGCGCCGACGACTACCTGCCCAAGCCCTTCGCCATTGCCGAGCTGGAAGCCCGTCTGCTGGCGCTGATCCGCCGCAGCCGCGGGCGCGCGCATCCGCGCCTGCAATGCGGCACGCTGGTGTTCGACGGCGAGACCCGCAGCTTCACGCTGGGCGGTGCGCCGCTGGCGCTGACGCCGCGCGAATCGACCCTGCTGGGCGCGCTGCTGGCACGCAGCGGCCAGCCGCTGACCAAGGCCCAGCTGCTCGACAAGGTGTTCTCGCTTGACGCCGACGTCTCGCCCGATGCGATCGAGGTGCTGGTCTACCGGCTGCGCAAGAAGCTGGCCGGGCACGGGGTCACCATCGTCACGCTGCGCGGCTTCGGCTATCTGCTGGAGCCGGAGGCGAAGGGCTGAGATGCGGCACCCGGTGCTGCTGTGGCGCCGCGGCAGCCTGCGCCGGCAATTGCTGTTGCTGCTGCTGCCGGCGCTGGCGGCGATGATGGCGCTCGACACCTGGCTGACCTACGGCACCCTGCGCGACGCCGCCAACACCGCCTACGACCGCTCGCTCTACGGCTCGATCCGCGCCATCGACAATGCCATCGGCATGGCCGGCGACAACGTCCAGCTGACGCTGCCCGACGCCGCCATGGAAATCTTCGAGACCGCGGCGCAGACCCATGTGTTCTACCGCGTCTCGACCGAGCGCGCCGGCCAGGTCGAGACCGTGACCGGCTACAGCGACCTGCCGCTGCCGCGCGGCCCGCTGGTCAACAACCAGCCGCGTTTCTACGACGCCGAATACCTGGGCGAGGCCGTGCGCATTGCCGCGATGGCGCGGCCGGTGTACCGGCCCGACGCGCGCATGCGCGTGATCATCCAGGTGGCCGAGACCGCCGAGCCGCGCAGCGCGCTGATCGGCTCGGTGTGGCGCAGCGCGCTGGCGCGCGACCTGCTGCTGATCCTGCTGAGCGCCGCCATCCTGGTGGGCGGCGTCACCTACGTGCTGCGCCCGCTGGCGCGCGTGCGCGACGACGTCGAGGCGCGCTCGCCCGAGGACCTGACCCCGCTCGTGTTCGAGCGCGTGCCGGCCGAGGTGCGCCCGCTGGTCGATGCGGTCAACCTGCACGTCTCGCGCTCGGCCGCGATGGCGCAGTCGCAGGCGCAGTTCATCGCCGATGCCGCGCACCAGCTGCGCACGCCGCTGGCCATCCTCAAGACCCAGGCCGAGTACGCCCAACGCCAGCTGAATGCCGCCGACCCCGCCGCCAACCCCGAAGCCGCGCGCGCGGCCGCCGGCGAAGCCGTGGGCGGCATCGTCACTCAGCTGGAGCAGGCCGCGCGCCTGACCAACCAGCTGCTGGCGCTGGCACGGGTACGCCAGCACCGCGCCGACGCGGCGCAGCCAGGCCAGGGCAGCGAGGGCGGCGAGGGCATCGACGTCATCGATGCCGTCACCGTGGCCGAGCAGGTGGCGCTGGACTACCTGCCGCTGGCGCGCGGCAAGCAGCAGGACTTCGGCTGGGAACCGGTGCCCGGGCTGTCGCTGCCCGTACGCGCCGATCCCGCGCTGCTGCGCGAGGCGCTCGCCAACCTGGTCCATAACGCAATCCAGTATTCCCCGCGCGGCAGCCGCATCACGCTGTCGGCCACGCGCTCGGGCAATCACGCCCGGCTGGTCGTGGAGGACGATGGTCCCGGCATTCCGGCCGAGGAACGCGAAAAGGTCTTCGCACGGTTCTACCGGCGCGTCGGCAATACGGAGCCCGGCTCAGGCCTTGGCCTGGCGATTTCGCGGGAGATGGCAGCGCGGTTTGGCGGGACGGTGGAACTGGCAGAGGGCGCGCAGGGCACTGGCGTGCGGGCGGTATTGAGGTTGCCGGTAGAGGTGGGCTAGTGTTACGGCGGGGTCCGGGGGAGGGATTTGGGCCTGTCAGTTTTTTTGTGTGCAGGGCAGGTAAAGGCTCACCGTCGATGGAACGGTGAGCCAGCAATATCTTAACGATAAGGGTGGGTGAAGCGTTCCTCGTAGAGGATCGCAAACTGGTTCATGGCAGCCTTCCAGTCATGGGTTGAACTGCCCCACTTCACCGTGATGTTTCGCAGCGCCAGCCACAGCAGCTTGGTCGCCGCCTCGTCGCTGGGGAAGTGACCGCGCGTCTTGATGATCTTGCGCAGCTGCGCGTTGATGCTCTCGATCGCGTTGGTCGTGTAAATGATCTTGCGGATCGCCGGCGGGAACGTAAAGAACGGGATCACCTGATCCCAGGCGCGACGCCAGGATGCGCCGATCGGTGCATACCGCCGACCCCATTCCCCGTTCTCGAAGGCCGCCAACTCGGCCAGCGCGGCCTCGACCGTGGGGGCCGTGTACACGGGCTTGAGCGCCGCCGCCACGGCGCGGCGCTCCTTCCAGTTGGCGTACTCCAGGCTGTTGCGGATCAGATGCACGATGCAGGTCTGCAGGGTGGTGTTCGGGAACACCGCGGCCAGGGCCTGTTCCATGCCCTTAAGGCCATCGGTCACCGCGATCAGGATGTCTTGGGTACCCCGGGTCTTCAGGTCGTTGAACACCTTCATCCAGAACTTGGCGCCTTCGGTAGTCTCGATCCACAGGCCCAGGATGTCGCGCGTGCCGTCGGGCAGCACGCCCAAGGCCAGGTAGACGGCCTTGTTGCGCACCACGCCGTCCTCGCGCATCTTGACCCGCAGCGCGTCGAAGAACACCACCGGGTACATCACCTCCAGCGGACGGGCCTGCCAGGCGGTGACCTCGTCCATGACCGCATCGGTCACCGAACTGATGAACTCGGGCGAGACCTCGGTGCCGTACTGTTCGGCCAGAAACGCCTGGATCTCGCGCAAGGTCATGCCGCGCGCATACATGGCGATGATCTTGTCGTCGAACCCGGTGAAGCGCCGCTCGTGCTTGGGAATCAGGATCGGATCAAAGCTGCCGTCGCGATCGCGAGGGATGTCTAACCGCAGCGGCCCGTCGTCGGTCAGAACCGTCTTGGCGCTCTTGCCATTGCGCTGGTTGGCCGTGCCGGCCGGG
The DNA here is from genome assembly GCF_000069785.1 of Cupriavidus taiwanensis LMG 19424. Taxonomy (NCBI): domain Bacteria; kingdom Pseudomonadati; phylum Pseudomonadota; class Betaproteobacteria; order Burkholderiales; family Burkholderiaceae; genus Cupriavidus; species Cupriavidus taiwanensis. The sequence continues at coordinate 3,376,084 of NC_010528.1, read as the reverse complement.
CGCTCGGCGCCAGCCGGGTAGCCCAGATGATGGCCGAGCTCGGCCCCCAGGGCGCGCTCGATCAGGGCCTTCTTGAACGCCATCGAGGCGTCCTGCACCGCCTCGGCGGTCATCGGACCCTTAACGAAATGGGCAATCAGGTCCTCGGGAATGGTCGGCAGCTCACGGTCGGCGGCCTGGCTGGTCTTGGTTTTGCGTGGCATACATGCTCCTTGGCGACATGTTATGCCCTAAACACAAAATTTCTGACAGGTCCAGGGATTTTGATGCCGGACTTCGTCGATGCGCCGGCCCTCTCCCCCGCCCCTCTCCCGCAAGCGGGAGAGGGGAGAAAACAAGCGGGCAACAAAAGCCAGACGGGTCGCCCGCGACAACACGTGCGAGCGCAGCGACGCACTCCGTGCCAGTGCCCAAGACCTGAGATAGGGCCCGCGCGCAGCGCAGCCGAAGGCGTCCCACCAATAACGTGATAAGCAGGCTGCCACCGACCTAAAGTCGGGTTCGTCCATCCGACCCCGAACGCCAGGCACCTCCCGGTAGCGTCAGCAGGGTCGAACCACCACCATCACGACCGCGAGTCACCACCGCCAGAACGACCAACGCCGCCTTGGCCAGCCGCCCAGGCGACGCGCTCTTTGCCTCCTTTCTGTCGCTCGGACAGAAAGGAGGTCGCCGGCTACGCCGGCGAAACAGCAGCGCCCGCCAAGCACAATAACAACAACAACAGCAGCCCAATCCAAAACCCTATCCAAACAACTCCTCCGCCACCGTAGGATGCACCTGCACCGTCGTCTGCAGATGCGCTTCCCTCACCCCCAGCCTTAACGCCACCGCCAGCGCCTGCACGATCTCCGGCGCCGCGTTGTCCATCAGATGCACCCCCAGCACCCGCCCGCTGCGCGCATTGAGCACCAGCTTGAATACCGACTGATGCGGCGTGCCGGCAAAGCGATGCTCCAGCGAGACAAAGCGCTTCACCACGGTACGGATGCGCTCGGGCTTGCCGGCTGCCTCGATGGCCTGGGCTTCGGTCAGTCCCACCGCGCCGATGGCCGGCTCGCAGAACACCGCGGTGGGCACGAAGTCGAAGTCGGCGCGATCGCCGCGCCGCCCGAACAGGCGGTCCGCCAGCCAGCGGCCCTGCGCGGTAGCCACCGGCGTCAGGTGCAGGCCGTCGATGGCATCGCCCAGCGCATAGACGCTGCGCACGCTGCTGCGGAACTGGCGGTCCACGCGGATGCCGCAGCGCTCGCCGAAGGCCACGCCCAGCGCTTCCAGCCCCAGGCCTTGCACGTTGGAAACGCGCCCGATCGCCGCCAGCGCGGCCTGCGCGCGCACGGATTCGGTCTGGCCGGCGCGGCTGGGATCGTTGGTGGGCTGGTAGCAGACCTCGACAGCGCCGTTGGCCTGGCTGAGCAGGTGCACGCGCGCATTCAGGTGCAGCCGCACGCCGCGCGCGGTGAGCGCGTCGGCCAGCGCCGCTGCGATGTCGTGGTCGAAATGCGGCAGCAGCCGCTCGCCGGCGACGATCAGGTCGACCTTGACGCCGTAGCGCGACAGGATCGAGGCCTGTTCCACGCCGATATAGCCGCCGCCGATGACGGCCACGGACGCGGGCAGGCTCTGCCAGGTGAAGACGTCGTCGGAGCTTGCGGCCAGGTCGCCGCCCGGCACGTCGAGCGTACGCGGCCGCGCGCCGGTGGCGATCAGGATGCGGCGCGCATGGATCACCTGGTCGCCGACGCAGACTTCCTCCGCGCCCGTGAGCCGTGCCTCGCCGCGCAGGACTTCGACGCCGGAATCGGTCAGGCGCTGCGTGTAGCCCACGTTCAGCCGCGCGACCTCGGCGTTGACGCGCACGATGGCATCGCGCCAGTCCTCGTGTCCGCCGGTGTGCGACAGGCAGCCCGACAGGATGGCCGACCACGAGGCGCCGTAGGACAGCATTTTCTTGGGCACGCAGCCGCGGTTGACGCAGGTGCCGCCGATGGCGTCGCGCTCGACCAGGATCACGCGCGCGCCATGCGCCGCCGCGCGCCGCGCGCACGCCACGCCGGCCGAGCCGCCGCCGATCACCACCAGGTCGGCCTCGCGCGCCCTGTCGTTGCGACCGTTGCGACGGCCGCGGCCGCTGCGCGCGCGCGGCACCTGCTGCACCGGCGGCGCCGCGCTGACTTCGCGGGCGCGCCGCGGCGCGCTGGCCCCTGGCGCGGTGGAAATCGGTGTCTGGCGTTTGGTCATCCATGCCTCCTGTCGCGGCACGCGGGCCGCATCGACAATCATCAGGCCAGCGCCGGCAACACGGAAACTAGGCAGCGGGCCGCAGTTCGGTATTCAGGATCGACGGCCACTCGCGCAGGAAAGTTTCCCCGTCGCGGCGGCCCAGTTCATAGGCGTGCGTCATGGCATCGGGCCGGGTGTAGTCCCAGCTCGAGATCGGCACGCGCTGCGAAGGCTGCAGGTACAGGCGGCGCTGGCCGCCCTGCTCGAGCACGAAACGGCGCGGGCGCGGATACAGCCGCGTGACCAGCACCAGCACATTGCCGGGCGCGGCATCGAGCGCGTCGACCGGCACGTTGTCGACCAGCCCGCCGTCCAGCACCGGGCGCCCGTCGCGGCGCAGCACCGGCGTGAACGGCGGCGTCGATGCCGACTGCAGCAGCAGGTCGGCCAGCTGCTCGGGCGAGGCGCAGTCCTGCGCGCGCACGAACTCCGGCCGGAAGCCCAGCTTGCGTCCCAGCCGCGGGTGCAGCGTCTTGAGCACGTGCTTGTCGATGTTGTAGGCCAGCAGCCCGGCCGCCACCGCCAGGCGCGGGCCGCTCCAGCGCGGGATATGCGCCACGCCGATGCGGATCTCCGGCGCCCGCTGCAGTTGCGCGAGGCGGCCGTCGGCAAAGATGCTCAGCAGCGCGGTACGGTAGATGCCGTAATGCGGGAACACGCGCTCGTTGCGCAGCAGGTTGCCCCAGTAAGCGTTGCGGCGGTTGCCGGCCAGTACCGCGCGGTAGTAGTCCATGGTCTGGTGCGAGTCGTGCGCATAGACCATGCAGGCGGTGGCGGCGCCGGCCGAGATCGCGGCGATCACGCGCGGGCGCAGCTGCAGTTCCGGCGCGACTGTGTCCCACCAGCCCGCCTGCCACCAGCAGCGGTTGCCACCGCCGGCAAAGACGACCTGGTCGAAGGGATTGGGGCCACCGGAAAGCATGGGAATCTGCGTGCCTCAGAGCAGCGCGTAGGTGGTGGTGGCCTGCACCGCGAGCTTGCCGTCGGTGCCGGTCAGCTCGATCTCGCCGAACACCACGGTCTTGCCCAGCCGCAGCACGTTGGCGCGCACCAGCACGTCGCCGTCGATCACCGGACGCATGAAGTTGGTGGTCAGCGTCACCGTGGTCATCGGCCGGAACGCGCCCAGCGCGCTGGCCACGGCTACGATCATGGTGGTATCGGCGGCCGACATCAGCACCTGGCCGCAGACCACGCCGCCCGCATGGCGGAACGATTCGCTGAACGGCAGGCGCAGCGTCACGCCCCGGGCATCGACGGCTTCGGCGCGCAGGCCGAGCTGGCGCACCCACGGCGCCAGCACGCGCTCGAGCGTGGCGTCGATGTCGGCAAGGGTCAGGACTTCGGGCATGAGGCTCCTTGTTCTGTCTGGCCGCGCCATGGCGATCCTGCGAGCGGACCGCTATTCCGTCTCCTCCGGCGCAACGCGATGTTTGAGGCAATGATACAGGGGCCCGGTGGCCAGCACCACGAACGCCATCCGGATCACGTGGAAGGCGGTCACCAGCGGCACCCCGACCTCCAGCACCTTGGCGGTGATGCACATCTCGGCGATGCCGCCCGGGGTGGTGCCCAGGATCACCGTGGCCGGGTGCGCGCCCGACAGCGCCGACAGCCCCCAGCCGAACAGCGCCGACACCACCAGCGCCAGCACGGTGTACAGCGCCACGCCCGACAGGAAGCGCGGCGCGGTATGCAGGAACTCGCGCGAAAAACGCACGCCCAGCGACACCCCGATCAGCAGCTGCCCGGCCCGGCTCATCCAGGTGGGAATGGCCGACAGCTCGATGCCGCAGGCGGTCAGCACCGCGGCCGCCAGCAGCGTGCCGATCACGAACGGGTTGGGCATGTTCAGCCGCTTCACCAGCAGCGCCACGCCCAGCGTGATCGCCACCAGCGCCAGCAGCCCCGGCGCGCTGACCACGCGCGGACCCGGAATATACGGGTCGAGCCCGTGGATGCCGCCGTACTGGAAGATCGCTGGCACGGTCACCACCACCATCAGCACCCGCAGCGAGTGCGCGGCCGCCACCTGGTCGATGCGCGCACCGTTGCGCTCGGCCAGGTTGGCCATCTCCGACGCGCCACCGATGGCAGTGGAGAAGAACGCGGTCTTGAAGGCGACGCCGGTGGTCCGCCGCAGCAGCAGCGCGCCGGCCGCGCCGAGCGCCAGCGCGAACAGCGACCCGGCCACGATGTACGGCAGGTACTCCACCAGCCGCGCCACTACGTCCGGCGTGAAATACAGCCCGAGCGAGGCGCCGATCACCCATTGCCCGGCATTGCGCGCCTGCGCCGGCGCGCGCAGGTCGGCGCCGGCCATGCGCGCGGCGGCCACCGCCAGCAGCGGCCCGATCATCCACGGCAGCGGCGTATGCAGGAGGGTGCAGAGCAGGGCGGCGGCCAGCCCGAGCGCCAGCGTGGGCAGCGCGGACAGCCAGCGGTTGGCGGCAAGCGGCATCGGTCAGCGGCCTGGCGCGGGGGCGCCGGCGCTTGTTGTTGTGACGAAGGAAAAGCAAAGAGGCCCGCGCCATGGCGCCGGGCCCCGGAGAGACTATCGCATGCTAACGCGAATTACGCGGCGTTGTCTGCCTGCGCATGCGCGCTGCCGCGCCCGGCGTGCCAGCGCAGCAGGCGCGGGATCACCACCACCGCCACCGTCAGCGCCAGGATCGAGGCCGAGATCGGCTGGCGCAGGAACAGGCTCCAGTCGCCCTGGCCGATCGACAGCGCATTGCGCAGCTGCTTCTCCGCCATCGGCCCGAGGATCATGCCGACGATCACCGGCGCGGTGGGGAAATCGAAGCGGCGCATCACCATGCCCAGCAGGCCGATCACGAACAGCAGCAGCAGGTCGAACCACGACTGGCGGATGCCGTACGCGCCCAGGCCGGCGAAGATCAGGATGCCGCCATACAGCAGCGGCGTCGGCACGCGCAGCATGCGAACCCACAGGCCGATCGCGGGCAGGTTCAGCACCAGCAGCATGACGTTGCCGATATACAGCGACGCCAGCAGGCCCCAGACCAGGTCGCCCGAGGTCTGGAACAGCATCGGCCCCGGCTGCAGGTTGTAGTTCTGGAACGCGGCCAGCAGGATCGCGGTGGTGTTGGAGGTGGGGATGCCCAGCGTCAGCAGCGGTGCCAGCGTCGCGGTCACGGCCGAGTTGTTGGCGGCCTCGGGCCCGGCCACGCCTTCGATCGCGCCGACCTTGCCGAACTCATCCTTGTGGTCCGACAGCTTCTTCTCGGTGGCATACGACAGGAAGGTCGGAATCTCGGCGCCGCCCGCCGGGATCAGCCCGAACGGGAAGCCGATGAAGGTGCCGCGCAGCCACGCCGGGATCGAGCGCTTCCAGTCCGACCGGTTCATATGGGTCGAGCTGAGCTTGTTGTAGGTGCTGGGCGGCTGCGGGAAGAAGGCGTTGAACAGCGCCTCGCCCACCGCGAACAGGCCGACGGCGACCACCACGATGTCGATGCCGTCGTACAGCTCCTGCACGTTCATCGAATAGCGCGTCTGGCCCGACAGCGAATCCATGCCGATCAGGCCGATGCCCAGGCCCAGGAACAGCGCCGTCATGCCGCGCAGCAGCGACGAGCCCAGCACCGCCGAGACCGTGGTGAAGGCCAGCAGCATGATCATGAAGTACTCGCCCGGGCCGAACTGCAGCGCCACGTCGGCCGCCACCGGCGCGAACAGCGACAGCAACACCGTGGCGATGGTGCCGGCCACGAACGAGCCGATCGCCGCGGTCGCCAGCGCCGGGCCGGCGCGCCCGTTCTTGGCCATCAGGTTGCCTTCCATGGCGGTGACCATGGTGGAAGACTCGCCCGGCGTGTTCATCAGGATCGAGGTGGTCGAGCCGCCGTACATCGCGCCGTAGTAGATGCCGGCAAACATGATCAGCGCCGCGGTGGGCTCGACCTTGGCGGTCAGCGGCAGCAGCATCGCCACCGTCAGCGCGGGGCCGATGCCGGGCAGCACGCCGATGGCGGTGCCGAGGAAGCAGCCCACCAGGGCCCACATCAGGTTGATTGGCGTGATCGCGACGGCAAAGCCGTGCATCAGCTGGTTCAGGGTATCCATGCGAAGACTCCTTGCGTGACGGGCGGGCTCAGAAGCCGGCGATGGGCAGCAGCGGCAGATTGATGCCGAGCAGGAATTCGAACAGCGCCCACATCGGCACCGTGATGCACAGCCCGATGATCGCGTCGCGCACGATGCGGCGGCTGCCGTACCCGCGCGCCACGCAGACCATCAGCAGCGTCGACGACAACACGAAGCCGAGCGTGCCGATCAGCGCCATGTTCAGCACCAGGCCCGCGGCGACCCAGACGAAACCGCCGAAGTTGTGCGGCGCGTTGGGCAGCTCGGCGTCCTCTTCCGGCATGTTGCGGAAACCGCCGCGCACGCCCTGCCAGGTCAGCAGCACGCCGCACACCGCCAGGCCGATCGCCACCAGCGTAGGCACGAAGCGCGGCGACAGGCCCGCATAGCCCTCGTCGCCGGTAATGCCGGACAGGCCGAGAAAGAAGAACAGCGAGATTGCCAGCACGGCGATGCCGATGGCGAGGTGCGAGGGTTTCATGGAGACTCCTTGGCCATGGTCGCCGGGCCGCGGGGGCTGGCGTGCGCGACGCTGGCGGATGCTGCCCGCGCGGCGGCGGGGCCCAGTGACATGTGTTGTTGTCTTCGGTATCGCAGGTGGACACCGGGCCCCGCGCCGTGTTTCCGGCCGCCGGGATCACCGGCGGCGTCGGCAGGCACGACAGGTAATGCGAAAGTACGGTAAGGCAGCAGGCTGGGCGGCGCGGCAGTCCGCGCCCCTGGCGGTGTGTTACTTGGCCACGCCCAGTTCACGCAGCGTCGCGCCCAGGCGGGTCGATTCGCTGTCGACGAACTTGCCGAACTCGTCGCCGGTCAGCAGGAACGGGGTCCAGTCGTTCTTCTGCAGCGTGTCCTTCCAGGCCTTGCTCTCGGTGGCCTTGACCACCGCGTCGATCATGGCCTTGCGCTGCTCGGGCGTGGTGCCCGGGGCGCCGTACACGCCGCGCCAGTTATAGATCTCGACATTGACGCCTTGCTCCTTCAGCGTCGGGATATCGGCGACGCGGTCCTTGGACGTGACCGCCAACGCGCGCATCTTGCCGCTCTTGATAAAGGGCAGGAACTCCGACACGCCGGCGATGCCCACCGTCACGTGCCCGCCCATGATCGAGGCCGAGGCTTCGCCGCCGCCCTGGAACGGCACGTAGTTGACCTTCTTCGGGTCGACGCCGCTTTCCTTGGCAACCAGGCCGGCCAGGATATGGTCGATCGAGCCCTTGGAGCCGCCGCCCCAGCTGACGCTGCCCGGGTTGGCCTTCAGTTGCGTGGTCAGGTCCTTGATCGACTTGATCGGCGAGCTGGCCGGCACGGTGATGACCATGGTGTCGGCGAACAGGCGCGCGATCGGCGTGGCGTTCTTCAGCGTGACCGGCGGCTTGTTGGTCTCGATCGCGCCGACCATCACCGCGCCTACCACCATCAGCGCATTGGGGTTGCCCTTGTCGGTGTTGACGAACTGGGTCAGCGCGATGGTGCCGCCGGCGCCGCCCTTGTTGTCGTACGAAACGGCCTTGGCCTGGCCCGCGGCGACCATCGCCGCGCCCAGCGAGCGGCCGGTCTGGTCAAAGCCGCCGCCGGGGTTGGCGCCGATCATGACCTTGACGTTGTCCATCGCGAAGGCGGGCGCGGCCACGGCCGCGGCGGCGAGGGTGGCGGATGCCATCACGGCATGGGCGAAGCGGAAATAGGTACGGCGCATGGCGGTCTCCTTGGTATTACCGGTGATCGCTTGCCATCGATGGCGGCCGCGATCCGACCCGGGCGGTTCCGGCGCGCCTGGCATTGCAGGACGGGATGCGGACCGGGTGCGCGCAGCAGCGCGGCACCGGGCTTGTCTCCTGTCCGGCGCGGCGAAGGCTGGCCGGGACTGTTCTTGGATTTTGGTGAACATCAGACCGGAACTGCTGGTCATGGGGCGGATTCTAGGCGGGGGAAACTGTCAAAAGGCTGTCAAATCGGGGGAGATGGGGGTGGGGTTTACGTGGATGTTGGCAGGCGGGCATGCGAAGGGCGCGACTTCGTGGAGACTCCTGCTCTCTCCCCCGCCCCTTTCCCGCAAGCGGGAGAGGGGAGCAAACCGTCGGTATGAGAATGCGTTCGGGCTTGCTGCATCGCTGGGCAAGCGCTCCCCTCTCCCGCGCGCGGGAGAGGGGTTGGGGGAGAGGGCCGGCGCCTCCATGGCAACCGGCCCTGAAACCCCGCCTTACCCCGCCGGCTTCGCCTGCAGGCAAGGATCCTTGCGCTCGACCGCCGGCACCACCACCGCCATGTCGAACTCGCCATCGGTCGGCGCGTTTTCCACATAGCCCACGCTGAGTACCTTGCCGGGCTCGTCAGGAAGCCAGCGTGGCACGCCCACATCGCGCCGCACATGTCCGTTCCCCGCGATCAGCACCGCGCCGCGCCCGGCATGCGGCCGCAACGCCTGCGCCATCACCGCGTCGCGCGCGGCCTGTGCCGCCAGCATGCCGGGCAGCATCGCCTTGGGGAAATTGCCGCAATGCCCGCGGTCGAGCACCGCGGTCTGCGCCGCCACCAGGTCCGGCGGCAACGCGCCGGTCAGGCCGAGGCGCTGCTGCTCGTCCGCCGAAAACAGCCCGTCGAGCCCGCCGCGCACGATCCTCGCCGCATCGGCGCGCGACAAGTTGGCGGCGACCAGCGGCAAGTCATGCTGCAGCGCCAGCGCCACCACCGGCCGGTACTGCGGCCACTGCCAGGCGCCGCCGCCGGCCTGCGCGATCAGGTAGTCGGCATCGCGCGGGCGCTCGCGCCGGGCGCGGTCGATGTCCGCCTGACGCTCGCGGTCGAACTGCTCCATGGCGATGGCGGGGCGCCAGCCTTGCTCGACCGCGCGGGTCAGCGCGGCCAGCCGCTGCCGCTGGCCGGCGGCGTTGTCGTGGACCTCGCCCAGCAGCACGTAGGGCTTGCCGGCAAAGGCAGCGCTGACCGTCGAGGGCGCCGGCCCCGGGGTCGCACAGCCGGCGCTGAGCACGGCAGCGGCAGCGGCCAGCGTGGCGGCGGCGCGCCGGCGCAATGAGGTCACGCGGTTTCCTTTATCGATCATTTCTGGGAACCGTTCGGATAGCTGGCGGTTTCCACCCACGCTTTCAGTGCTGCCGCACCGCCTCCCCGGTCACCTTCTCCGGCAACCGGTTGCCCTCCGCATCGATCTGCAGCGGCCCCGTGCCGGAGAACCGGTCCAGCGCCAGGTAGATCACCGGCGTGATGAACAGCGTGATCACCTGCGAGAACAGCAGCCCGCCCACCACCGCCAGGCCCAGCGGCTGGCGCAGCTCGGCGCCGGCGCCCAGGCCGAGCGCCAGCGGCAGCGCGCCCATCACCGCGGCGAAGGTGGTCATCATGATGGGCCGGAAGCGCAGCAGGCACGCCTGCCGGATCGCGCGGGCCGGCGTCATGCCCTGTTCGCGCTGCGCCGCCAGGGCGAAGTCGATCATCATGATTGCGTTCTTCTTGACGATGCCGATCAGCATCAGTACGCCGATCACCGCGATCAGCGACAGCTCGACGTTGAAGAGGAACAGCGTCAGCAACGCGCCCACCGCCGCCGACGGCAGGCCCGCCAGGATGGTGAGCGGGTGGATGTAGCTCTCGTACAGCACCCCCAGCAGCGTGTAGATCACCGCGATCGCCGCCACCAGCAGCACGATCTGCGTCGCCTGCGACGACTGGAACACCGCCGCGTCGCCGCCCCAGCTGGTGAAGATCGAGGTCGGCATCGCGATCTCCTGCTTGTAGCGGCCGATGCGGGCCGAGGCGTCGCCCAGCGCCGCACCGGGGGCCAGGTTGAACGACACGGTCACCGACGGCAGCTGCCCCTGGTGGTTGACTGCGATCGGGCCGACCCGGCGCTCGGTGGTGGCGAAGGCCGACACCGGCACCATCTGCCCGGTCTTGCTGCGCACATAGAGCTTGGAGAACGCGCTTTCGTCGGTGCGGTCGACGTCGGCCGCTTGCAGGATCACGTAGTAGTTGTCGATCGGCGTGTAGATGGTCGATACCTGCCGCTCGCCGAAGGCCGAGTACAGCGCGGTGCGTACGTCCTGCATCTGCACGCCGAGCGCATTGGCCTTGTCGCGGTCGATGGTCAGGTGCGCTTCGAGGCCGGACTGCTGCGAGTCGCTGGTGACGTCGCGGAACAGGCTGTCGGCGCGCATCTTCGCCATCAGCTGGTCGGAGTAATCCTGCAGTTGCCCCGCCTTCACGCTCTGCAACGTGTACTGGTAGCGGCTCTTGCTCTGGCGCCCGCCCAGCTGCAGGTTCTGCACCGGCGCGAAGTACACCGCCAGGCCCGGCACACCGGCCACGTCGCGGCGCAATGACTCGATCACCTTCGGCATGGCCTCGCGCTCGCCGCGCGGCTTCAGTTCGACGAACATGCGCCCGGTGTTGATCGCCGGCGACGGGCCGCCGCCGATGGCGACCACGATGCTCTTGACCGCCGGGTTGGCGCGCATGCGCTCGGCCGCGTCGCGCAAGCGCTCCGACATGGCGTCGAACGAAATATCCTGCGGTCCTTCGGCGTTGACGCGGATCTGGCCGATGTCCTCTTCGGGGAAGAAGCCCTTGGGAATGGCCACGAACAGCACCGCGGTCAGCACGAAGGTCAGGCCCGCCGCCACCAGCACGGTGCGCCGGTGCGACAGGCACCAGTCCAGCCCGCGCGCATAGCGGTGCAGCGTGAACTCGAACAGGTTCTCGAACCACTGCGTCGAGCGCATGCCCAGCGTCGGCTTCTGCGCCACGGCGGGCTGCGCCACCGGGTGGTCGCCATAGGCGTGGTGCGATTCGTCCACCGGCACGTTCTCGGCCGACAGGAAGCGCGCGCACAGCATCGGGATCAGCGTCAGCGAGACCAGCGCCGACACCAGGATCGACAGCGACACCACCGCGGCGAATTCGTGGAACAGCAAGCCGATCACGCCCGGCATGAAGAAGATGGGAATGAACACTGCCACCAGCGAGATCGAGATCGACAGGATGGTGAAACCCATCTCGCGCGATCCCACCAGCGCGGCCTTCAGCGGCGGCACGCCGTCCTCGATATGGCGCACGATGTTCTCGAGCATGACGATGGCATCGTCCACCACCAGCCCCACCGCCAGCGTGATCGCCAGCAGCGAGACGTTGTCCAGGCTGTAGCCGAACGCCTTCATCAGCGCCACCGTGCCGATCAGCGAGATCGGCAGCGACACCGTCGGGATCAGCGTGGCGGCGGCGCGGCGCAGGAACAGGAAGATCACCATCACCACCAGCGCCACCGTCAGCGCCAGCGTGAACTGCACGTCGTGGATCGATTCGCGGATCGAGCGCGAGCGGTCGTTGACCACCGACACGTTGATCGACCCCGGCATCTGCTGGATCAGGCGGGGCAGGGCGGCATGGATCGCGTCGACCACGGCGACGGTGTTGGCGTCAGGCTGGCGCAGCACCGCCAGCACGATCGAGCGCTCGTTGTTGAGCCAGCTGCCGGTCTTGATGGTTTCGACGCTGTCCTCGACCTCGGCCACGTCGGACAGCCGCACCAGCGCGCCGTTGGGCTGGCTGGCGACGATGATATTGCGGAAGGCATCGGCACTGGTCAGCTGCCGGTTGGCCTGGATCGTCAGGGTCTGGCGCGCGCTGTCGAGCGTGCCCACCGGCGTGTTGGCGTTGGCGCGGTTCAGCGCGGTGGCCAGCTCGTCCAGCGTCAGCCCGCGCGCTGCCAGCGCATCCGGGTGGGCGCGCACGCGCACCGCAAAGCGCTTCTGCCCGAAGATCTGCACCTGCGCCACGCCCGGCAGCGTCGCCAGCGTCGGCGAGATCAGGTTGTCGCCGAAGGCGTTCAGGTCCGCCAGGCTCATCGCCGGCGAGTTGATCGCCAGCAGCAGCACCGGCGCGTCGGCCGGGTTGACCTTGCGGTATGACGGCGGCGTCGTCATCTCGATCGGCAGCGAGCGCTGCGCGCGGAACAGCGCCGCCTGCACGTCGACGGCGGCGTCGTCGATGTCGCGGTCGTTGTTGAATTCGATGGTGATGCTGGAGTTGCCGAGCGTGTTCGACGAGCTGATCACCGACACGCCCGGAATCGTCGCGAACTGTTTTTCCAGCTGCGTCGCCACCGACGCGGCCATGGTTTCGGGGCTGGCCCCGGGCAGCGTCGCGGTAACCTGGATCACCGGCGAGTTGAAGCTGGGCAGCGCGGCAATGGGAATGGTCGGATACAGCACGATGCCGGTGACGACCACGGCCAGGCACAGCAGCACCGTCATCACCGGACGGCGGATGCAGAGTTCCGAGAGCGTCATGGCTCAGTGCCCCGCGCTGGCAGGGCGGGCGGCGTCGGCGGCGGAAGCGCCGCGGGCGGCGGCCTCGCGCACCAGCGCGCCGGGGCGCAGGTTCTGCGTGCCCTCCACCACCACGCGGGCGCCGGGCTGCACGCCCTCGACCACGGCCGCGGCGGCGGTGGTGCTCACCACCCGCACCGGCACGCGCGCCACCTTGCTGTCGGGCTGTACCACATAGACGAAGCGGCCTTCGGGGCCGGTCACCACCGCCTGCGGCGGCACCGACAGCGCGTCCTTCAGGGTCTGCACCACGGCGCTGACGGTGGCATAGGTGCCCGGCCACAGCCGCTGCTCTTCATTGTCGAACTGGGCCTTGACGCGGATGGTGCCGTACTGCGGATCGACCGTGTTATCCACAAAGCTGATGCGGCCGGTGACCGGCGCCTGGTTGCCGTCGTTGGGTTGCGCGGTGACCTGCACCGGGCCGGCGCGCAGCGCCTCGCGCAGCGCCGCCAATTGGCGTTCGGGCAGGCTGAAGGTGACCGCGATCGGCTGCACCTGGGCGATGGTGACCATCGGCTGGGTGCTATTGGGCAGCACCAGCGAGCCCGGGAAGGCGTTGATCACGCCGGTGCGGCCGCTGATGGTGGCGCGGATGGCGCCGTAGCTGACCGCGACGCGGCTGGCCTCGATCGCGGCCTGGTCGGCGCGCACGGTGGCGGCCAGGCCGTCGGCCCGCGCCTGCGCGGTATCGACCGCGCTCTTCGAGATGAAATTGCGCTGCAGCAGCTCCTGGCTGCGCGCCAGCGCGCGGCGGGCATCGGCCAGGTCGGCCTGGTCGCGCAGCAACTGCGCCTGCGCCTTGGCCAGGTTGGCCTCGTCCATGCGGGTATCGAGCGAGAACAGCAGGTCGCCGGGTTTGACGGTCTGGCCCTCCTTGATATGGACGGTGCGCACGGTGCTGGACACCTGCGGCCTTACCTCGACCGTGGACAGCGCGGTGACATTGCCGTTGGCCGAGACCTGCAATGGCACGTCGCCGCGCTGCACCGGTGCGGTGGACACCACGGCCGCCGCAGGCGGCTTGGGCGCGGGCTTCGGCGCCAGCCAGGTACGCCATGCGAACCAGCCCATGCCCGCGAGGGCGAGCACCACCACCACCGCCAGCCACGGCGACACGCGGCCGCGCCCGGTCCCGGCGGCCGCCCTCCAGTTGCTGTCGACGAAGCCCTTGGGCTGGTCGATCCTGTCAGATTTCATATTGTGTGGACCTTCTGCCCGCGTCTTCAGCGCCACTCCCCGTGTACCGCCCGGCATGTCATGCCCAGATGCTGCCGGTGCGTGTCGACGCAAAGACTCTACTAGTACCGCGCTTTGCCCGCCGGAGCCAGCGCCGCGTATTACAGTCCGTTACAGAGGTGCAAGGGTCTGGTAATGCCCGGCGCCGGCAAACGCCGTCCGGGCCACAGGGGAGGCCGGAGATGTGTGTAGCGGGGCGCTTGTATGGTTAGACAAACATTATCAGAAAAGCTGCCGCCGGCCATCTCGGCGCCACTGATTTACGCTGTCGACCGACAATTCCCGTGGTCCGGCCTGCACAATCACCGCATCGCCGGCGCGCACTTCGCCCTTGAGCACCACGCTGAGATAGACCCCGGAGTAGCCGCTCTGCACCATGTCGCGCACTGCGTGGCGGTACCCCAGCGCGGCGTTGAACTTGTAGCAGGGCTGGCGCGGGGCCTCCACGCGCAGCAGGGCGGTGCCGACCCGCACCAGGTCGCCGATCCATAGCGCGGACTCCAGCAAACCCTCCAGCGTCAGGTTTTCCCCCATCGCGCCGTAGGGCAGCGGCGGCCCCGAGTCCGGCTGGGCGCAGGCGCGGCGGCGGGCGTTCCACCAGGCGTAGTGCTCAGAGGGGTAGGCGTAGACCGCCTTGTCGAGGCCGCCGTGCACGGTCAGGTCGCCCTGCTCGTCGCCCGCCAGGCCCCGTTGCTGCACCTGGACCCGCAGCGGATGCAGCAGCGTGCTGACCGGATGCTTGCGGATGCCCGACAGCACCACCGCCTCGGTGCCCGCACCCGCCACCACCAGCGGGATGGCCTTGCCCAGGCTGACCGCCAGCACGCGTGCAAGGCCTGGCCGAGGTCTCGAATCGCTCACGTGCGCCCCCGCTTCGTGGTTGTGGAAAGGGATGTGGATAAGCTGCGGATATCCCTGAGGATAACGGGGCGGATAAGGCTGTGGACAAGTGCTTGGTGCGGTTCCTCACAAGGCGCGGGGCGGGCGCCTCGGTGCGCGTTTCAGAGGGAAATCAGAGCTGCTGGGCCGCCTGCGGAGGCTGCCAGCGGCAGCCCAGCAGGCGCGCGCGCTGCGACACCGCCAGCGCCGCCAGCATCAGGCCCGCCGCGCCCCAGTGCAGCGTGTCGGGACCGGCCAAGGTATAGATCGCCGCCCCCGCCATGGCACCTGCGGCCTGGCCCAGGTAGATCGAAGAAGAGTTCAGCGAGATCGACACCGAGGCCCGCTCCGGCGCCAGCAGCACCAGCCGCGCCTGCTGCGCGCTGTTGGTGGCAAAGCCGCCCACGCCCCACAGCATGAACAGCGCCACCAGCGCCACGCTGCCCAGCCCGGCCAGCGGCCACAGCACCATCGCCGCGATAGAGGTCAGCAGCGTCACCTGCACGATCCGGCTGGGCGTGACCCGGTCCATCCGCGACGCCGCCATGGCATTGCCGAAGACCCCGCAGGCACCGTAGGCCAGGAACATCAGGCTGAGCGCGCCGCCGCTGATGCCATAGACATCGCGCATCAGCGGCGCGATATAGGTAAACAGCGTGAACATGCCCGCCGACGAGATCATGGTGGTCAGCACCACCAGCATCACCGGCTTGTGGCGCAGCACCGCGCCCCAGGCCTCGCGCCCGGCCGGCGGTACCATCAGCCCGCGCGGCAGCGCGCGCCACACCGCCGCCGCCACCAGCAGCGCCATCACGCCGACCAGCGCCATGCTGACACGCCAGCCCAGCGTGCTGGCAATCCACGTCCCCAGCGGCACGCCCACCACGCTGGCGACGCTCCAGCCCAGGAACACAAAGCTGATGGCCCGTCCGCGGGTCTGCGCATTGACTAGCAGCGGCAGCGTGGCCGCGGTCTGCGGCGTATAGATCGCCGCCCCGATCGCGGTCAGGAACCGGATCGCCATCAGCGCGGCAAAGCTGGGGGCCAGGGCCGCGGCCAGGTGCATCACCCCATAGACCAGCAGCGAGCCGGCCAGCAACTGCCGGCGGTCGATGCGCGAGCCCAGCGTGGCGAACAGCGGGGCGCCCACGCACGTAGCCAGCGCAAACACCGAGATCAGCTGTCCCGCGCTGGCCGCGCCCAGCCCGAAATCGCCGGCAATGTCGTTCAACATGCCGGTTACGATCATCGCGCCGGTGCCAATGACGAAATTGCCGACGCAGAGCGTGACGAGCCTGGGGTCCATGCCGGCCTTGGGGAGAGGGATCGGCGCGAAGGGCGCCTTGTTGTTGTCAGGGCTGCCGCGGGCCATGGCAGGCCGGGCGGTAAGGAAAGTCCCGAGTGTAGCGGTTTCGCGAAATTCGCGTTCGCGGGGAATAGGCAGGCGCCGGCCGAAGCCAACACCGTCCGAACAAGGCTCGCCTCTCCCGCGCGCGGGAGAGGCGAGCAACCGGCGGAAGCCCGAACCGGCTCAGCGCGTCAGCACCGGCGCCAGTGCCTTCGGGTTGACGATGCAGTCATGCTTGCCGTCCAGCACGTCGAGGATGTTCTGGAAGGCGGTGCGGAAATACAGCTCGTAGCTGTCGCGTTCCACATAGCCCAGGTGCGGCGTGCAGATGCAGTTTTCCATGCGCAGCAGCGCATGGCCCTGCAGGATCGGCTCGGATTCGAAGACGTCGACCGCCGCCATGCCAGGGCGGCCGCGGTTCAGCGCGGTGACCAGGGCGTTTTCTTCCAGCAGTTCGGCGCGGCTGGTATTGACGAACAGCGCGGTCGGCTTCATGGCGGTCAGGTCGGCCTGCTTGACGATGCCGCGGGTGTCGTCGTTCAGCCGCAGGTGCAGCGACAGCACGTCGCTGTCGGCGAACAACTGCTCCTTGGAGGCGGCCACGTCCAGGCCATCGGCGCGCGCGGCTTCCTGTGACGCCTCGCGGCCCCAGACCAGCACCTTCATGCCGAAGGCGCGGCCGTAGCCAGCCAGCAGCCGGCCGATCTTGCCGTAGCCCCAGATCCCCAGCGTCTGGCCGCGCAGCACCTGGCCCAGGCCGAAGTTGGGCGGCATCGTGGTCGATTTCAGTCCCGACTGCTGCCACGCGCCATGCTTCAGGCTGGCCACGTACTGCGGGATGCGGCGCTGGGCGGCCATGATCAGGGCCCAGGTCAGCTCGGCCGGCGCCACCGGCGAGCCCACGCCCTCCAGCACCGCCACGCCGCGGTCGGTGGCGGCATCCAGGTCGATATGGCCGCCGGGCCCCGCGCCGACCCGGCCGGTCTGGCTGATCAGCTTCAGTTTCGGCAGTTTTTCCAGCAGTTGGCGCGTGATGCGGGTGCGTTCGCGGATCAGCACCACGGCTTCCACGTCTGACAGGCGCGCCGCCAGCTGGCCTACGCCCTTGACGGTGTTGTTGAACACCTTGACGTCGTGCCCCTCCAGCAAGCTGAAGCAAGGCAGCTTGCGCACGGCATCCTGGTAATCGTCGAGTACGGCAATCTTCATCGGCAACCCTGGTTATCTTCGGGACGTTGTGCCAGTTGGTGCGCGCGCCCACCGAGGCGCGCGTCGGCCAACAGTATTGTTGTGAAACGTTTGCGAACCCGCACCGGCGCGCCGCAACCCTGGCGCAGCGCGGCGCAAATACCCCGCCGGCCAACGCCGGCAATTGTTGCGCAGCAAAAAACAGGGGGGTGCGCCAGTGGTATCCTTGCCCGCTCCGGTGCCGCCGCGGATTGTCGGTCGAGCGTTGCTCCCGTCACGCGGCTGCCTCCGGACAAAGCCCGGCCGGCAACCGCAGGCCACGCTGCGCGGGCGAAGCGCCACTGTAGCGCAGCCGCCGCGACCGCCGCGACCTTTTGCACAAACCGGGCCGCCGCGGAGTTGTAACGGGATGTGACGCTCCCGATGCGGCCCCTGCAGTAACCCAGCGGCAGTGACGGTTCCGGCCCCCGGCACGCAAGACGACCCGCCGGCCAGGCTTTGCAAGGATTCCTTCCCTTCCTTCCCTTTACAAACCTGGAGTTTGCAGTATGAACCACCCCACGATGCAAGGTACGGCCGCCGTCAATGCGCCGGCCTGGGTCAAGCACCCCAAGCTGATTGCCTGGGTCGCGGAAATCGCCGCGCTGACCAAGCCAGACAACATCTACTGGTGCGACGGCTCGCAGGAAGAATATGACCGCCTGTGCGAGCAGATGGTCGCGGCCGGCACCATGAAGCGGCTGAACCCGGCCAAGCGCAAGAACTCCTTCCTGGCCCTGTCGGACCCGTCAGACGTGGCGCGCGTCGAAGACCGTACCTTCATCTGCTCCGAGAAGCAGGAAGACGCCGGCCCGACCAACAACTGGACCCCGCCGGCCGAGATGCGCCAGACGCTGGCCGGCCTGTTCGACGGCTGCATGCGCGGCCGCACCCTGTATGTGGTGCCGTTCTCGATGGGACCGCTGGGTTCGCCGATCGCCCATATCGGCGTGGAACTGTCCGATTCGCCGTATGTGGCGGTCAATATGCGCATCATGACCCGCATGGGCAAGGCCGTGTACGAGGTGCTGGGTAGCGACGGCGCCTTCGTGCCGTGCGTGCACACCGTGGGCAAGCCGCTGGCGGCTGGCGAGAAAGACGTGGCGTGGCCGTGCAATCCCACCAAGTACATCGTGCATTTCCCGGAAACGCGCGAGATCTGGTCGTTCGGCTCGGGCTACGGCGGCAATGCGCTGCTGGGCAAGAAGTGCTTCGCGCTGCGTATTGCCTCGACCATGGGCCGCGACGAAGGCTGGCTCGCCGAGCACATGCTGATCCTCGGCGTGACCTCGCCCGAGGGCAAGAAATACCATGTCGCCGCCGCCTTCCCGTCGGCCTGCGGCAAGACCAACTTCGCCATGCTGATCCCGCCCAAGGGCTTCGAGGGCTGGAAGGTCACCACCATCGGCGACGACATCGCCTGGATCAAGCCGGGCAAGGACGGCCGCCTGTACGCGATCAACCCGGAAGCCGGCTACTTCGGCGTGGCGCCGGGCACCAGCGAGAAGACCAACTACAACGCGATGGCGACGCTGAAGGAAAACGTCATCTTCACCAACGTGGCGCTGACCGACGACGGCGACGTCTGGTGGGAAGGCATGACCAAGGAAGCGCCCGCGCACCTGATCGACTGGCAGGGCAAGGACTGGACCCCGGAGATCGCCAAGGCCACCGGCGCCAAGGCCGCGCACCCGAACGCGCGCTTCACCGCGCCCGCGTCGCAATGCCCGTCGATCGACGACAACTGGGACAACCCGGCCGGCGTACCCATCGATGCGTTCATCTTCGGCGGCCGCCGCTCGACCACGGTGCCGCTGGTGACCGAGGCACGCGACTGGACCGAAGGCGTCTACATGGCCGCCACCATGGGCTCGGAAACCACCGCCGCGGCCGCCGGCCAGCAAGGCGTGGTGCGCCGCGACCCGTTCGCCATGCTGCCGTTCTGCGGCTACAACATGAGCGACTACTTCGGCCACTGGCTCGAACTGGGCAAGAAGCTCGAAGCCGCGGGCGCGAAGCTGCCGAAGATCTACTGCGTCAACTGGTTCCGCAAGGATGCCGACGGCAACTTCGTGTGGCCGGGCTTTGGCGAGAACATGCGCGTGCTGTCGTGGATGATCGACCGCGTCGAAGGCCGGGGGCAGGGCGCCGAGCATGTGTTCGGCACCTCGCCGCGCTACCAGGACCTGAACTGGAACGGCGTCGAGTTCTCGCCGGCGCAGTTCGAGCAGGTGACCTCGATCGACCGCGACGCCTGGCAGAAGGAGCTGGCGCTGCATGACGAGCTGTTCACGCAACTGAAGCACCATCTGCCGCAGGCACTGGCGCAGACGCGCGCGGCGCTCGGCAAGCGACTCGACGGCTAAGCGACCGACGTCGTGAGCCAGCCAGCGCCCGCCTTCCAAGGCGGGCGTTTTTTATGCGCCCTCGCTGTCCCCCAGCGTCTCCACGGCATACTTCACCAGCCCGGCCCGCCCCTCGATCCCCAGCTTGCGCTTCAGGTTCAGCCGGTGGGTCTCGACGGTGCGCACCGACACCCCCAGCTGCGCCGCGATCTCCTTGTTGGCCAGGCCGCGCCCGATGCCGCGCAGGATATCGCGCTCGCGCGGCGTGAGCGCATCGAGCGGGCCGGCCGCGGGGCTTTGCTCGGCGATGCCGCGCGCGATGCGGGCGCTGTAGAACACGCGTCCCGCCAGCACCGAGCGGATCGCCGCGATCAGCTCGTCGGCCGGGGCGTCCTTGAGCACATAGCCGCGCGCGCCGGCGCGCACGGCCTGGCGCACATATTCCAGGTTGTCATGCATCGACACGATCAGCACCGCCAGCTCGGGATAGCGGTCGTGCAGCGCCGCCGCCAGCGCAATGCCGCCCATGCCGCGCATGCCGATATCGGTGATCACCAGGTCCGGCATGTCGGCCGCGCCGGCGCGCTCCAGCCACGCCAGCGCGGCTTCGCCGTCATCGGCTTCGCCCACCACGCGCAGCCCGGGCTGCAGCGCCAGGTGCATGCGCATGCCGTCGCGCACCAGCGCGTGATCGTCGATCAGCAGCACGCGGGCGGGCGCTTCGTTGTCTTCGCTATGGTCGGCAAGAAACTGGATCATGACTGCGAGGGTACTGCGGAAATGGCCTGGCGCGCGCTCGCCGCGGGGAGGGCCAGCGGCAGCGAGGCAATGATCTGGGTGCCGCCCAGGCCGGAAGCGATGTCGAACTGCCCGCACAGCGCGGCGATGCGCTCGCGCAGGTTGCGCAGGCCAATGCCCCGCTGCGGGTCGGCCTGCATGCGCGCGACATCGAAACCGTGGCCGTCGTCGCGCACGGCCAGGCGCGTGGCATCGGCATCGAAGGCGAGCGACACCGACACGCGCCGGGCGCCGGCGTGGCGCTCCACGTTGGTCAGCGCTTCCTGGGCGATGCGGAACAGCGCCGTGGCCTGCTCGTCGGGCAGTTCGCGCGGGGTGCCGCTTTGCGTCACCACGATCTCGAGGCCGCTGCCTCCCTGCATCTCGCGCGCGAGATGCTGCAGCGCAGCGAACAGCCCCAGGTCATCGAGCAGCGCCGGGCGCAGGTTGCGCGCCACCCGCCGCACTTCATTGAAGACCGTGTCGAGCCGGTTCAGCGCCATGCCCAGCACCGGCGCCACCGCCGCGCCTTCGGACGGGGCCAGGCGCAGCCGGTTGGCGGCGGTTTCCAGCACCAGCTTGACCGAGACCAGCAACTGGCTGATGCCGTCGTGCAGCTCGCGCGACAGCCGCGCGCGCTCTTCTTCCTGCGACTGCACCACGCGCTGCGCCAGCTGGCGCAGCTTGGCGTCGGCCTCGCGGTGCTCGCTGACGTTCAGCGCCAGGCCGCTGGCCGCCACCAGCAGGATGCTGATGCCGGCGATCACGCCAATCCACGCCATGGTCTCGCGGATATCGGTCTCGGCACGCGCGTCGAGCTGGCGCAGCGTGCTTTCGACGTCATCCAGGTAGATGCCGGTGCCGAGCATCCAGCCCCATTCGGGCACCGCCACCACGTAGCCGAGCTTGGGCGCCAGCTGCTGCGACGAAGGCTTGCGCCACTGGTAGCGCACCGCGCCGCCGCCGCCCTTGGCCGCGGCGATCAGCTGCTGGATGGTGGGCGCGCCCTGCGGGTCGCGCAGCGCCCACAGATCCTGGCCGACCAGCTCAGGCTGGCGCGGATGCATCAGGTTGCGGCCCTGCAGGTCGTACAGGAAGAAGTAGCCATCGGGGCCATAGTCCAGCCGGGCCAGCGCTTCCATCGCCGCCTGGCGCGTGGCCGCGTCGTTGCGGCCGGAGCGCACCAGCGGCGCAATCGCGCTCTGCGCCAGCTCCACGTAGTGGCGCAGCTCGGTCTCCTTGCTCTGCAGGTAGGCGGCCTCGACCAGTTCGCGCTCGTGCTGCGCGAGCTGGGTCGCCTGGAAGCGCACCGCCAGCGCGATGCCGAGCATCGCCACCGCAAGCGGCGCCACGGCGAGCAACAGGATTTTCTGGCGGAGTTTCATACAGGACCGGGGGAGCGGGGGTAAACACCGATGCCGCGCAGGCGGCATGCCACCGTCGACTTGCGTAGTACTACGCAGAAGTGCTGCGTAGTTACGCGCTTGTGCCGGGTTTGGCGGCTGTCAATACTACACGCCGGACGCGCAAGCCGCCCCAACATGCGGCGCGGGTCCACGCAGTTGGTGCACCGCCTACCCGGTTGGTGCATCGCCTGCCTGCAAGACGAGATCCGGAAACGACACGAACCGGGCGCGCAGCCATTCATTCCAGCACCCCAGGAGACCCCTCACCGCCGGATTGCCCTCGCTGCCCGCCCCAGGCGCGCCCGCCGCCGACCCGCCCGTTGCCAGTTGCCAGTCCTTCGCCGCCGCAGGCTTTCCAAATCCCGGTCTGAGGAGACCTTCACTATGAATCGCATCGGAGAACACCTGGTGTGGCTGGCCGTCGCCATCCTTGGCGCGTTTGCCTTCGGCACCGTCGCGCTGGCGCGCGGCGAAGCCGTCAGCGCGCTGTGGATCGTGGTTGCCGCGCTCTGCATCTACCTGATCGCCTATCGGTACTACAGCCGCTTTATCGCCGACAAGGTGATGCAGCTCGATCCCAAGCGGATGACGCCCGCGTGGCGCCATAACGATGGCCTGGACTACGTGCCGACCAACAAGGCAGTGCTGTTCGGCCACCACTTCGCCGCCATCGCCGGCGCCGGCCCGCTGGTGGGCCCGGTGCTGGCCGCGCAGATGGGCTATATGCCCGGCATGCTGTGGCTGCTGGCCGGCGTGGTGTTCGCCGGCGCGGTGCAGGACTTCATGGTGCTGTTCATCTCCACGCGCCGCGACGGCCGCTCGCTGGGCGACCTGGTCAAGTCCGAGATGGGCACGGTGCCGGGCATGATCGCGCTGTTCGGCTGCTTCATGATCATGATCATCATCCTGGCGGTGCTGGCGCTGATCGTGGTGAAGGCGCTGGCGGACTCGCCGTGGGGCACCTTCACCGTGGCGGTGACCATCCCCATCGCCATCTTCATGGGCATCTACACCCGCTACATCCGCCCGGGCCGCATCGGCGAGGTGTCGGTGATCGGCTTCGTGCTGCTGATGCTGGCGATCATCGGCGGCCAGTACGTGCATGAAAGTGCGACGCTGGCGCCGCTGTTCACCTACGACGGCAAAGCGCTGACCTGGATGCTGATCATCTACGGCTTTGTCGCCGCCGTGCTGCCGGTGTGGCTGCTGCTGGCCCCGCGCGACTACCTGTCGACCTTCCTGAAGATCGGCACCATCATCGCGCTGGCCGTCGGCATCCTGATCGTCGCGCCGGAGCTGAAGATGCCGGCCTTCACGCAGTTCGCCGCGGGCGGCGGCCCGGTGTGGTCGGGCAACCTGTTCCCGTTCCTCTTCATCACCATCGCCTGCGGCGCGGTGTCGGGCTTCCACGCGCTGATCTCGTCGGGCACCACGCCCAAGCTGCTGGAGAACGAGACCCACGCGCGCTTCATCGGCTACGGCGCGATGCTGGCCGAGTCCTTCGTCGCCATCATGGCGCTGGTGGCCGCCGCGGTGATCGAGCCGGGCGTGTACTTCGCCATGAACAGCCCGGCCGCCGTGATCGGCACCACGCCGGAGGCGGTGGCGCAGGCGGTGTCGACCTGGGGCTTCGTGATCACGCCCGACGTGCTGGTGCAGACCGCCAAGGACGTCGGCGAGAACACCATCATCTCGCGCGCCGGCGGCGCACCGACGCTGGCCGTGGGCATCGCCCACATCCTGCACCAGGTGGTCGGCGGCCAGGCCATGATGGCGTTCTGGTACCACTTTGCCATCCTGTTCGAGGCACTCTTCATCCTGACCGCCGTCGACGCGGGCACCCGCGCCGGCCGCTTCATGCTGCAGGACCTGCTGGGCAGCTTCGTGCCGTCGATGAAGCGCACCGACTCGCTGCCGGCCAACCTGATCGCCACCGCGCTGACCGTGGCGGCCTGGGGCTACTTCCTGTACCAGGGGGTGGTCGATCCGCTGGGCGGCATCAACACGCTGTGGCCGCTGTTCGGCATCTCCAACCAGATGCTGGCCGCGGTAGCGCTGGTGCTGGGCACCTGCGTGCTGGTCAAGATGAAGCGCGGCCAGTACGCCTGGGTCACGCTGGTCCCGACCGTCTGGCTGCTGATCTGCACGCTGACCGCCGGCTGGCAGAAGCTGTTCCATGCCGACCCGAAGGTCAGTTTCCTGACCCACGCGTCGAAGTTCAGCGCCGCCATCGCCGAAGGCAAGGTGCTGGCACCGGCCAAGTCGATGGAGCAGATGCACCGCATCGTCTTCAACGACTACCTGGACGCCGGCCTGTGTGCGCTGTTCATGGTGGTGGTGCTGTCGATCGTGTGCTACGGCTTCAAGACCGCGATGCAGGCGCGCGCCGTGAACCGTCCGACCGACAAGGAAACGCCGTTCGAGCCGCTGCCGGGCGCCGCTTCGGCCCAGTCCTGATCCCTATCGACAAGGAGCCGCCATGCTGGAACAACTTGGCACCATGGGCCGGTACCTCGGGCAGTCGCTGCGGCTGATGGTCGGGCTGCCCGACTACCAGACCTACGTGGCGCATATGGAAAGCACGCACCCCGACCGTGCGCCGATGAGCTACGAGGAGTTTTTCCGCGAGCGCCAGGAAGCGCGCTACGGCGGCGGGCAGGGCAAGTGCTGCTAAAGGCAGGCTGATCATCGCCGCCGAACCTGGGTCGGCGGCGGACAATGCAGACAGGCGATCACATGATCGCCTGTCTTTTTATTAAGTGTTGTATTTTCACCGCGCCTTTGTAGTGGTCCGATACCGTTTCTGCAGGGGGTTACAGGGCTTTACAGGTGGTTACAGCAAGGCTGCGGCACCTTATCTACACTTGCGACACATCATGGCAATTCGAGGAAAAAACATATGACTCGCCATCCCGTTCGCAACCTGACCGTTGCCCTTGCCCTGGCGGCCTGCGCGCTGCCGGCTGTCGCGGGCGACATGAACAATGCCCTGGGCGGCGCCCTGGGCGGCGTCGCCGGTGCCGCAGTCGGCGGCGCGCTGGGCGGCAGCACCGGTGCGGTGATCGGCGGTGCGGTGGGCGGCGGCGCGGGTGGCGCTGTCACGTCCAATCGCCGCGAGCGTACCGGCGCCATCATCGGCGGCGCGCTGGGCGGCGGTGCCGGTACCGCGGCAGGCAATGCCATGGGCGGACGCACCGGCGGCCTGATCGGCGCCGGCCTGGGTGGCGGCGCCGGCGCGGCGCTTGGCGGCAATATCTCGCGCAACAACTCGTACGACGATGACCGCCGCTATTACAACAAGAGCCATTACAAGCGCAAAAAGCACAAGCACCATCATCACCACTACGACGATTGAGTCGCAGCGGGGTCAGCAAAACGGGCCGGCATGGCCCGTTTTTCTTTGGGCGCTTCACCGGCTCCCCGGCTAATTGCATTGCGGCGTCTGGCATAATCGAATGCAGTCTGGCGTCGAGTTTGCCGGCATCCGAAACAAAGAAGCCCGCTACCGGGACCGGTGCGGGCTTCTTCCCCAATAAAGCGGGAGAGGCGCGGAGCGCTCTCACTAAAGACCTGTGGAGACCAGGTTCAAGCGGTGGACGCCGCCGGCTCAGAGCGGCGCGCGATCGGTCGTGGTGTCGTACTTGGCGCCTTCCGAGAAGGTGTCGAACTTGCCGGTACGGGCGCCGTCGGTAAAGGCGTCGAACTTGCCGGCCTTGGCACCATCCGTGTACGGGTCGAACTTGCCGGCACGGGCACCGTCGGCATAGACGTCGAAGCTGGCTACCTTGGCGCCGTCGGTATAGACATCGAACTTGCCGGTCTTGGCAAAGGCCGGGGCTGCCGACAGTGCGGCAGCGATGGTGGCGACAGCGATCAGGGCGTAACGGTTGGTTTTCATGATTCAGGCCTTTCTTGTAGCGTGGATGCCTGATCCGGCACCTTCGGGGGAAGGGCATGTTGCATTGCGGCATCCGATGGCTAGATATTAGGCATTTCCCTCATATCAATAAATATCAGGATCCACAATGATTAGTTTTGATTCGGACAATAAAATAAGCTGATTGCGTAAGAATTCAGCAAAGAAACGGGAGACTATGTCATGGATCGCCTGCAGTCGATGCGTGTGTTTTCCAAAGTGGTGGAACTCGGCAGCTTCGCGCGTGCAGCGCAGCAGCTGGAAATGTCCAACGCGGTCGTCACGCGCTACGTGGCCGACCTGGAAAGCCACCTCGGCACGCGCCTGCTCAACCGCACCACGCGCAGCCTGTCGCTGACCGATGCGGGCGAGACCTACCTGCAGCGCTGCCAGCAGATCCTGGAAGACGTGGAGGAAGCCGAAAGCGTGGTGACGGCTCGCAGCCAGTCGCTGTCCGGCACGCTGCGCCTGGTGACGCCGGTGATGTTCGGCCTGCACCTGCTGCCCGAGCTGCTGTCGCGCTTCCAGCAGCTGTATCCGGACGTGGTCTTCGACGTGATCCTGTCGGACCGCAATGTCGATATCGTCGAGGAAGGGCGCGACGTGGCCGTGATGCTGTCCGACCTGGGGCTGGGCTCGCACCTGGTGGCGCGCCCGCTGTTGTCGGCCGAAGTCATCCTGTGCGCCTCGCCCGGCTATGTCGCGGCGCATGCGCCGATCCGCCATGCCCATGAGCTGAGCCACCATCGCTGCATCGCCATGCGCCTGCCCAACGCCGAGCACGAATGGACGCTGCTCGGGCCCGAAGGGGAGGTAACCGTGCCGATCCGCCCGGGGCTGCTGTGCAGCAACGCCGAGCTGGCGCACCAGGCCGCGCTGGCCGACATGGGCGTGGCCATGCTCTCGTCCTACCTGGCGCGGCCCAATATCGACGCGGGCCGGCTGGTGCGCGTGCTGCCGCAATACCAGTTGCCCCGGCGCGATGTCAGCGTGGTCTATCCGAGCCGCAAGTTCCTGCCTACCAAGGTGCGCGCCTTTATCGATTTCCTGCTGGAAGAAGGGCAGGTGCGGGGCAAGGATGCGCACCCGGCCGCCAGCCTGGGCGTCCACGCCGTGCGCACCTGATCGGCCGCGTCCGCGCGGCGCGCCGCAGAAAACAAGACGCCCGGCCATGCCGGGCGTTTTTGCTTGGCTGGCTTACTCGCCGGCCGCTGCCGCGCGTGTCTTCTTTGCCGCGGCGGTCTTGGCGGGAGCCTTCTTTGCCGCGGCCTTCTTCGCCGGGGCCTTGGCGGCTGCGGTCTTGGCGGCCGTCTTGGACGCAGTCTTGGCGGCGGTCTTGGTAGCCGGCGCCGCTTCGGCTTCGGCGGTGCCGCGCGATGCCGCCTTGGCCGGGGCCTTGGCAGCGCTCTTGGCGCCGGCCTTGGGCTCGCGCGCCTCGAACTCGAAGCCGATCTTGCCGTCCGGCTGCTTGACCAGGAAGGCCTTGAAGTTGCGACCGGTGCGCGATGACTTGAAGCCGGTCAGCAGGTCGGTCTTGCCTTCGTTGAGCAGCTTGCCGATCTGCTCGCGGCTGATTTCCTGCTGCAGGATGATCTTGCCGGTGGTGAAGTCGCAGCTCTTGGGGCTGGTCGTGCTGTTCTCGCAGACGTATTTCATGCCGTGCTCGAACACCGAGCCGCCGCACTTCGGGCACGTTCCTACCGGCTGCTGGCCGCTGAAGTCGACCGGCTCGCCGTCGTTGTCGTCGTCGTTCTGGCCGAAGTCGAATTCCATCTTGTAATGGCCTTCGTCGTCCTTGCCCAGCTTGAGGATGGCGGCAAACGGGCGGCCCATCTTGCTGCGGAAGCCCTGCAGCGGACCGATCTCTTTCTTCTGCAGCAGTTCTTCGACTTCCTCGATCTCGAACTGGCGGCCGCCCGGGATCTTGCTGATCGAGAATTCGCACGCGGTGCAGGCAAAGCGGCGATAGTTCTCCTTGACCTGTCCGCCGCACTGCGGGCACGGCGTGTCCAGCGTGGCGTAATCGCCGGGGATGGTATCGCTGTCGTATTCCTTGGCGCGCTTGACGATCTGCTGCGTCATCTGCGCGATCTCGCGCATGAACTCGTCGCGCTTGAGACGGCCGCGCTCGATCTGCGAGAGCTTGTGCTCCCACTCGCCGGTCAGTTCCGCCTGCGTCAGTTCCTGCACGCCCAGGCCGCGCAGCAGCGTCATCAGCTGGAACGCCTTGGCGGTCGGGATCAGCTCGCGTCCTTCGCGCACCAGGTACTTCTCGGTCAGCAGCCCTTCGATGATCGCCGCGCGCGTGGCCGGCGTGCCCAGGCCCTTGCCGGCCATGGCTTCGCGCAGCGCGTCATCGTCGACCAGCTTGCCGGCGCCTTCCATCGCCGACAGCAGCGTGGCTTCGTTGTAGCGAGCGGGCGGCTTGGTGGTCAGCCCGACGCCCTCGACCTTGTCGGTCTTGACCTTTTCATCCTTGGCCACGGGCACCAGATTGGCGGCGTCCTTGTCGCCCTGGGCCTCGCGCCCGTAGATCACCAGCCAGCCCGGGTTGACCAGCACCTTGCCTTCGGTCTTGAAGTGGTGGCCGGCAACTTCGGTAATGCGCGTGGTGACCTGGAACTCGGCCGCCGGGAAGAACACCGCCAGGAAGCGGCGCACCACCAGGTCGTACAGCTTCTGTTCCGGCTCCGACAGGTTCTTGGGCGCCTGCAGCGTCGGGATGATGGCGAAGTGGTCGCTGATCTTGCTGTTGTCGAAGATCTTCTTGTTCGGGCGAACCCAACCCTGCGCCAGGATTTTCTTGGCGTGCGGCAGGTAATTGGGCGAGCTGTCGGCCAGCATGTCCATGGTCTGCTTGACCGTGTCCATGTAGTCCTCGGGCAGCGCGCGCGCGTCGGTACGCGGGTAGGTCAGGACCTTGTGCTTTTCATACAGGGCCTGCGCCAGGCCGAGCGTATTCTTGGCCGAGAAGCCGAAGCGCGAGTTGGCCTCGCGCTGCAGCGTGGTCAGGTCGAACAGCGCCGGCGACTGCTGCGTCGACGGCCTGGATTCCTCGGTGACGGTGCCGGGCTTGTCGCGGCAGGCGGCGACGATGCTCTTGGCCTCGGCCTCGCTCCACAGCCGCGACTCGCGCGCCTCGGGGTCGAACTCGTTCTTCTTGAACTTGGGATCGAACCAGCGGCCTTCATACAGGCCGGCGGCGGCGATGAACTCGGCGCGCACTTCCCAGTAGTCGCGCGGGACGAAGTGCTTGATCTTCTCTTCGCGCTCGACCACGATCGACAGCGTCGGCGTCTGCACGCGGCCCACGGTAGTCAGGAAGAAGCCGCCGCCCTTGCTGTTGAACGCGGTCATGGCACGCGTGCCGTTGATGCCGACCAGCCAGTCGGCCTCGGAGCGGCAGCGCGCGGCGTCGGCCAGCGGCAGCATGTCTTCGTCTTCGCGCAGCGCGGCAAAGCCGTCGCGGATCGCCTGCGGCGTCATCGATTGCAGCCACAGCCGGCGCACCGGCTGCTTGGCCTTGGCCTGCTGAGCGATCAGGCGAAAAATCAGTTCCCCTTCGCGCCCCGCGTCGCAGGCGTTGATCAGCGTGGTCACATCCTTGCGCTTGATCAGCCGGTTCAGCACCTTCAGGCGCGATTCGGTCTTCGCGATCGGGCGCAGGTCGAAATGCGGCGGGATCACCGGCAGGTTGGCGAAGCTCCACTTGCCACGCTTGACCTCATATTCGTCCGGCGCGGCGATCTCTACCAGGTGGCCGACGGCGGAGGACAGCACGTAGTCATCGCTCTCGAAATACTCGTCGTGCTTGGTAAACCCCCCGAGGGCACGGGCGATATCCGCCGCGACCGACGGTTTTTCCGCGATGATGAGGGCTTTTGACATGGGAAGGGTCCTTGCGGGCTGCATCCGGCAACCCGCTAATTGCACTGCAAACGTAGTAATCAGAACGCCGGGGGGCTATGAGGCGCCAATAATAAGCGCGGTTTCGACGGCGGTGCAAGCCAGCCTCATGGCGGCTCCCTTGCCGTCGCGCGCGCCGCCTAGGCGCCGCCGCGCCCCCCGTCAAGCAACCAGTCCAGCACGTGGGGCATATCTTCCGTGGGCGCCGGCATGGCCGCGCCGCGCGCAAGCATGCGCTCGAGCACCTCGATATGCGGCAGCAGGGTGCCATAGAACTGCGGCGCCCCGCCTGCCGCCGGCTGCACCAGCACGGTCGGAAAATTCTCGATATCGATATCCCCCAGCGCATCCGCGTGGGTCTCGATATCGATCCAGACAAAGCAGTCATCCGGATAGCGTGCCGCCAGCGCCGTCAACGCCGTCAGGTAATCCCGGCATGTGCCGCACCACTGCGCGCACAGGCAGGCTACCAGACGGCCCTGTGGCCGCGCCGCCAGGCAGTCGGCGATGGCGCCGGCGTCACGTTCAGGAAAGTAAACGGTCATGGCATCGGAAACATGAGGTGCCCGCGACACACGGGACAGCCGGGGATTGTATGGCATTGCGCGCGCGGCCCCGGTTCGGCCTTCATGCGAGGCGTCGGAACAGGTTTCCGGGTAGACGCTCGGCAAGCCCGGCCAGTTCCAGTTCCAGCAGGCGTGCCGCGGCGGCATCCGGGCGCTGGCCGCTGCGCTCGCACAGCGCATCCAGCGTAACCGGATCGTAGCCCAGGGCGGCCAGCAGCGGGTCGGCGCAGTCGGCAGATTCAGATTGATCCGAAGCCGGTGGCGCAGCCAGGGCCGGCGCCGCCGGCTGCCCACGAGCCGGGGCCGCCGGCCCCAGGTTGATCTCTTCCAGCACGTCCTGGGTGCGCTCCACCAGCTTGGCGCCCTGGCGGATCAGCAGGTGGCAGCCCTGTGACAGCGGCGCGTGGATCGACCCAGGCACCGCGAACACCTCGCGCCCGAGTTCCGCGGCCAGCCGCGCAGTGATCAGCGAGCCCGAGCGCGCCGCGGCTTCCACCACCAGCACCCCGTGCGCCAGCGCCGCGATGATGCGGTTGCGGCGCGGGAAGTTGGCCGGCAGGCCCTGCATGCCGAGCGGAAATTCGGTGACGACGGCGCCGCGCTCGGCGACCTCGCGGGCCAGCGCCAGGTTGTCGGGCGGATAGACCCGATCGGCTCCGGTACCCGTGACCGCGACGGTGCCGCCGCAGCCGAGCAGCCCGCCGGCATGCGCCGCGGCGTCGATGCCCAGCGCCAGGCCCGAGACCACCGTCAGGCCCGACTCGGACAGCTCGCGCCCGAACGCCTGCGCATCGCACTTGCCCTGCCCGGTGGCATTGCGCGCGCCGACGATGGCCACCGCGGGACGGGCCAGCAGCGCGGGATCGCCTCTGATATATAGCAGCGGCGGCGGATCGTGCAGGTCGAACAGGCGGCGAGGGTAGGCGTCGTCGGCCAGCGTGAGCAGGTGGTTGCCGGGCGTACGCAGCCACGCCAGCGTGCGATCGGCCAGCGCCGCCAGGCCGGCACCGGGCCTGGCCAGTACCGCGCGGGCCAGCTTGGCCGGGACGATGGCGGACAGCGCCGTCACGCTCTGCGCCAGCACTTGCTGCGGCAGCCCGAACGCCGTCAGCAGCAGGCGCACCGCGACCGGGCCGACCCCGGGGGCACAGGCCAGCTGCAGCCATGCCTTCAGGTCATCGGCATCGCGGATGACGGCTTGCCCGCCGGCACCGGCATGGCAGGAAGGTGCGGCGCAGACGGGCGCCGCCGGAGATGTCGCCAAGGCCGGCTCAGCGCGGCGAGGCGGCGCGGTCGCCGACCGCGATCACGTTGGATGCGTCGGTGACCAGCGCATACGAGACGCCGGGAAACACGCGGAAGACGAAGGCCAGTCCGTAGCGCTCGTCGGGCAGGCGGATGGGGCGGTTGCCGTCGGTCTTGTCGGTCACGGTTTCGCCGGCGCGCGACAGGGCCAGCACGTGGCCCGGTTCCACGCCCGCCTGGCTGCCAAGGTTGAGCACCACCACCTGCCTGGCGCCACCGAACTCCACCCCGCCATAGACCTTGGCGACGCGTCCGTCGAGCTGCGCATCGGACGCATGCGGCACGTAGCGCAGGGCTTCACGCGCTGGCTGCGGCATCAGCAGCGTGCCAACGCCCATCTCTTGCCGGGCCTGCGTGACCTGCATGGTCGAGACCGCGTCCGGGCCCTGCGCGCCGCGCGCCAGGCGCACGTTGCCTTCATATTCGGCCTCGTAGCCAAGCACGGCCTGTGTCACGGGATCGCGCACCGGGGTGAGCGGGCGGTAGGCCTGCCAGTCGCTGCCCGGCGGCGCGTCCGCGGGAATGCCGCGCGCATAGCCGGTGTCGTCGCGGCCCAGGATGACGCGCGATTCCGACACCGCCACGATGCGCGCCGAGGTATCGAGCGTGTCCTGGTCAACCACCAGCGGGCGGATCAGGAAGGGCTCGATATCGGCGGCCGGGATGCTCAGGATGGCGGCGCCGTCGGCGGCGCCGCTGCGCATCTGCGGCGACAGGCGCACGGTGTCGCTGCCACCCGGCGCGGTCGACAGCCAGGCACGCCCGTCGCGCTGGATCAGGTACAGGATCTGGCCCGGGTAGATCAGGTGCGGATTGCGGATCTGCTGCCGGTTCATGCCCCACAGCTCGGGCCAGCGCCACGGCTGGCGCAGGAAGCGGCCGGAAATGCCCCATAGCGTGTCGCCGGCACGCACCGAATATTGCGAGGGTGCATTCGGGGCGAGGTCGGCCACGGGAATGCCCTGCCGGGCGGTGCGCTGGGCCTCGGCCTGCTGGGCGGCCGTGACCGTCAGGTCCGCCGCCGCGGCCGGCAGCGCGGCCGCGGCGGTGAAGGCCGCGGCACTCAGGCATGGATAGGCAAATCTGGGGATGAACGCGTGCAGCCTGCGGCCCGACGCCGCCTGGTGTTCTTTGGTAAGATCGCGCATTTTCCTGACCGGCCGGAGGTTCGGCCGGATTGACCCGGGAGAGCGTGCCTGTTGCGGCGCGCCTTGAATTTTTGTACTTGCGCCCCGATTCTGCATGTAAACATCCGTCGCCGCAACGCGGCCCGGTTGCCGGCAGCAGCCGGCGTTGCGCCCCAGCATCATGGCAAAACTCGACATCCTGACCTACCCCGATCCCCGCCTGCACACCGTTGCCAAACCCGTGGCCGCGGTGGACGACCGCATCCGCCAGCTGGTCAAGGACATGGCGGAAACCATGTACGAAGCGCCCGGCATCGGCCTGGCCGCGACCCAGGTCAACGTGCACGAGCAGGTGGTGGTGATCGACGTCTCGGAAACGCGCGACCAGCTCCAGGTCTTCATCAACCCGGAGATCGTCTGGGCCAGCGACAACCGCAAGGTGTGGGAAGAGGGCTGCCTGTCGGTGCCCGAGGTCTATGACCGGGTCGAGCGCCCCGACCGCGTGCGCGTGCGCGCGCTCAACGAGAAGGGCGAGAGCTTCGAACTCGAGGCCGACGACCTGCTGGCGGTCTGCATCCAGCATGAGATCGATCATCTGCGCGGCAAGGTCTTCGTCGAATACCTGTCGCCGCTCAAGCTCAACCGCATCAAGAGCAAGCTGCAGAAGCGCGAACGCGCCCGCATGTAAGCCGCAGCCGCGGCAATAAAGATGTAACAGCCCGCCGGATTCCGGCCACCCGCGTGCGGCATCGGCGCGGGGTCTGTTATCTTTATGACTTCCGAAGAACCACGATACCGGCCGCTATAGCGGCCGGTGCCATTTCAGGCCACGGAACCTGCCATGTCCCAAGCCAGCCCCTTGCGTGTCGCCTTTGCCGGCACGCCCGAGTTTGCGCGCGTCGCGCTGGAAGCCATCCACGCCGCCGGATTTCCGGTGGTCGCCGTGCTGACCCAGCCCGATCGGCCCGCCGGCCGCGGCATGCAGCTGCAGGCCAGCCCGGTAAAGCAGTTCGCCGTCGCCAATGGCCTGGCGCCGGTGCTGCAGCCGCGTTCGCTGCGCCGCCAGGGCAAGTATCCGGAAGAAGCCGCCGCGGCCATCGACACCCTTGCCGGCATCGCGCCGGATGTCATGGTGGTGGCGGCCTACGGCCTGATCCTGCCGGCCGAGGTGCTGGCGCTGCCGCGGCTGGGCTGCCTGAATATCCACGGCTCGCTGCTGCCGCGCTGGCGCGGCGCGGCGCCCATCCACCGCGCCATCGAGGCGGGCGACGCCGAGACCGGCATCACGCTGATGCAGATGGACGAGGGCCTGGACACCGGCGACATGCTCACGCGCGAGGCGGTGCCGATCGGCGCGGACGACACCACCGGCACGCTGCACGACACCCTGGCCGCGCTCGGCGCGCGCATGATCGTCGACGCGCTGCGGCAACTGGATACCGGCCGGCCGCTGCCGGCCACGCCGCAACCGGAGCAAGGCGTCACCTACGCCGAGAAGATCGCCAAGGACGAAGCGCCGCTGGACCTGCGCCGCCCGGCCGCCGAGCTGGCCAACCAGGTGCGCGCCTTCAATCCATTTCCGGGCGCCACCGTGCAGGTGGGCGACACCGTGATCAAGTGCTGGCAGGCCGTGCCGCTGGCGGCGGCCAGCAGCCTGCCGCATCCGCCCGGCACGGTGCTGGCCGCCGATGCCGCCGGCATCCTGATCGCCTGCGGCGAGGGCAGCGCGCTGCAGGTTACCGAGCTGCAGAAGCCGGGCGGCCGTCGCCAGCCGGCGCAGCAGTTCCTGCAAGCCTTGCCGCTGCCGCCGGGCACGCGCTGCGTGGTGCCCGGGAACGGAGGCGCGGCGGCTTGAGCAGGCCCTTTGCCGCACATGACGCTTGAAGTGCCGCGCACAGCGCCCCGTGCGCGCGCCCGGCGCAACATGGGGCACGCCGTGGAACGGCCGTTGAATTTTCCGCGATCGGCCCCTATCTAACGGGCATCGCGCCCGCTTTTCTGCCTGAGGCGCGTCACCGGAAGCGATTACACGGAGTCACCGCAATGTTCAACTGGGTCAAGACCTTCATGCTGATGGCGGCCATCACGGCGCTGTTCATCGTCATCGGCGGCATGATCGGCGGGCGCAGCGGCATGATGTTCGCGCTGCTGATCGCGCTGGGCATGAACTTCTTCTCCTACTGGTTCTCGGACAAGATGGTCCTGCGCATGTACAACGCGCAGGAAGTCGATGCCGGCAGCGCGCCGCAGTTCTACGGCATGGTGCAGGACCTGGCGCAGCGCGCCGGCCTGCCGATGCCGCGCGTCTACCTGATCAATGAAGACGCGCCCAACGCCTTTGCCACCGGCCGCAACCCGGAGCATGCCGCGGTGGCGGCCACCACCGGCATCCTGCGGGTGCTGTCCGAGCGCGAGCTGCGCGGCGTGATGGCGCATGAGCTGGCCCACGTGCGCCACCGCGACATCCTGACCTCGACCATTGCCGCGACCATGGCCGGCGCGATCTCGGCACTGGCCAATATGGCGATGTTCTTCGGAGGCCGCGATGAAAACGGCAACCGCACCAACCCGATCGCCAGCATTGCCGTGGCCATCCTGGCGCCGCTGGCGGCCTCGCTGATCCAGATGGCGATCTCGCGCGCGCGCGAATTCGAAGCCGACCGCGGCGGCGCCGAGATCTGCGGCGACCCGCAGGCGCTGGCCAGCGCGCTCGACAAGATCCACCGCTACGCGCAGGGCATTCCGTTCCAGGCGGCCGAGGAACATCCGGCCACGGCGCAGATGATGATCATGAATCCGCTGTCCGGCGGCGGCATCGCCAACCTGTTCTCGACCCACCCGGCCACCGAGGAGCGCATCGCGCGCCTGATGCAGATGGCCCAGACCGGCACCTACCCGGCCTGAGCCACCGGAAATCCGGGGCGCGGCCCCGTCACAAGGTAAACTGCCCGCTGTTCCGCGTGGACCGGCGGGCTTTTTTTGGCCCGTGCCGCGCGCCTTCCCGATTCACGCCTTACCTGCTGCCTGATCCGCCGCCTGACCGATATGCGCCTGCCACCCGATTCGCTTGCCTTCCAGATGCTTGGTGCCGCCACCGCGGTGCGCGCCGTCAGCGAAGGCACCGCCTTGCCCCAGGCGATCGAGGACGCCGCCGCGCAACTGAAGCTGGACCGCGTGCGCGATGCCGCCACCCGCGGCGCGCTGCAGGACATCGCCTACCGCACCATGCGCCAGTTCGGCACCGCGCGTGCGCTGGTGACGAAGCTGGTAACGCGGCCGCCCGGTGCACAGGTCGATTCGCTGCTGGCGGTGGCGCTGGCGCTGTTGCTGGAACATGGGCCCGGTCCGCGCGACCGCCACGACGGCGCCGACGCGGCGCGCCACGAGGCCGACGCCGGCCGTCCGGGCTACAGCACCTTCACGGTGGTCGACCAGGCCGTGAGCGCGGCCGCCTCCGAACCCAAGACCGCGCACGCACGCGGACTGGTCAACGCGGTGCTGCGTCGGTTCCTGCGCGAGCGCAAGGCGCTGCTGGCCGAGGTCAACCGCGACGAGCAGGCGCGCTGGAACCTGCCGCCGTGGTGGCTGCGCCTGCTGCGCGAGGCCTACCCCGACCAGTGGATGGCGCTGGCCGCCAGCGCCAACGTGCGGCCGCCGATGACGGTACGCGTCAACACCGCGCGCGTGTCCGTGCCGCAATACCGCACCGACCTGGCCAACGCCGGCCTGGCGGGGCACGTGGTCGGTCCGCAGGCCGTACGCCTGGTGCGCGCGGTGCCGGTGAACCAGCTGCCGGGCTTTGCCGAAGGCGTGGTGTCGGTGCAGGATGCCGGCGCGCAACTCGCCGCGCCGCTGCTCGAAGTGGCCGACGGCATGCGCGTGCTCGATGCCTGCGCGGCGCCCGGCGGCAAGACCGGGCATCTGCTGGAGCTGGCCGATATCGAAGTGACCGCGGTCGAGAGCGACCCGCAGCGCGCCACCCGCATCGGCGAGAACCTGGCGCGCCTGGGCAAGTCGGCAAAGATCGTGGTCGGCGATGCCAGCCGGCCCGCCGACTGGTGGGACGGGCAACCCTTCGACCGCATCCTCGCCGACGTGCCGTGCTCGGCCTCGGGCATCGTGCGGCGCCATCCGGACATCCGCTGGCTGCGCCGCGAAACCGATATCGCCAGGCTCATCACCGAGCAGCGCCGCATCGTCTCGCAGCTGTGGCCCCTGCTCAAGCCGGGCGGCATCCTGGTCTATGTCACCTGTTCTATTTTTCCAACGGAGGGCGAGGAGCAGGCGCGCTGGTTTGGTGAGCAACTGGCAGATGCGATACGATTGCAGGCGCCGGGACAGCTGCTGCCCGGCACCCATGCAACGCTTGCCGCGGGCGCGGACGGTGACAAGGCCACCCTTGACAGCAGCACCGACGGTACCAGCCTGCCATCCGATCACGATGGCTTCTTCTACGCCCGCTTCCAGAAACGCGCCTGATCTGATCCGATGCCGAGCACGCCGCGCCTGTCAGGCTTTCGCGTTGAAGACCTCCGCGCCGACACCGGCGCGGATTCCGTGCCCGGCCGGCGCACCCCGCTGGCGCGCTGGGCACTGGCGCTGCTTCTGGCGCTGGCCGCCGCGCTGTGGCTGCCCCGCGCAGCGCAGGCGCAGGTCATCGAGGCCACCGAGGCCCGCGTCGAATACCAGGACGGCGGCTTCGAGCTTGCCGCGAGCTTCGACTTCGACCTGCCGCCCGCACTCGAGGACGCGCTGCACAAGGGCATCTCGCTGTATTTCGCGGTCGACTTCCAGCTGTCGCGCTCGCGCTGGTACTGGTTCGACGACAAGCCGGTCAACACCACCCGCAGCGTGCGCTTGTCGTACCAGCCGCTGACGCGCCAGTACCGCATCTCCACCGGCGGCCTGCAGCTGCCGTTCACACGCCTGAAGAGCGCGCTGCAGTTTATCCAGCGCGTGCGCGGCTGGCGCGTGTTCGAGCGCAGCGCGGTCAAGCCCGGCGAGACCTACAACGCCGAGGTGCGCATGCGGCTTGACCTGTCGCAGTTGCCCAAGCCGTTCCAGATCAACGCCGTCAACACACGCGACTGGAACCTGGCGTCCGACTGGCGGCGCTTCACCTATACCGTGCCGACCGACCTGAACGCGCCGCCCGCGCCCGCGCCGCAGCCGCCGGCACCGCCACCGGCATTGCCTGCGTTGCCGGCCTCGCCGACCGTGCCCATGCCCGCACCGGCTCCGGCATCGGCGCCTGCGGCGGCCAACGAGCGCGGCCTGATGGAAGGACGCGGCCTGTATCTGCAGACCGCGTCGTTCGCGCTGTCGCCGGCGACGCTGGCGCAGCCCGCGCCGAGCCAGCCATGAGCAACCCGTTGTGGGACAGCCGGTTCCGGCGCGTGCTGTACCGCGTCGTGGCCGGCATCATCGTCTTCCTGGCCCTGGTGCTGGTGGGCCTGCTGGCGGGCGCATCGGCCAATACCGAATTCTTCGATCGCTATTTCACGCTGCTGTTCAAGGTGAACCTGGTGATCGGCGCGCTGCTGGTGCTGACCGTCGGCGCGCTCGCGGTCACGCTGTGGCTGCGCTATCGCCGCGGCAAGTTCGGCACGCGGCTGATGAGCAAGCTCGCGGTGTTCTTCGGCGTGGTGGGCGTGCTGCCCGGCGTGCTGATCTACCTGGTATCGCTGCAGTTTGTCTCGCGCAGCATCGAGTCCTGGTTCGACGTGCGCGTGGAAACCGCGCTCGAGGCCGGACTGAACCTGGGGCGCTCCACCATCGACAGCGCGCTGGCCGACCTGCAAGGCAAGGCGCGGCTGATGTCCGAGCAGCTGGCCGGCGCTTCCGGCGTGGCCACCTCGCTGCAGCTGAACCGGCTGCGCGAGCAGTACGGCGTGCAGGAAGCCGCGATCTTCACCGGCAGCGGGCGCGTGCTGGCATCCGCTTCCAGCAACTATGCCTCGCTGGTGCCGGACCTGCCTTCGGGCGTGCTGGCGGAACAGGCGCGGCTGGCGGGCGGCTATGCCGCGGTCGAGGGTGGCACCGATCCGTCCAGCGACGTGGCCCAGGCGTCCGAGCGCGTCGACAGCAGCCACCTGTATCGCCTGCGCGTCATCATTCCGCTGGGCGCTGCACCCGGACCGGCACAGGATACGGTCAGCGCCGCCAGTGCCCCGCGTGCGCTGTCCCGGCCGTCGCGCTGGGCCGGCTCGGGCCTGTCGGTGGAACGCAGCCCGGAAGATTCTCCATCGAGCGGCTTCGGCCTGGTCGGCGAGACCGTGCGCGAAGAGCGCTACCTGCAGGTGCTGCACCCGGTGCCGGCCGTCCTGGCGCGCAATGCCGACGAGGTCCAGCGCGCGTACCAGGAATACCAGGAGAAGGCGCTGGGCCGCACCGGCCTGCGCAAGATGTATATCGGCACGCTGACGCTGACGCTGTTCCTGGCGGTGTTCATCGCGGTGATGCTGGCGCTGCTGCTCGGCGGGCAGCTGGCGCGGCCGCTGCTGATGCTGCTGCAGGGGACCAAGGAAGTGGCCGAGGGCGACCTGTCGCCCAAGCGCGAGCTCAAAAGCCGCGATGAACTGGGCATGCTGACGCAGCAGTTCAACCAGATGACGCGCCAGCTGGCCGAGGCGCGGCTGGCGGTGGAAGAAAACCGCGCCGCGCTGGAGCAATCGAAGGCCTACCTCGAGAGCGTGCTGCAGAACCTCACGGCGGGCGTGCTGGTGTTCGACCGCCGCTTCGTGCTGATCACCGCCAACCCGGGCGCCGAGCGCATTTTCCGCCAGCCGTTCGGCGCGGTGATGGGCCTGCCGATGGAGCAGATTCCCGGCATGGGGCCGTTCGCCGAGATCGTGCGCCAGGCCTTCTCGGACCAGAACACCAGCGAGGTGCTGGGCGGCGCCGAGCACTGGCAGAAGCAGATCGAACTGCCGCAGGGCGAGGAGCAGCCGCTGACGCTGCTGGTGCGCGGCGCACGCCTGCCCGGCGGCGAGCGTGACGAGCCCGGCTATGTGATCGTCTTCGACGATATCTCCGATGTGATTTCCGCTCAACGCTCGGTGGCGTGGGGCGAGGTGGCACGGCGCCTGGCGCACGAGATCAAGAATCCGCTCACGCCGATCCAGCTCTCGGCCGAGCGCCTGCAGATGAAGCTCTCGCCCAAGCTCGAGGGCACCGATGCCGACGTGCTCAAGCGCGGCGCCGCCACCATCGTCAACCAGGTGGCCGCGATGAAGCGCATGGTCGATGATTTCCGCGACTACGCGCGCACGCCGCCCGCGGTGCTGCAATCGCTGCAACTGAACAGCCTGGTGGCCGAGGTGCTGCACCTGTATGGCATCGACGATCCGGCGGTGCACGAGCACCCGGTGATCCATCCGACGCTGGGCAGTGCGCTGCCCGAGATCAAGGGCGACCCCACGCAACTGCGCCAGGTCATCCACAACCTGCTGCAGAACGCGCAGGACGCTGCCGCGGAGAACGTCGCGGCCGGTAGGGCGGCGCCCCATATCACTCTGCACACCGAGACTGTAGAATACAAAGATTCTGCCGGCGAGAACCGGCAGGCCGTCAAGCTCACCATTGCGGACAATGGTCCCGGTTTTGCACCACGCA
Organism: Cupriavidus taiwanensis LMG 19424; assembly: GCF_000069785.1. Taxonomy (NCBI): domain Bacteria; kingdom Pseudomonadati; phylum Pseudomonadota; class Betaproteobacteria; order Burkholderiales; family Burkholderiaceae; genus Cupriavidus; species Cupriavidus taiwanensis. The sequence continues at coordinate 3,335,692 of NC_010528.1, read as the reverse complement.
TCCTGAGCCGTGCGTTCGAGCCTTATGTGACCACCAAAGCCAAGGGCACCGGTCTCGGGCTCGCGATGGTAAAGAAGATCATTGACGAACACGGCGCGCGCATCGAACTGCGCAATCGCATGGAAGGTGCCGAGATCGTCGGTGCGCAGATCTCGATCCTGTTCGTTAAACTGGCATAGTCAACATTGGCGTCCGGTCCCGGAACGCTGCGGTGGGGTTAAGAGGGGAAGTATGGCAACCATCCTCGTAGTCGATGACGAAATGGGAATCCGGGAGCTGCTCTCGGAGATCCTCAGCGACGAAGGCCATGTGGTCGAACTCGCGGAAAACGCGCAACAGGCGCGCGATTACCGTGCGGCGGGCACGCCCGATCTCGTGCTGCTCGATATCTGGATGCCCGATACCGATGGCGTGACGCTGCTCAAGGAGTGGTCCGCGCAGGGACAGCTGACCATGCCCGTCATCATGATGTCGGGCCACGCCACCATCGACACCGCGGTCGAGGCCACCAAGATCGGCGCGCTCAATTTCCTGGAAAAGCCGATCGCGCTGCAGAAGCTGCTGTCCGCGGTGGAGCAGGGCCTGGCCCGTGGCATCGAACGCCCGCGCAGCAGCGCCACGGCCGCCGCCGCACCCGCCACCGCGCCAACGGCGGAACCCGGCACCGCCGCCCCCACGCCCGAGGCCACTGCCGAAGCCGCACCCAACGGCAGCCCGGCGCGCGTGCCCGAAGCCGAGATGCAGTTCTCGTTCGACATGCCGCTGCGCGAAGCGCGCGACCTGTTCGAGCGCGCCTATTTCGAATACCACCTGCTGCGCGAACACGGCAGCATGACGCGCGTGGCCGAGAAGACCGGACTGGAGCGTACCCACCTGTATCGCAAGCTCAAGCAGCTTGGCGTGGAACTGGGCCGCAACAAGCCGGAGCCGGCCGAGCACTGAAGCAGTGGCCTACATGACGCTTGACTGGCACTGAAAGTCCAGTTATAGTTTCGCTTCTTTGGCCCGGTAGCTCAGTCGGTAGAGCAGAGGATTGAAAATCCTTGTGTCGGCGGTTCGATTCCGTCCCAGGCCACCAGAACAGGAAAAGCCCGGCTCTTGCAGCCGGGCTTTTTGCATTGGGCGGCCAGTCAGGGTGGCTGCCGTGCCGCGCGCGCTGGCGCCGACGCGACGCAACACCCAATCCAGAAGTAAAAATCTTCTACTTGGCAGCCGATCCATGTCTCTCTAGGATGCCCTGACGCACCGCCACCAGGCGGGGCGGGCCAGGCCGGCCAAGCCGCATTGCAAGGCGCAGCCATAACGCGGATACCCCGGCCCCGGGCCCATACTTTCTTACCGGGGGGTTGGATGGACACACTGATCGGGACGGACAAGCACTGGCCGCCGCAGACCGCGGCCGGCGAGCGTGGCTTGTGGAAGAGCACCATGGCGGCGGCTAGCCAGGCGCTGGGGGCGGCGGGGCGGATGCAGCAGGCGGTGTCGCAGACGCTGAAGCTGCAGAACAAGATCCGCGCGCTGCGCGACGAGCTGCATCAGATGGAAGCCGAGCGCGATGTCTACCGCGAACTGCACGCGCGCACGGTGGAAGAGCTGCACCAGGCCATCGACCGCAGCCCGGCGGAGATCAAGCGGCTGCGCGCCGAAACCGAGGCCATGCAGGTACGCCATCGCGCCTACAAGCTGCTGGTGCAGCACTACATCCGAACGGGAACGCCGATCGATCCCGCTGCGTTCGCAGAACAGCGCAGCCGGGTGCAGCAGCACATCCTGTTCCAGCGCCGCAAGGGCATCCCGGTGGCGAATATCGTGGTCGAGGATATTGCCTTCCTGTTGCGTTGAATGGCGCTGAACGGCGCGATTCGAAACCCGGCGTCAGCACACAACATCGTCAGCGCGCATTGACGCACCGGGGCCGCGGCGGAACACTGTCGCGACCGCGCGCGCAGCCGCTGCGCCGCGGCGTTGCCCTGCGTTGAGGGCAACGACCTGCCACCGTTCGAGGCGTCGTCTCAGGCGACGTTGTCCACCTTGTTGCTGCGCGCCGTCCCCATCGTTTCCGCCACCGGCTCCGACACACACCCACGTTCCGGCCCTGGTCCCGCTCCTGTTTCGCGCCGCTGCGCCGGCGCAGCGCAGCGATGAGTACGCTGGCGCGCCGCCTGGTGGCGGAAGGACTCGGCACCGCGCTGCTGGTGGCAATCGTGGTCGGCTCCGGCATTCGTGCCGAGCGCCTCGCCGCCGGCGATACCGCGCTCGCGCTGCTGGCGAACTCGCTGGCAACGGGCGCGGGGCTGGTGGCCTTGCTGGTGTCGCTGGGGCCGGTCTCGGGCGGGCATTTCAACCCGGTGGTGAGCCTGTCGGCCCTGGTGCAGGGTGCGCTGGCGCCGCGCGATGCGCTGCGCTATGTGCTGGTGCAGCTGACTGGCGGCGTCTGCGGCGTGCTCGCGGCGCATGCCATGTTCGGCGAGCCGGCATTGGGGTGGTCGGCGCAGAGCCGCACCGGCGCGTCGATGTGGTGGAGCGAGTTCGTGGCCACCTTCGGCCTGGTCGGCGTGGGCATCGGCACGCTGCGCAGCCGCCCGCAGCTGGTGCCGTTCGTGGTGGCCGGGTATATCACCGCGGGCTACTGGTTCACGTCGTCGACCTCGTTCGCCAATCCCGCGCTGACGCTTGCCTGCGCGCTGACCGATACCTTCACCGGGATCCGGCCGCAGGACGTGCCGGGCTTCGTGCTGGCACAGATCGGCGGCGGGCTGGCCGCCACGCTGCTGTTCCACTGGCTGTTTCGCAAACCCGCCGAGGTGAAACCGGCGCCGGTCAGCACCCTGAGCGGCGCGACCATCAGCGGAACCACCAGCGCCACTACCAGCGCCGATTGAGCTGCACGCCGAAGATCGAGCCGCTCGGCTGCGACGCCCACGCGTCGGCCGGCGCGGTGTAGCCGATGCCGTCCACGTCGCTGGCGCGGCTGTAGGTGTAGAAGGCACGCAGGTTGGCATTGCCGGCCGACTTGCCCAGCGTGAACGTGGGCGCCACCGTCAGCGCGGTGCGCTGGCCGCTGACACCGAAGCCGGACGAGATCTGGTCGTGCGACACCTCGAAGTTCAGCCGGAACTGGCTGCTGGCAACGTACGCCGGACGCAGGCGCGTGGTGGTCCACTGCAGCGTGCCGACCGGCGAACGGTCGAACTGCAGGCTTTGCTCCACCGCGCCGCTAAGGCCCCAGCGGCTCTTCCATTCGATCGAGTCGGCCACGCGCGTGCGCGACAGCGACGGGCCCATGCCGGTATAGCCGGTCATGGCGTTGCGCGATCCCGCGCCGAACTGCACTCCCAGCCGGTTGGTGCCGAACAGCACGCCCTTCTGTTCGTGCAGCGCCGACGCCCACCACGCCCCACCGGAATCCTCCACCAGTGGCTGCGCTTCCACCCGTGTGAAGCCCAGCTGGACCGAACCCTGTTCATTGGTGGGGATCGGCGCGGTGCGCAGCGAGTGGTAGCTGGGCAGGTTCTGGCCGTTCTGGTCGGCGCGCGCGGTGTACTGGTAGTTCAGGCCGATATCGCCGACCAGCCTGGCGTTGTCCACGCCAAAGCGCATCGCCGTGGAGTTGGGCGGCAGCAGTCCGGATGACATCAGGAACGGCGCGTTGTCGCGCCGGCCGGCCCACATGGTGGCGCCATCCAGCACCGCCAGCCCGCTGACCGCCGTGTAGAACTGCGGCACCAGCGCATAGGGATCGATCGCCGCCGGGCGGCCATTGACGGTGGTGGCATCCGTGCCGCGTGCCTGCGCGATCAGCATCACCTGGGCGCCACCGTCGAGGTCCAGCACCGACTCGCGGATCCTGACCTCTCCCGCGCTGCGGCAGGCCAGCCCGCTGCCGATGCCGGTGGACAGCGCCCCACCCGGGCAGGCGCGCATGGTGGACGAGCGATCCTCGACCGCGGCGCGGCCGCTGTAGCTGAGGCGCCACACGGAATCGACCGCCGGATCGTCCGCGGGCAGCTGGGAATGCAGTACCGGCGGTGCGTCCGACGGGGTGCCGGCCTCCGCGCCGGTGCCCTGGGCCGGGGCGGCAGGCGCCTCCGCCTGGAACTCGCCAAGCTTGTGGGGGAACAGCACCAGCGGCGGCGGCGGCGGGGGGGCCGGCGGTTCGGGCGGCCCGACGAAGTCAGGATCGACCGGCGGCACAGCCGCGGCGACGCTGGATTGCGCAGGGGCGGGTACGGTGACACTCGCCGCCGGCGCCGCATCGCCGGCGATCAGCGCGGCAAGCGGGTCTTCGGTCGCGGCCGGCGCTGGCGTCCCAGGGGCCGCCGTATCGGCGGCCCCTGCCACTGCCTGGGGGGTTGGCGCCGCCGCGCCAGCGGTGACCGTTGCGGGAACCGCAGGACGCGCCGCGATGCGCGGCGGCTGCAAGGCCGTGGCAGGCGCGGCAGCAGCGGACGCCGAGTCGCCGGTCTGCGCGCAAGCCGCCAGACCCCATGCGGCCAGCACGGCAAAGCCGAGGCGGCGCAGCGGCACGCCGCGGCCCGCGCAAGCGCTGGGGCCGGGCGGCATCAGGGGAAGTCGACGAGAGCAGGCAGGCAATGGGTACGGCAACGGGTACGGCGGTTCAGCGGGCAACGACGATATCCGGCAGCGGGGCTCCGGAGGCGGGACTGTTTTTTATCAGCCGAGACCATTTGACCGCAAGCCGGGTTACAAAATCCATCACACCGTGCGACGTCTCACATTGCGAAAAACCGCGGAAATGGCGCAATCGACTAGCGAAAACCCGCACTTGCGCGGGGCCCCGTGCCGAAAGGGCCACCGCTATAATCGGCTGGCTTGTCTTTCGGGTAAGACAGCCCTCGGCCGTGTGCGCGGATCCAGCGCCGGGCATGCGGGGCACGCCGCCGTGCCCGTTCGCCACAGGCACAGCGCTGCGCAGGCCGCCGTACCCCGGCGGCCGGTGCGTCACGGTCCGGCGCGCGGCTCATGCAAGCCGTGCGCCCGCATCCGAATCAATATCTATAAGAGGAGAAGTGGAGATGGAACGTCGTTCCTTTCTGTTGAAAGCGTCGGCCGTGGCTGCCACCGGGGCACTGGCCGCGTGCGGCAAGGGTGAAGAAAAGGCAGCGCCTGCCGCCGCCAGCGGCCCGGCCGCGCCGGCCGTCGTGGGCAGCAACCCCGCCGTGGAATGGCGCCTGGCCTCGAGCTTCCCCAAGTCGCTCGACACCATCTACGGCGGTGCCGAGCTGCTGTCGGCCCGCGTCAAGGAACTGACCGACGGCAAGTTCAACATCAAGGTCTTTGCCGCCGGTGAAATCGTGCCGGGCCTGCAGGTGCTGGACGCGGTGCAGAACAACACCGTGCAGATCGGCCACACCGCTGGCTACTACTATTTCGGCAAGAACCCGACGCTGTGCTTTGACACCACCATCCCGTTCGGCCTGACCGCACGCCAGCAGAACGCCTGGATGATGCAGGGCAACGGCATGAAGCTGATGCGCGAGTTCTTCAAGGAATACAACGTCGTCAACTTCCTGGGCGGCAACACCAATGCACAGATGGGCGGCTGGTTCCGCAAGGAAATCAAGACTGTGGCCGACCTGCAGGGCCTGAAGTACCGCATCGCCGGCTTTGCCGGCGTGGTGCTGTCGCGCCTGGGCGTAGTGCCGCAGCAGATCGCCGGCGGCGACATCTACCCGGCGCTGGAAAAGGGCACCATCGATGCGGCCGAGTGGGTCGGCCCGTACGATGACGAGAAGCTGGGCTTCTACAAGGTGGCGCCGTACTACTACTATCCGGGCTGGTGGGAAGGCAGCGCGCAGCTGTCGTTCTACGCCTCGGCCAGCGAGTTCGAGAAGCTGCCCGCGCTGTACAAGCGCGCGCTGGAAACCGCCACCATCGAGGCGCACACCAACATGATGGCCAAGTACGACACGGTCAACCCGCAGGCGCTGGCACGGCTGCTGGAAAACGGCGTCAAGCTGCGTCCGTTCTCCAAGGAGATCATGGAGGCCTGCTTCAAGGCCACCCAGGAGTCCTACGCCGACGAAACCGCGAAGAACCCGTCGTTCAAGAAGATCTACGACGACTGGCGCGTGTTCCGCAACAACCAGGCGGCCTGGTTCAACGTGGCCGAGCAGGGCTTCGCCCAGTTCAGCTTCGCACGCAAGCTGTAAGCCGCCTGGCGTCCGGGCAACCGGCCCGCCGCCGCAAACCCCATGTTCCTGCGGGAGCATGGGGTTTTTTGTTGATGGCGCACGCTGGTGGCACGTGCCGGCGGGGATGGCGCGGCCCCGGTAGAATCGCCGGCATCGCTCGGAAAACCTTATGCAACTCGGCATTCTCTACGCGCTGCTGGCCTACATCATCTGGGGGCTGCTTCCGCTCTACATCAAGTCGCTCCCCGGCATCGCGCCGGTGGAGATCCTGCTGCACCGGATGGTGTGGTCGCTGGTCTTCCTGGGATTGATCCTGGCCTGGCGCCGCCAGTGGGCGTGGCTGGGCCAGGTGGCCAGGGACCGGCGCCTGTTGCTGTCGTTTGCCGCCAGCGCGGCGCTGCTGTGCGCCAACTGGTTCCTCTATATCTGGGCGGTATCGGCCAACCGCGTGGTCGACGCCAGCCTGGGTTATTTCATCAACCCGCTGTTCAGCGTGCTGCTGGGCGTGGTGTTCCTGCATGAGCGCCTGCGCCGGATGCAGTGGCTGGCGATCGCGGTGGCGGCGGCCGGCGTGGCCTGGCTGACGGTGGCCGCGGGGCAGCTGCCGTGGATTGCGCTGGGCCTGGCCGCCAGCTTTGGCGGTTACGGGCTGTTGCGCAAGACCGGTGCGCTGGGCGCGCTGGAAGGGCTGTCGCTGGAAACGCTGCTGCTGTTCCCGCTGGCTGCCGCGGCGCTGGCCTGGCTGTTCGCCACCGGCCAGGACAGCTTTACCCACGCAGCGCCGGGTACGCAGTGGCTGCTATTGCTGGCCGGGCCGGTGACGGCGGTGCCACTGCTGTTCTTTGCCGCCGGCGCACGGCGCATTCCGCTGTCGCTGCTGGGCCTGCTGCAATACACCGGCCCGACGCTGCAGCTGCTGCTGGGCGTATGGCTGTGGAACGAGCCGTTCCCGGCGCAGAAGCAGGTGGGCTATGCGCTGATCTGGCTGTCTCTGGCCTTGTATGCGGCCGAAGGGTTGTGGATGAATGCGCGGCAGAAGCCCGCCGCCATCCAATCGATCAATGAGACGACATGAAAGTCGCTATCCGCCATTCGTCCCACGGATAATTCGCAGCTAGCCGCTCCCCATCCCGGCCGCCATGTCTGCCCCGCCTGACGCCATTGCCGCGGTCCAGCGCAAGATCATCCATTGCGACTGCGACTGCTTCTACGCTTCGGTCGAAATGCGCGACGACCCGTCGCTGCGCGGCCGGCCGATGGCCGTGGGCGGCGCGCCCGACCGGCGCGGGGTGATTGCCACCTGCAACTACGAGGCGCGCGCCTACGGCGTGCGCTCGGCGATGGCCTCGGCGCAGGCGCTCAAGCGCTGCCCGGAGCTGCTGATCGTGCGGCCCGCCATGGACAAGTACCGCGAGGTCTCGCGCCGCATCTTCGCGATCTACCGCGAATACACCGCGCTGGTCGAGCCGCTGTCACTGGATGAGGCCTACCTGGACGTCAGCCTGTGCACGCACCATGCCGGCAGCGCCACCCGCATCGCCGAAGAAATCCGCCAGCGCGTGCGCGACGAGGTCGGGGTGACGGTGTCGGCCGGTGTCGGGCCCAGCAAGTTCGTCGCCAAGATCGCCAGCGACTGGAACAAGCCCGACGGCCTGTTCGTGGTCCGGCCGGCGGCGGTCGATGCCTTTGTCGCCGCGCTGCCGGTGGAGCGCATCCATGGCGTGGGCAGGGTCACCGCGGCCAAGCTGCGCCGGCTGGGGGCCGAGACTTGCGGCGACCTCCGACCGTGGTCGCCGGACCGCCTGCATCGCGAGTTCGGCGTGTTCGGGGCGCGGCTGTACAAACTGTGCCGCGGCGTCGACGAGCGCGCGGTCACGCCGGAGCGCGAACGCAAGTCGATCAGCGTGGAAGAGACCTATGCCGACGACCTGCCCGACCTGCAGGCCTGCCTGGCCGAGCTGGAACCGCTGATCGCCATGCTGGAGGTGCGCATTGCGCGCGCCCAGGCGCACGACACCATCGACAAGCTCACGGTCAAGCTGCGTTTCTCGGACTTCCGGCAGACCACGGTGGAATGCCGCGGCCATGCCCCGGACCGCACCGTCTATGCCCGGCTGCTGGCCGAGGGCCACGCGCGGCGGGGCCTGCCGGTGCGGCTGCTGGGGGTGGGCGTAGGCACCAGCGACCGGAACAGCGCGCAGCTGGAACTGTTCGACTGAGCCGGCAGATTATTTGTGCGACTTATCATTCGCGGCCCATCTGGACAATAAGCGATAAATCGCATCGATGGAACGACCTATTGCAGGTCGTTACGCATCACCAGCAGCCACGGCATGTGCGAGTTGGTGACACCGTCGAGCCTGCCGGAATCGCCCAGTTCGATCTCTTCCATCGATACCGATTGCTGGACGTTGCCGCCGATGGCCCGCACCACGCGCGCGGCCGGATCCACGGCGACCACGATGTCGCAATGCATCGGCGTGGTGCCGAAACCGATCTCGGCGATGTCCTCGAGATAACGGTCGCGCCCGCGGCCGGCGCAGATGATGTCGCCGGGGCGGGGCATCGCCGGCACGGGCTCGATGCGGAACGCAGGGTGGGGGAGGATGCCGTCGCGGGCGTCGACCACGTACATCGAGTGCGACTGGCCGGTCAGGAACTGGCGCTCGTCCAGGCCTGCCTTGCGCAAGACCCATGACACAAAGACCGCCGACCAGGCCCAGGCGCCTTGCGTGACCTGCCTGCAGCTCGGCGCTTCGCCGACGATGCCCCAGTAGCGGCGCGCCAGCGTGCAGCCCAGCGGCGTGGCCTCCATGCCGGTGCCGTCCGGGAAAGAAAGGCAGCTTGCCGCCGGCGGCGGATTGCCGTTGGTCTTGGATTCGGTATCGGTGGTGGCCACGGCGGGCGCTGCCGCGTCGGCACTCGATGCCAGGGGAAGCTCGGGGGGCAGCTCCGGCGCCGGGCTGTAGGTCACACAAGACGTGTCGTCGCGGCCCAGCCGCACCACCTGGCCACCCCAGCGGGCCCATTCCTGCGTGGCGATCTCGATGATCCGCTCGCGCGGCGTGGCGCCCGGGCGCGTCACTGGCCGCTCGGTGTCCGGCAGTGCCCGCGCCTGCGGCCTGGCCGGTCCGACGACCGTGGTGCAGGCGCTCAGCAGTGCCAGCAGCGCGGCCGCGCAGGCGGCACGCAGCGGCGCGCGCGCCTGTGGAGAACGCTGTGGAATCGGCTGTGGAAAGCGTTGTGCATAACGCTGTGGAGATCTGCGGCGCTGCGGACGGGCAAACATGTTGGCCCCACATGGCACGGCGCCCGGCATGGCCAGTTCTGGCCAAGGCTGGACGCCTGTTGGAAGACTTGGCGCGCGATCGCCCAGACGCGGAGCGGGCGATGCGGCGGTTACTGCAGGATATTCAGATCACGACTGTGGATAACGTCCCCCGCCGGACGCGCGCCTGCGCCCTCGGGCACCGGGGCGGCGGCATGGCGGGGTCAGGATGCCGGGCTCTGCAGTGCAGCCCGTCAGGATCACTGGTTGACAGCGTCCTTGAACTTCTGGCCAGCCTTGAACTTCACGGTCTTGGCGGCCTCGACCTTGATTTCTTCACCGGTACGCGGGTTGCGCGCCATGCGCTCGCCACGCTCGCCCTTGCTGAACGTGCCAAAGCCGATGAGGCTCAGCGTGTCACCCTTGGCCACTGCATCCATGATGGCCGACAGGGTCACGTTCAGTGCCTGCTCGGCCTTGGCCTTGGTCAGACCGTCCACCCCGGCTGCGATAGCGTCGATCAGTTCGGTTTTCGTCATGCTTCACTCCGTATCGAGTTGATAAAACACAGGCGTCGGCATGCCGGGCGGCCAGGCTGGCACCGCTCCGGCAAAGACGCCGCGGGCCACATGATACCGTGTCGGACAAGGCGCACCGGGAACAGATTGTTACCTGGCAGTTTCTGCGAGGCCGCGCCAGCACGGGGCTGGAGGCAAATCGGGGTGGTCGGGCGAGGGTTCGCCATTGGGGAGATCGCGGCGTAAACGGCAAATTGCCGTACGCCAGGCGAGCGGGCTTCCGCGATCGGTGTGGCACGGTATACCCACATGCCAGACGCCTCCAGAAGGCCTCTGGCAGCCTTCTGATCCGCTTCGGGGGGCGGAGCACACCCTGCGCTCCTGGGCGGTCTGGAAGCGCTGTACGGGCTGCAGCGCCGTTGATGCACTATGGTGCATGTTCCTGCCCGCGCTACCGCAAGCATCCGCCAGCGTTATTCGGCACATGCATGCCCCCATTCCGCTGCGATCCCCGTCACCTGCCGGCGTGCGCGTATACCGCCGCGATGGCCGTCCTGGTTTCCCGTATACGCCGCCGGTATACGCATGGCCCGAACGGGCAAACAGAAAGTCTCTCGCAAACCCGCCGCTTACGCCTGCCGCCTTTCGGATGATCCCGCGGGACCGGGTCGTTCTTTCGGTTTACCTTTTTCTTTCATGTATACAAATAGTAGTAGTAGGTAAACACCCGCAGCGTCTGTGGAAAACCCCGTAAACGTCTTTGCCTTCAACGGTTTACGTAAACGAGAAGTGGTCTCGTCGAATGTTGGCCGAGGTGGATGACTCAGCCCGATGGATGAGGCGGGCGCCTGACCCCCTCCGACTTATGCCCGAAGCATCCCCATGCCAGCCCCAGGCAGCCCACATCCAATCCGCGTGCTTGTCCACAGAACGGGGCGGGGTTATCCACATGCGGGGTGGTAAACGGCTGTCCCGTATACCCGGCATGGCGGCGGGGCGGGGTGTTCGTATACGCGATTCAAGCCAGCCGTGGCAGCGCAGGGAAGGGGTGCCACGTATACGTGTCGCAGCCGCCCCGGTATCATCCCCGATCGCGCGAGGCGGCCGGCACCGGGCCACCCAGGCACAACAGGCGAAAAGCACGGAAAGGCAAATGGCGGACAAGGCAAAGCGCAAGGCAGCGGGCGAAGGCAGCAAGAAGACGGCGAGCGACCGGATCGAGGTGCGCCAGTCAGGCGTGCACGGCAAGGGCGTCTATGCCATTGCGCCGATTGCCGAGGGCGAGCGCGTGATCGAATACAAGGGCGAGCATATTTCGTGGAAGAAGGCGCTGGAGCGCCATCCGCACGATCCCAGCGATCCCAACCACACCTTCTACTTCAGCCTGGACGACGGCAGCGTCATCGACGCCAAGTACGGCGGCAACCGCGCGCGCTGGATCAACCACGCCTGCGAGCCCAACTGCGAGGCGCGCGAAAAGAAGGGCCGCGTCTTTATCCACGCGCTGCGCGACATTGCCCAGGGCGAAGAGCTGTTCTATGACTACGGCCTGGTGATCGACGCGCGCTATACCGCCAAGCTGAAGAAGGAATTCGAGTGCCGCTGCGGCAGTCCGCAATGCCGCGGCACCATGCTGGCGCCGAAGGAAAAGAAAAAGAAGGCCAAGTAAGGCGACGCGCGGCGGCCCGGTTCAGGCCACCGACCCTGCCGGCTCGCAGGGGATCCGGATCACGAAGCGCATGACCGCGCGCCGCTCGGACGTGCTGTCCGTGGCGGGCGCCTGGCTGGCCGATGCCGGTGCCGGCGGCACGTCCTCGATGCGGATGGTGCCATGGTGCAGGGTCACGATTTCATGCACGATGGCCAGCCCCAGGCCGGCCCCGCCCGCCTGGTCGGCGCGGCCGCCGCCCGGCTCGGTGGCGCGGTCGCCGCGGAAAAAGCGCTTGAACACTTCCTCGCGCCGCTGCGGCGGGATGCCGGGGCCGTTGTCTTCCACCATCACCACCGCCATGCCGCGGTGCCCGATGGCCTCGCCGCCGGCGCGCACCGTGATGCGCCCGCCCGACGGCACGTACTTCACCGCATTGTCGATCAGGTTGGACAGCGCCTCGCGCATCAGCAGCCGGTTGCCGCGCACCACGGCCGGCGCGCTGCCGGTGAAGGTAGGGCCGGGCAGGATCTCGAAGCCCAGGTCGATGCGGCGCGCCAGCGCCTGCGGCACCCACTCGGCACCGATTTCAAAGGCCAGCTCGGCCAGGTCGAAGTGCTCCACCGGTCCCAGCCGTTCCAGCGACAGCCCGGGCTCCGCCCGCGCCAGCGACAGCAGCTGGTTGGACAGGCGCACCGCGCGGTCGGCCGCGGTCTGCACCTCGCGCAGCGCATGGCGGGCCACTTCCAGCGAATCGGCGCTCTGCGCCCGGTCGGCATGCAGCTTGACCGCGGTCAGCGGCGTGCGCAGCTGGTGCGCGGCATCGGCAATGAACTTGCGCTGCGCGTCGAGCGCGTCGCGCAGCCGTGCCAGCAGGGCGTTCAGGCCGCGGATCAGCGGCGCCACTTCGGCCGGCACCTGGGTCTCGTCGAGTGCGGCCAGCGAGCGCGCGGTCTGCCGGTTGAGCTTGTCGGCCAGGATCTGCAGCGGCACCAGTTCTTCCTTGAGCACGTGCGACAGGATCAGGCTGCCCACCAGCAGCAGCAGGATCAGCGGCACCGACACCGACAGCAGGATCTCGTTGGCGGCGGTTTCGCGCCGGTCGAGCAATTCCGCCACCTCGACCACGATGGGCCCGCGCGCGGCCTTGCCGGCCTCGCTGGTGCCGAGTTCGTCCACCGCGGCGCTAGGCAGCATCACCGGCAGCCGCACCGCGCGCACCTGGCGGCCGCTGAACCAGGCGTAGAACAGGCGCGCGTCGTGCAGCGTGGTCTGGCCGGTGCCGTAGCCCAGCCAGGTGTCCATGCCGCCGATCAGCCCGTCGGGGCCGTGGATGCGCCAGTAGATGCGATCGGTGCCCTCGGCCTCGACCAGGGTCTGCGCGATCATCGGGATGTCCTGTTCCAGCCGCGGGCCGGCAATGCGGATCTGCTGGGCGATGTTGTTGGCCACCCCGTACAGCGCCCGGTCGAACACCTGCGTGGTGTAGTGCGCCGCCAGCCAGTAAGACAGCGAGCCGCTGGTCAGCACCAGTGCGAACAGTGGCGTGGCCAGCGCGCGCAGAAGGTGCACGCGCAGGCTGATGTTGGAGCCGGGGCGGGAGGCCTGGCGCGTCGCCGCGGGCGCAGGGCTGGCGCCGTCGGCATCAGCCGCGGCGGAAGATGGGTGCACGTTCCGCGTTGCCATGCGGGAGGCCGTGCGCCAGGAAACCCGGGAGGAGGTGCGGGAGCGAGGCCACATTGCCGGCTAGGCCGAAGGACTGGGCCGCGTGTCGGATAACCGCGGCGGCCGGAGCGGTTTCATTGGCCGGCGCGGATCTGCAGCAGGTAGCCGAAGCCGCGCACGGTGACGATCTCGACGTCGCTGTCCTCGAGCTTCTTGCGCACGCGGTGCACGTAGACCTCGATCGCGGTGTCGCCGACGGTATCGCCGCCCTCGCCGGCGGGGTGGGCAAAGGTGGCCAGGTGGTCCTGCAGCTGGGCCTTGCTGACCACGCGGCCCTGGCGCTGCAGCAGCAGCTCCAGCACCGCGAACTCGCGCGGCGACAGCTCCAGCGGGCGGGCATCGATGAACATGCGGCGGTCGTTGCCGGACAGCCGCAGCCGGCCCAGGCGCACATCGCGCTCGGGTGCGGCCTCGCCATGCTGGCTGCGGCGCAGCAGCACGCGCACGCGGGCTTCCAGCTCGGGCAGCGCGAAGGGTTTGATCAGGTAGTCGTCGGCGCCGGCGTTCAGGCCGGAGAGCTTGTCTTCCAGCTCGTCGCGCGCGGTCAGGATGATGACGGGGGTGGTGCGGTTGCGGGCGCGGTAGCGTGCCAGCAGGGTCATGCCGTCGATGCCGGGCAGGCCCAGGTCGAGGATGACCAGGTCGTGCTGCTCGCGCAGCAGGTGTTCGGTGGCATAGACGCCGTCGTGGACGACGCGCACCTGGTGGCCGGCGCGGGACAGGCCGGCTTCGACGCCGCTGGCAATCTGGCGGTCGTCCTCGATCAGCAGGATACGCATGGCGGCAGCTCGGGAAGGACGTTGGGCATGGCAGGCAGGCAGACGGGGCAAGGGCCCCACGGCGCACATGGCGGTGCGGGCCTGCCGCAGATTGTACTAGGCACCGCCCCGCGCTTCCTTACGGTTAGCCTACAGCCGCCGCCTTCGCTCGCCGGCTCAGTTCGTCACCGCGTCGGCGGCGCGCTCGATGAAGTGGGCCAGGTCGATGTCGCGCTGGGTCAGGCCGTTGGCATCGTGCGTGGACAGCGTGATGTCGACCCGGTTGTAGACGTTGAACCATTCCGGGTGGTGGTCGGCCTTCTCGGCCTGGATCGCCACGCGCGTCATGAAGCCGAAGGCGGCGTTGAAATCATGGAAGGTAAAGCGCTTGAAGATCGCATCGCGGTCCGGGACGGTGGTCCAGCCGGGCAGGTCGGCGAGGAGCGTGGCACGGGCTTGCGGGGAAAGAGGGGTCATGGGGGGCTCGATCTGGTCGTAACGAAAACGAAGGCCGCAAATCAATGCGGACAGCCGGCCCGCCCGCGCCTTGGCGGCGGGCATGCCGGCATTGTTTCACAAAGCGGGAAGCGGAGCAGGACGCCCCGGGTTTGCAGGCGGTGGCCGGATCAGATGTCTTCGGTATCGGCCCAGCCTTCGCGGGTGCCGACATTGAGCACCTGGTCGCCGGGCGCCACGTCGCCGGCGCCCAGCGTCGGCTGCGCGCGCAGTTCTTCGTACAGCGGCGCAAAGTCCGGGCGGGTGGCGTCGAACAGCTGCTCGAAGCTGTCGATCACGAAGTAGGTCTTCTGGAACGTGTCGATGCGGTAGCGCGTGCGCATGATGCGGCGCACATCGAAGCCGATCCGGTTGGGGCTGGCCGAGTCCAGGCTGTAGATCGATTCCCCCTGGCTCGAGACGATGCCGGCGCCGTAGATGCGCAGTCCCTGCTCCGTGCGGATCAGGCCAAACTCGACCGTGTACCAGTACAGGCGCGACAGCATGTCGAGCGCGCCCAGGCCGGCCGCCTTCAGGCCGCCCTTGCCGTAGGCCTCCATGTAGTCGGCAAAGACCGGGTTGATCAGCAGCGGCACATGGCCGAACACGTCGTGGAAGCAGTCGGGCTCCTGCAGGTAGTCGAGCTGCTCGGGCTTGCGCATCCACCAGCTGGCCGGGAAGCGGCGGTTGGCCAGGTGCTCGAAGAAGACCTCGTCCGGCACCAGCCCGGGCACGGCCACGACCTGCCACCCGGTGGCTCGCATCAGGGTCTCGTTGAGCTGGTCGAAGTCCGGCACGCGGTCTTTTTCCATGCCCAGCGTGGCCAGCCCCTGCAGGAACTCGTCGCTGACGCGGCCGCGCAGCATCTCGGCCTGGCGTTCGTATAGCTTGCGCCAGATGGCGTGGTCGATGCTGGTGTAGCGGTGCACCGGCTGCGCGATGGTGAAGTCCGGGCGCAGTTCCTGGCCGGACAGCAGGCCGGCGTCGAACTGTTCCTTGAGTTTGTCGGTCAGGGTGCCCTGGAAGGCGCCGGGGGCTTCGGTGGCCATGGCGATGGACATGTTGTTTGTGTCTCCTGGAATGCGCGCTGGCTGCGTCGGCGCCAGCATGGATGCGGATTTACTGCGTAGTTTAGGCGCCGGAGGCCGCAAACTGTCCGCATAGTCCGCTCGATTTCGATAGATCATGCATATAATGCGCATTCCTGGATTGAGATATGCGGGATTTGTGTATGGCAGCCCATAGTGTTTCCCTCGATGCGTATGACCTCGCCCTGCTGAGCGCGCTGCAGGCCGACGGCCGCGCCACCCACCAGCAGCTGGCCGAACGCGTGCACCTGTCACCCAGCCAGGTCGGCCGCCGGCTGGCGCGGCTCGAGGCCGACGGGGTCATCACCGGGTACCGCGTCAGCCTGTCGTCACAGGCGCTGGGGCTGGGCGTGGTCGTCTTCGTCAGCGTCAAGCTGGCGCATCACGGCGATACCATCATCGAGCGCTTCCGCGAAGAGATCCTGCTGCTGGAAGAGGTGCAGGAGTGCTACTCCGTCGCCGGCGAGGCCGACTACCTGATCCGTGTGGTGGTGCCGGACCTGCCCACGCTGGCCGAATTCACCATGAAACGGCTGATGCGCGTGCCCGGCGTGGAAAGCGTGCGCTCGAACATCGTGCTGACGGCAATCAAGTGCGAGGGGCCGCTGCCGCTGTCGCACCTGCGCTGAAATCGTTCCTGTAGCGCTTTGGGGGCATGCGCCGGCCTTGCACTCCTGTGGCGTGCGTGTCACCCTCGCCGGGTGCCGCAAACGTGGCGGGAACGGAGGATGGCAGGATGAAGGGGATCGTCGCCCGAGCCCATCGGGGCCTTGGCAGTTCACGACAGCAATCGCACCTGGCGCGGGTCTGTGCGGCAGCGGCCCTGGCGGGCGCGCTCGCCAGCCTGCCCGGCGGCGCGCTGGCCGCGCAGGTGAGCCGTTTCTCCCCGGAAGGCACGGTGGGCCAGGTGCGCCAGGTGGCGATCCGCTTTGACGAAGCCATGGTGCCGATGGGCGATGTCCAGGCCGCCGCACCCGCGGCGGTTTCCTGCACCGGCGCCAGCACCAGTGGCCAGGCCCGCTGGATCGACGCCAGAAACTGGGTCTACGACTTTGCCAGCGACCTGCCGCCCGGCGTGCGCTGCACCGTGCGCATGCGCGCCGGCCTGCGCAGCGAGGCCGGCACCGCCTATGCGGGCAAGGCGGAATACCGCTTCGAGACCGGCGGCCCGACCGTGGTCTCGAGCCGGCCTTCCGGCGGCGAGATCGAGGAAGACCAGGTCTTCGCACTGCGTTTCAACGGCGCCACCACCGCGGCCTCGGTGCGCGAGCACGCCTGGTGCCAGGCGCAGGGGCTCGGCGAGCGCATCCCGGTGCGGCTGCTGGCCGGCAAGGAACGCGAGGCCGTGCTCGAGGCGATCCGCTGGGACCGCCTCGCCAAACCGATGCCCGACGCGGTGCACCTGCTTGCCTGCCAGCAGCGCCTGCCGGCCGCGGCGCGCGTGCAGCTGGTGCTGGGCGCGGGCATTGCCACGCCGTCCGGTGTCGCCACGCGAGAGGAACGCCGCTTCGACTACACCGTGCGCGAGCCGTTTACCGCCAGCTTCAGCTGCGAACGCGAACACGCGCAGTCGCCTTGCACGCCGCTGCGGCCGATGACGGTGACGTTCTCCGCGCCGGTGCCGCGCAAGCTGGCCGAAAGCGTGGTGCTGAAAACGCCGTCGGGCCCGCGCGCGCCGCAGTTCGACCCCGACCTGGCGCCCGACGCCAGCGTCAGCGCGCTCACCTTTGCCGCGCCGTTCGCCGAGAAGGCGCAATTCACCATCGAGGTACCGCGCAAGCTGCAGGACGATAGCGGCCGCCCGCTGGCCAATGCGGACCTGTTCCCGCTCAAGGTGGCCACGGCCGCGATGCCGCCGCTGGCCAAGTTTGCCGCGGCGCCGTTCGGCGTGGTCGAGCGCTTCGGCGAGCTGCCGCGCGGCAAGTCGGCGCAAGACTATCCGCCGCTGCTGCCGGTGACGCTGCGCAATGTCGAAGCCGACCTGTCCGTGCGCGGCGTGCAGGCCCGGGCCGGCACGGTGATGAAGCTGCGCGTCGACGACGATGCCGCCGTGATGCAGTGGCTCGGTCTGGTGCGCCGCCTGCACGAGGCCAGCTATACGCGCGGCGAACTCGACGCCGTGCTGGCGGGCCGCTCGCCGTACCGCGTCAGCAATCCGCGCAACGCGGTGTCGATCGAGACCCGCTCGGTGTCGCTGCTCGAGCGCGCGCCGGGCGTGCAGAAACTGGCGGTGCCCAAGCCTTCGGGCGATGCGCCGCGGCCGTTCGAGGTGGTCGGCATCCCGTTGCCGGAACCCGGCTTCCATGTGGTGGAGATCGCCTCGCCGATGCTGGGCGAGGCGCTGCTGGGCAAGCGCGCGCCGATGTACGTGCGCACCGCGGCGCTGGTCACCAACCTTGGCGTGCATTTCAAGCTGGGCCGCGGCAGCGGCAACGAAGACGACGGCAGCCGCAGCGGGCTGGCCTGGGTTACCGCGCTGGACGACGGCAAGCCGGTCAGCGACGCCGCGGTGGCGGTGCGCGACTGCAGCGGGCGCCTGCTGGGCGAAGGCCGTACCGATGCCAGCGGCGTGGCGCGTTTTGCCAGGCTCGCCGCGGCGCCGGAGAGCGCGTGCGACCAGAACGGGCTGTCGGGCTATTTCGTCTCCGCCCGCATCGCCGCCACGCACCCGCAGGCACGTGGCAAGGCCGACATGGCCTTCGTGATGTCGGACTGGAACCGCGGCATCGAGAGCTGGCGCTTCAATGTGCCGACCGACACCAGCGCGACGCCCACCGTGCGCGCCCACACCATCTTCGACCGTACCCTGCTGCGCGCCGGCGAAACCGTGTCGATGAAGCACCTGATCCGCGCCGAGACCGCGCAGGGCTTTGCCTTGCCGCCGGCGAGCCGTCCGCTGCCCACGCGCGTAACGATCCGCCATGAGGGCAGCGGCCAGAGCTACGAGCTGCCGCTGCAATGGCGCCAGACCGCGACCGGCGGGCGCAGCGCGGAAAGCACCTTCCAGGTGCCCGCGGCGGCCAGGCTCGGGGTCTATACCGTCGAGCTGGAAACGCAGAAGGGCGACGGCGCAAAGGATGAGGGCGGCGTGCGCAGCTACACCAGCGGCAGCTTCCGCGTCGAGGCGTTCCGCCTGCCGGTGCTGGCCGGCACGCTGCAGGTGGCGGGCAAGGCCGGACCGGTGGTGGCCCCGGCCGAACTGCCGGTCGGCGTCGAGATCCACTATCTTTCCGGCGGCGGCGCCGCCGGGCTGCCGGTGCGCGTGTCGGCGCTGCTGCGCGACAAGTACGTCAGCTTCCCCGGCTACGACGGCTTCTCCTTCACTCCCCCGCGCGCGCAGCGCGAAAGCGGCGGCGACGAGGAGATGGACGAGGATCAGCAGGGCGGCGCCAGCGACGATCGCCAGAAGCTGGTCGCCGACAAGCTGCCGCTGACGCTGGACAAGAATGGCAATGGCAGCGTGACGCTGACCAAGCTGCCCAAGACCGAGGCGCCGCGCGACCTGGTGCTCGAGGCCGGCTTTGCCGATCCCAATGGCGAGATCCAGACGCTGCGCCAGACCGTGCCGGTATGGCCGGCGGCGGTGGTGGCCGGCATCCGCACCGACGACTGGGTCTCGGTGAAGCAGAAGCTGGCGGTGCAGGGCGTGGTGCTGGACGTCAACGGCAAGCCGGTGGCGGACGCACCGGTCAAGATCAACGCGCGCGCACGCATCACCACCTCGGCGCGCAAGCGCGTGGTCGGCGGCTTCTACCGCTATGACAACCGCACCGAGACGCGCGACCTGGGCACCGTGTGCGAAACCCGCACCGATGCGCAGGGGCGCGCGCGCTGCGACGTGACGCTGGAGCAGGCCGGCCAGATCGAGCTGGTGGCGAACGCGCGCGACAAGGATGGCCGCACCGCGCAGGCCGCCACCACCGTGTGGGTCACGCGCCAGGGCGAGCTGTGGTTTGGCGGCGAGAACCATGACCGCATCGACCTGCTGCCGGAGAAGAAGTCCTACGCGCCGGGCGACACCGCGGTGTTCCAGGTGCGCATGCCGTTCCGCCACGCCACCGCGCTGGTGGCGGTGGAGCGCGAAGGCATCTACCAGACGCAGGTGGTGGAGCTGCACGGCAGCGATCCCACCGTGCGCGTGCAGGTGAAGCCCGAATGGGGGCCCAACGTCTACGTGTCGGTGCTGGCCCTGCGCGGGCGCCTGCACGAGGTGCCGTGGTATTCGTTCTTCACCTGGGGCTGGCGCCAGCCGGGCGAGTGGTGGCGCGCATTCCGCAGCGAGGGGCGCGAGTACGCGGCGCCGACGGCGCTGGTCGACCTGTCCAAGCCGGCGTTCCGCCTGGGACTGGCCGAGATCCGCGTCGGCAACGCCGGCCACCGGCTCGACGTCGCCGTGACCCCGGACAAGGCCAGCTACCCGGTGCGCGGCAAGGCGCGCGTGGCGATCCAGGTCAGGCTGCCGGACGGCAAGCCCGCCGCCAACGGCGAAGTGGCGCTGGCCGCGGTGGACCAGGCCCTGCTGGAGCTGATGCCCAACACCAGCTGGGACCTGCTCGACGCGATGCTGCAGCGGCGCGGCTACGGCGTGGAAACCTCGACCGCGCAGATGGAGATCATCGGGCGCCGCCACTACGGGCGCAAGGCGGTGCCGGCGGGCGGCGGCGGCGGCAAGAGCCCCACGCGCGAGCTGTTCGACACGCTGCTGCTGTGGAACCCGCGCGTGCAGCTCGACGCCGAGGGCCGGGCCAGCGTCGAGGTGCCGCTCAACGATTCGCTGACCAGCTTCCGCATCGTCGCGGTGGCGGACCAGGGCCTGGGCCGCTTCGGCACCGGCAGCGCCACCATCGCCGCCACCCAGGACCTGCAGGTGATTTCCGGCCTGCCGCCGCTGGTGCGCGAGGACGACCGCTACCGCGCCATGTTCACGCTGCGCAATACCACCAGGCGTGCGATGACAGTGCAGGCCAGCGCGCGCGGCACGCTGCTCGGCAATGAAGCCGGCCTGCCGGCGCAGACCGTGCAGATTCCCGCGGGCGAAGCGCGTGAGATCGGCTGGGACGTGACCGCGCCCGCGCTGCTGGCCTACGCGCGCACCGGCACCGTGATGTGGGAGGTGCAGGCCAGCGAGCAAGGCACGGGCGGCGCCGCCGACCGCATCAAGGTGTCGCAGCAGATCGTGCCGGCGGCCCCGGTCACGGTGCAGCAGGCCACGCTGGCGCAGGTGGCGCCGTCGCTGTCGATACCGGTCAAGGCGCCGCCGGGCGCACTGGCCGACCCGGCCGGCAAGGTGCGCGGCGGGGTGCAGGTCAACTTCCAGTCGTCGCTGGCGGGCGGCATGCCGGGCGTGCGCGAGTGGTTCCGCAACTACCCGTTCACCTGCCTGGAGCAGCGCGCCTCGAAAGCCATCGGCCTGAACGACGGCGCCGCGTGGGAGGCGCTGATGGCGCAGTTGCCGTCCTACCTCGATGCCAACGGCCTGGCGTCGTACTTCCCGCTGAACAGCGACAGCGACTACGGCAGCGAAGTGCTCACCGCCTACTTGCTGGCGGTCACGGACGAGGCCGCGCGCGCCGGGCTGGCGCTGCGCATCCCGGACGCGCAGCGGGCGCAGATGGAGCGCGGCCTGACCGACTTTGTCGAAGGCCGCATCCGCCGCGACAGCTGGTCGCCGGTGGCCGGAACCCAGTACCTGGAGGTGCGCAAGCTGTCCGCGCTCGAGGCGCTGTCGCGCACCGGCCACGCGCAGGCGCGCATGCTGGGATCGATCCAGATCCTGCCGGCGCAATGGCCGACCTCGGCGTTGCTGGACTGGGCGCTGCTGCTGACGCGCATGCAGGACATCCCGCAGCGCGAGCAGCGCCTGGCCGAGGCCCAGCAGCTGCTGCGCTCGCGCCTGACGGTGCAGGGCACGCGCCTGGCGTTCTCCACCGAGCGCAACGACAACTGGTGGTGGATGATGGCCGGCGGCGACGTCAACGCCGCGCGCCTGCTGGCGCTGGCTTCGGAACTGCCGGGCTGGAAGGAAGACGCGCCGCAACTGGCCACCGGGCTGCTGGGACGCCAGGTGCACGGCGCCTGGGGCACCACCACCGCCAATGCCTGGGGCATGCTGGCGGTGACGCGCTTTGCGCAGGCCTTCGAGAAGACGCCGGTGGCCGGCACCACGCGCGCCAGCATCAGCAACGCCGCCGACGCCGCGCGCAGCTTCGACTGGGCGCGCGCGCAGCGCAGCGATGGCGTGGCGCAGGGCAGCGTCGACCTGCCGTGGCCGGCCGGGGCCGAGGGCGGCACGCTGCAGGTGGAACAGGCCGGCGCGGGCCAGCCGTGGGCGACGGTGCGCGCCATGGCCGCGGTGCCGGTGACCGCGCCGCTGGCCGCGGGCTACCGCATCCAGCGCACCGTGACGCCGCAGGAACAGGCAGTGCCGGGCAAGTGGTCGCGCGGCGACGTGTATCGCGTCAAGCTGGAGATCGATGCGCAGGCCGACATGACCTGGGTGGTGGTCAGCGACCCGGTACCCGCAGGCGCCACCATCCTCGGCAGCGGCCTGGGCCGCGACTCGGCCATCGCCACGCGCGGCGAGCGGCGCCAGGGCGCGGCGTGGCCGGCCTATGTCGAGCGCACGCCGCAGGCGTACCGCGAGTACTTCGGCTACCTGCCTAAGGGCAAGGTCTCGGTCGAATACACGGTGCGGCTGAACAACGCCGGCGACTTCGCGCTGCCCCCCACGCGCGTCGAAGCGATGTACGCGCCGGACGTGTTTGGCGTGGCGCCCAATGCGCGGCTGGCGGTCGGGGCACGCCCATGAGCTGGCTTTCCGCGATGATGCCGGCGCGCGTGCGCGAGTGGTGGCTCGCGGGCGCGATGGCCGGCCTCATCTATGGCGCGCTGCTGGTGCAGGTGGCGCTGGATCTGCCCGATGGCGCGCCCCTGACCGGGCATATCGCCATGCAGCCGGCGTGGAAGACCGCGATGGCGCTGCTGCTGGCGCGCGCGGCTTGGTTCCATCGCGTCCCCGGCGAGCGCCGCTGGCTGGTGACGGCGCTGCTGTGCTCGGCGCTGGGCGATTTCCTGCTGGCGCTGCCGGCGCTGTCGTTTTCCTTCGTGGGCGGGCTCGGCGCCTTCCTGCTGGCGCACCTGGCCTACCTGCGCCTGCTGGTGCCGCTGGCGGGCGACACCCGCCCGCACCGGCTGATTGCCTGCGGCGCCATGCTCGGCGTGGCCGGCACCATGCTGGGCCGCTTCTGGCCCAATCTCGGCACGCTGATGGTTCCGGTGACGCTATACGTGGGCGTGCTTGCCGCCATGGTGTGCAGCGCGCTGGTGGCGCGCCTGCCCACGCCGCTGGCGGCGCTGGGCGCGCTGTGCTTCGCCGCGTCGGACATGATGATCGGCATTGCACGCTTCCTGGTGCCGTTCGAGTCGTTCCAGCTGGGCATCTGGTGGACCTACGCCGCGGCGCAGGTGCTGCTGGTGGCGGGTCTGGTATCGGGACGCGCGCGGCCATGACGCGACGCCTGGCTCTTGCTGCGATGGCGGCGGCGCTGGCCTGGGCGGCGCCGGCCGCGGCCTTGCCCACGTTCGCGCAGGTGCGGGCCGACTGGCGCAGCGCCGACGTGGTGGTGCTGGACCGCCACGGCGAGCCGGTGGGCCGTGTGCGCGACGACTTCCGCGCGCGCCGCGGCGACTGGGTGGCGCTGGCCGACACCTCGCCCGCGCTGCGCACGGCCATCGTGCTGTCGGAAGACCGGCGCTTCTATGCGCACAGCGGCGTCGACTGGCAGGGCGTGGCGGCGGCGGCCTGGGCCAACCTGTGGAACACGCGCACGCGCGGGGCGTCCACGCTGACCATGCAGCTGGCCGGCCTGCTCGATGAAGACCTGCGCCGGCCGGGCGCGGCGGGACAGGGGCGCAGCCTGACGCAGAAGCTGGGGCAGGCCGCCGGCGCCGCGGTGCTGGAGCGCAGCTGGAGCAAGGACCAGATCCTCGAGGCCTACCTGAACCTGGTGCCGTTCCGCGGCGAACTGGTGGGGCTGTCGGCGATGTCGCAGGTGCTGTTCGGCAAATACCCCGAAGGCCTCGATGCGCGCGAGTCGGCGCTGGCGGTGGCGCTGGTGCGCGCGCCCAATGCGCGTGCCGCGCAGGTGGCCAGCCGCGCCTGCGGCATCCTGCGCGAGATGCGGCTGCCGCGCGAGTGCGACGGGCTGGAAGGTTTTGCGCAGCTGGCGCTGCTGCACACCGGGCCGGTGGCACAGCGCGCCGCGGCGGCCGCGCCGTCGGCAGGCATGACGCAACTGGCGCCGCACCTGTCGCGGCACCTGGTCGGCGAGGCGCGCGCGCAACTGCCGGCCGGCGCAGCCATGCCGGCGCGCATCGCCTCGACCCTCGACGCCCGCCTGCAACGCACCGCCGTCGCCAGCCTGGACCGGCACCTGCGCGAACTGGCCGGACGCAATGTCGAAGACGGCGCGGTGGTGGTGATCGACAACGCCAGCGGCGACGTGCTCGCCTACGTGGGCTCGTCCGGCGCGCTGTCCGGCGCCGCGCAGGTCGACCACGCGGCGGCGCTGCGGCAGGCGGGATCGACGCTCAAGCCTTTCCTGTACGCGCAGGCACTGGAAGAGAAGCGGTTGACGGCGGCGTCGCTGCTCGACGACCGGCCGGTGAACCTGCCGGTGGGCGGCGGGCTCTATGTGCCGCAAAACTACGACCACCGCTATGCCGGCTGGGTCAGCCTGCGCGCGTCGCTGGCGGCATCGCTGAACGTGCCGGCGGTGCGCACGCTGGTGATGGTGACCCCGCACCGCTTCCACAAGCGGCTGGTGGCGTTGGGGCTGCCGCTGACCGAGGCAGGCGACTACTACGGCTACAGCCTGGCGCTGGGCAGCGCCGATGTGTCGTTGCTGGCGCTGACCAATGCCTACCGTGCGCTCGCCAACGGCGGCAGCTACGCGCCGCCACGGTTGCGGCAAGGCGCGCCGGCCGTCCCCGCCACGCGCGTGATGCAAGCCGGCGCAAGCTACGTGGTCGCCGATATCCTGTCCGACCGCCATGCCCGCGCCCGTACCTTCGGGCTCGACAGCCCGCTCACCACGCGCTTCTGGACCGCGGTGAAGACCGGCACCAGCAAGGACATGCGCGACAACTGGTGCATCGGCTGGTCGCAGCACTACACCGTCGGCGTGTGGGTCGGCAACGCCAGCGGCGCCAGCATGCGCGACGTGTCCGGCGTGTCGGGCGCGGCGCCGGTGTGGCACGACGTCATGGAAGCGCTGCACCGCGCGCGCCCCAGCCAGGCGCCGGCCATGCCTGCCGGCGTCGAGCGCGTGGCGCTGCGCTTCGACGACGGACTCGAGCCCGCGCGCGAAGAAGTGTTCCTGGTCGGTACCGCGGTCCGGCGCGTCAGCGTGGGCGCGCCGGCCGCGCGCGCGGGCACGCCCATGATCGCCACGCCGGCCGACGGCACGGTGTTTGCGCTGGATCCCGACATGCCGCCGGCCTCGCAGCGGGTGTGGTTCCAGGCGCAGGGCGTGGCCGGCCAGCCGGCGCGCGCGGTCAGCTGGCGCATGGACGGCAAGCCGCTCGGGCGCGGTGGCGAGGTCGCATGGCTGCCCTGGCCGGGCCGGCACCAGGTGGAGTTGCTCGATGCCGCAGGCAAGGTGGTCGACCGCATCGGCATCGAAGTGCGCGGCGCGTCGGTGCGCGCGCCCGTGGCCGCGGCCAGGCGCTGAGACCCGTGAACGGGCCCCGCAGGCCCCGGGCCCGGTGACGCGGCCACGGCCGGTGGCCATGGGCAATAATGGCGCTTCGCCATGTCCCGCCGGAGCCCGCGCATGTCCCTCGTTCCCTTCAACGCCGCCACCACCGCGGCGCGCCTGCCGTATCCCGAACTGGCGCAAGCCATCGCCGACATGCTGGCCGAGCTGCGCGACGGCACCGCCACGGCGCCGCCGCGCATCGCGCTGCCGGTGGGCGATGCAGGGCAGGGCGCGGGCACGCTGCTGGTCATGCCGGCCCGGAACCGCGAGCTGGTGATGACCAAGAACATCACCGTGCACCCCGATAACCCGCAGCGCGGCCTGCCCAGCATCCTCGGCGAGGTGGTGGTGGCCGATGCGCATACCGGCGCGCGCATCGCCATGCTCGACGGTCCGACCGTGACGGGACGGCGCACCGCGGCGGTGTCGCTGCTGGCGGCGCAGCGCTTTGCCGCGTGCCCGGACGGCGAGCTGCTGATCGTCGGCGCGGGCGTGCAGGCGCTGACGCATTTGGAGGCCTTCGTTGCCGGGCTGGGCGTGCACCGGCTGTGGCTGCATTCGCGCACGCGCGACAAGGCCGAGGCCCTGGCGGCGCATGCGCGTGCGCTGGGCGTGGAAGCACAGGTGACAGACTCGGTCGCGGCGGTATTGCCGCGCGTATCGATGGTGGTCACGGTGACCTCGAGCCGCAGCCCGGTGCTGCCGGACCTGGACAGCGGGCTCTGGCGCGACCATCACTTCATTGCCGCGGTCGGCGCGTTCCGACCCGACATGTGCGAGCTGCCGCCGGCGCTATGCCATGCCGCCGCGGACCACGGCCGGCTGCTGGCCGATACCTTGTTCGGCATCGAGGACGAGGCCGGCGACCTGCTGCAGGCCGGCATCGACTGGGCCGACGTGCAGCCGCTCGAGACCGCGATCCTGCAGGCCGACGCGATCCGCGCGCGGGAGGGCAGCCCGCTGGTGTTCAAAAGCGTGGGCTATGCGCTGTGGGACCTGGCCGCGTGCGTGCTCGCCAGCCGCGCCTGATCAGCGGTCGCGGCTGCGCAGCCAGTCGGCGAACAACTCGCGCGCCGGCGCCAGGAAGGCGGCGATCGGTTCGCTGCGGTCGCTGGCGTACCAGTGGCAGTAGCAGCCGTGGATGGTCGCGATCATCAGGCGCGCCATCGGCGCAGGCAGCGGACGGCCCGGCGCCGACAGCGCCGCCACCAGGTCTTGCACGTGGCTGTCCCAGCCGCGGCGAATTTCCTCGCGCACACTGGCCGGCACGCTGCCTGAGAAGAGCAGCGCCAGCACCACGCCCTTGGCTTCTGGATTGGCGGTGAGGTAGTCGGCGACCCGGTCGAAGCTGTTCTCCAGCCGCCGTGCCGCCGTCCTGCCGTGGTGGGGCTCGGCGCCCAGTTCCTCGCCGATCTGGCGGAACAGGCTGGTGGCGGCCTCCGCCAGCAGCATTTCCTTGCTGCCGAAATGCCACAGCAGGCTGCTCTTGGCCACGCCGGCCTCGGCGGAAATCTGGTCGAGCGTCACCTCGGCGTAACCGTGCGCGCTGATCAGCCCGCGCGTGACCGCGAGCACCCGTTCGCGGGTTTCCAGCCCGCGCCGGTTCTTGGCGACCGGCGCGGCGTGGCGGGATGCGGCGGGCTCGGCGGACTGCGGGATCGAAGGCATGGATAGGGGCGGCAAGTGGAGCGGGACCAGGCGTCGAAGCAGGCCGGACCCGGCAGGGCTCTATTTGACAGTAGACGAGGTCTGCCAGCAAACTCCGGAATTGTACTGAACGTTCAGCACAATGACATAAGCGCTGCCGGCCACGCCCGTGCCCGGCGCCGGATCCAGGAGACCAGGATGCCGTATCCGACTGTTTTTGCCGCCGCCGCCACCGCGCTGGCCGCCGCCGCCTTCACCGTTGCCGGGACCGCCGGCGCCGCTTCCGCCGCGGCCAGTGCCGGCAAGCCCGCCACCGATGCCACCGCCCGCGCCAATGCTGCCGTGCTGCAGCAGCTGCCGTTCCAGGACCGGCGCGACTTCGACGCGGCGCGCCGCGGCTTCGTCGGCACGCTGGACGACACCGAGATCCGCGACGCCAGGGGCAACGTGGTGTGGACGCTGGCTCCCTACGATTTCCTCAAGCCGGAGACCGCGCCGGCCACCGTGAATCCCAGCCTGTGGCGCCAGGCCCGGCTCAACCTGCACCACGGCCTGTTCCAGGTGACGGACCGCATCTACCAGGTGCGCGGCTTCGATATCGCCAACATGACGATCATCGAGGGCGAGTCCGGGCTGATCGTGATCGACCCGCTGACCGCGATCGAGACCTCGCGCGCCGGCCTCGAGCTTTACTTCCGGCACCGGCCGAAGAAACCGGTGGTGGCGGTGATCTACACCCACAGCCATGGCGACCACTTCGGCGGCGTCAAGGGCGTCACCACCGAGGAAGACGTCAAGTCCGGCCGGGTCAAGGTGCTGGCGCCGGAAGGCTTCATGGAAGAAGCCGTCAGCGAGAACGTCTTTGCCGGCAATGCCATGAGCCGCCGCGCGCAGTACATGTATGGCTTCAACCTGCCGCGCTCGGCCACCGGCCAGGTCGACGTGGGCCTGGGCAAGGCCGTCGCGCACGGCACGCTGACGCTGATCCCGCCGACCGACCTGATCCACAAGACCGGCGAGACCCGCATCATCGACGGCGTGCAGATCGAGTTCCTGATGGCGCCGGGTACCGAGGCCCCGGCCGAGATGCTGATGTACTTCCCGCAGTGGCAGGCCCTGTGCGCGGCCGAGGACGCCACCCACAACCTGCACAACCTCTACACCATCCGCGGCGCGCAGGTGCGCGATGCCAACCAGTGGTGGCGCGCGCTGGACGAGACCATCGACCGCTACGGCGCCCGCACCGAGGTGCTGTTCGCCCAGCACCACTGGCCCACCTGGGGCCGCCAGGAGATCGTCACCTACCTGGGCAAGCAGCGCGACGGCTACAAGTACATCCACGACCAGTCGCTGCGGCTGGCCAACGAGGGCTACGTGCCGGCCGAGATCGCCGAGCGCGTGAAGCTGCCGCCGTCGCTGGCGAGCGAGTGGCACCTGCGCGACTACTACGGCACCGTCAGCCACAACGCCAAGGCGGTGTACCAGCGCTACCTGGGCTGGTATGACGCCAACCCGGCCAACCTGAACCCGCTGCCGCCGGAAGAGGCGGGCAAGCGCTATGTCGAATTCATGGGCGGCGCGGCGCGCGTGCTGGAGCAGGCCCGCGCCGCCTACACGCGCGGCGAGTACCGCTGGGTCGCCGAGGTGGTCAAGCACGTGGTCTTTGCCGATCCGTCCAACCAGGCGGCGCGCGAGCTTGAGGCCGATGCGCTGGAGCAGCTGGGTTACCAGGCGGAATCGTCGACCTGGCGCAACGCCTACCTGAGCGGCGCCGCGGAACTGCGCGGCGGCCCGCCCCGGACCGGCCGCCGCACCGGCAGCCCGGACGTGCTGCGCGCGATGACCGACACCATGTTCCTGGACTACCTGGCGATCAGCCTGAACGGCGATCGTGCCGCTGGCAAGACGCTGGCGCTGAACTGGGTACAGCCGGACACCGGCAAGCGTTTCGCGCTGACCGTCGAAAACGGCGTGTTCCGCTACAAGGCCGACGCGCAGCACGCCTCGCCGCAGGCCACGCTGACCATGCCGCGGGCCGGGCTGATGGGCGTGCTGGCCGGCCAGACCACGTTGCAGGCCGAGACCCAGGCGGGACGCGCGCGCGTCGAGGGGGACTCGCAGGCGCTGGCGGCGTGGGCGGGGCTGATGGACAAGTCCGAGCCCAACTTTGCCATCGTGACACCCTGACGGCATCCGGGCCCAGGCGCGCCCGCTGTTGCGCGCCTGGGCCCTAAAACCGCTTCTGTGTCAGGGTTTTTTCCGCCGCGCGACATAAACCGTTGCGTGGATGCAGCGGATGGCGGCCCGGAGCGCCGCTGCCGCGCCATTTCCTCATGGTTAACCCTCCTTTTAGGGGGCGGCCTCTACGAAACCGTGTCATTGATGAAACAACCCGGCGCGGGCTCGCCGGATAATGCACGCGGCAGTTACCGAATGAGGAGTATGAGGATTATGAATTCGACTTATAAGAAGATGCTGGCCGCGGGCGCCGTGATGGCCCTGACCGGAGCCGCACACGCGCAGTCCGCGGGCAGCAATATCGTCAGCATGGGCTGGTTCCGCGTGATGCCGAACAGCTCCGCCGATCCGCTGACCGTCGACAGCATTGGCGGTCGCCCGGTCGGCATGACCCGGCCGAACACCGGCGCGGAAATCGAGTCCGCCGACACCCTGGGCCTGGCCTTCACCCATTTCTTTACCGACAACATTTCCGGCGAAATTGTCGCGGGCATTCCGCCGAAGCATGATGTGAAGGGCACCGGCAACTACGCCCAGTACGGCAAGCTCGGCTCGGTCAAGCAGTGGAGCCCGGCGCTGGTGGTCAAGTACCACTTCTTCGACGCCAAGACCAGGTTCCGTCCCTATGTCGGCATCGGCGTGAACTACACCTGGTTCACCGACGAGACCATCACCAACCAGAACTTCGTCAACCGCGAGTTCGCGCCGGGCGCGCGCATGACCGCCAGCGCCAAGCCGTCGTGGAACCCGGTGTTCAATATCGGCGCCAACTACGCCATCAACGACCACTGGTTCGTCGGGCTGTCGGTGTCCTACGTGCCGCTGTCGACGCGCGCATCGTTCACCACCCAGGCGGGGCCGGTGACAATCCAGTCGCACACCAAGATCAAGATCGATCCGGTGGTGACGTACCTGAACGTGGGCTACCGCTTCTGAACGCGGCACACGGCAGGCTGAAGAAAAGGGCGCCCGGGGGCGCCCTTTTTGCTGGCGAGGCGACGGCTCAGGCCACCGACCTGACCGGATAGCCGGCTTCCTCTATCGCCTCGCGCAAAGCCTGCGTGTCGGCGCCGCTGTCGACGCGCACGGCCTGGGCCGGCACATCCGCGCTGACGCGGGCGGCGGGGTCGACGGCCTGCACGGCACGCGTGATGGCGCCGACGCAGTGGTTGCACGTCATGCCTTCTACCTGGAACTGGATCATGTTGTAACGCTCCTGACGGGATCGAAACGCGGCATGGAGCCGCGACAGACATAGTGTGAACCTTGCCACCATGGGAAGCGCAAGGGAAATTTTCCTGCGTCGACGTGGCGCTGGCGTCCTCTGATGCGGGCCTTGACCTTCCAATGATGGTAAGGTCCATGATGCTGACATCGACACTGTGGATGACTCAGAACCATGCCAGATTCCAGCGCTGTGCTCGCTTCCCAACCGGTCGGCACCGACCTCCGCCCCCCCGCAGACGCCATGCCCGAGTGGCGGCTGCCGGTCGAGGGCATGACCTGCGCTTCCTGCGTGGGACGCGTCGAAAAAGCCCTGGCCAAGGTGCCGGGCGTGCGCGACGTCGCCGTCAACCTGGCCACCGAGGCCGCCACGCTGCGCGCGGCGTCCGCCGCGGTGCTGCCCGCCGCCGCGCGCGCCGTCGCCGACGCCGGCTATGCCGTGCCTCAGGACACCATCGAGCTGAATATCGCCGACATGACCTGTGCCTCGTGCGTGGCGCGGGTCGAAAAAGCGCTGCGCGCCGTGCCGGGCGTAGTCGAGGCCACCGTCAACCTGGCGACCGAGCGCGCCAGCGTGACGCTGCTGCGGGGCACCGCCGACCCCGCGGCGCTGGCGGGCGCGGTCGCGCGCGCCGGCTATGGCGCGACGCCGGTGGTGGATGCGGCGCAGGCAGGCGCCGTGGCGCGGCCCGGCCAGCCGGGGCAGGCTACGCGCCCCGCCTTCTGGGATAGTCCCTGGCCGGTGGCGATCTCCGCGGCGTTGTCGCTGCCGCTGGTGGCGCCGATGGTGCTGGAATGGTTCGGCGTGCACTGGATGCTGCCGGCGTGGGTGCAGTGGCTGCTGGCCACGCCGGTGCAGTTCGTGTTCGGCTGGCGCTTCTACAAGGCGGGCTGGAAGGCGGTGCGCGCCGGCGCCGGCAATATGGATTTGCTGGTGGCGCTGGGCACCACCGCCGCCTACGGGCTGTCGCTGTGGCTGATGTGGCGCACGCCGGCCGATGCCATGCCGCACCTGTACTTCGAAAGCGCCGCGGTGGTGATCACGCTGGTGCGCCTGGGCAAGTGGCTGGAGACGCGCGCCAAGCGCCAGACTGCCGATGCCATCCGCGCGCTGGCGGCGTTGCGGCCCGATACCGCGCGCGTGCGCCGCGGCGGCGTCGAGCAGGGCGTGCCGCTGTCGGCCGTGGTCGTCGGCGATGAAATCGTGGTGCGCCCCGGCGAGCGCATCCCGGTGGACGCCGAGGTGGTCGAGGGCACCAGCCATGCCGATGAATCCATGCTGACCGGCGAAAGCCTGCCCGTGCCCAAGCAGCCCGGCGACCGCATCACCGGCGGCGCCATCAACTTCGAAGGCCTGCTGGTCGCGCGCACCATGGCGGTGGGCGCCGAGACCGTGCTCGCGCGCATCATCCGCATGGTCGAGCACGCGCAGGCGGCCAAGGCGCCGATCCAGCGCCTGGTCGACCGCGTCAGCGCGGTGTTCGTGCCGGTGGTGCTGGCCATTGCGCTGGTGACGGTGCTGGGCTGGGGCCTCTTTGCCGGCGACTGGGAAGCGGCGCTGCTCAATGCCGTGGCGGTGCTGGTGATCGCCTGCCCGTGCGCGCTGGGGCTGGCCACGCCCACCGCGATCATGGCCGGCACCGGCGCCGGCGCGCGCGCCGGCATCCTGATCAAGGACGCCGAGGCGCTGGAAGTGGCGCACCGGGTGGGGGTGGTGGCGTTCGACAAGACCGGCACGCTGACGGTGGGCAAGCCCGAAGTGGTGGCGCTGCATGCGGCCGATCCTGCCGACGCCGACGGCAGCGCACTGCTGGCGCAGCTGGCCGCGCTGCAGGCCGGCAGCGAGCATCCGCTGGCGCGGGCCGTGCTGGCCGCGGCGCAGGCGCGCGGCATCGCCGTGCCGCAGGCCAGCGGCGTGCAGGCCCTGCCGGGCCGCGGCATTGCGGGCGTGGTCGACGGCCAGTCCCTGCAGCTGGGCAGCGAGCGCCTGCGCGACTCGCTGGGCGCGCCGGCCGGCGCGCTGGCGGCGGTGGCGCAGCAGCTGCAGTCGGAAGGGCGCACCGTGTCCTGGCTGGTGCAGGCCGCGCCGCCGCGCGTGGCCGGGCTGGTCGCGTTCGGCGATGCCATCAAGCCGGGCGCGCCGGCGGCGATCGCCAGGCTGCGTGCCGCCGGCGTGCGCACGGTGATGCTGACCGGCGACAACGCCGGCGCCGCGGCGCGTGTGGCACAGGCGCTCGGGCTGGACGACGTGCAGGCCGAGGTCCTGCCCGAAGACAAGGCCGCCCGGGTGCAGGCGCTGGGGCGCGATGGCGCGGTGGTGGCGATGGTGGGCGACGGCATCAACGATGCGCCGGCGCTGGCCGCGGCCGATGTCGGCATTGCCATGTCGACCGGCACCGACGTCGCCATGCACGCCGCCGGCATCACGCTGATGCGCGGCGACCCGGCGCTGGTGGCCGATGCGCTGGCGGTCTCGCACCGCACCGTGCGCAAGATCCGCCAGAACCTGTTCTGGGCCTTTATCTATAACGTGGTGGGGATCCCGCTGGCCGCGGCCGGCATGCTCAATCCGGTGGTGGCTGGCGCGGCGATGGCGTTCTCCAGCGTCAGCGTGGTCGGCAATGCGCTGCTGCTGCGCCGCTGGCGCGCCCAGGCCGGCACCGCGCCGGCCGCTTCCACCGCGACGCAAGGAGGGGCGCGATGAATATCGGCGAAGCGGCACAGGCCTCGGGCGTATCGGCCAAGATGATCCGCCACTATGAATCGATCGGGCTGGTGGCGGCGCCGCCGCGCACCGATGGCGGCTACCGCCGCTATGACGAACGCGCGGTGCATACCTTGCGCTTCGTGCGGCGTGCCCGTAATCTGGGATTCTCGCTCGACGAGATCCGCGACCTGCTGTCACTGTGGCACGACCGGGGCCGCGCCAGCGCCGACGTCAAGGCGCTGACGCTGCGGCATGTGGCCGACCTGGAGCAGCGCATCGCCGAACTGGCGGCGATGCGCGACACGCTGCGCGAGCTGGCGCAGCACTGCAGCGGCGACGACCGACCGGACTGCCCGATCCTGGCCGACATGGCGCAGCCGGACGCGCCCGCCCGGCCGGACTGCCACACCGCCAAAGCCATGCCCTGAGCCACGGCTGAAGCCATAGCAGGGCCGGCGCTGGCCGGCACAGCGGTCGCCATAACAACAAATAGCTGGCCGCGCATCTGGCCCCCGCGCGCCGGCAGGAGACCTGCGAATGGAACAGCCGATGACGGACGATCCAGCCATGGCCGGCGTCGCCACCCCGCCCGCCGCCAGCCCGGCGGCGGCGCATGCGCCGGTGCAGAGCCGCCAGCGCATGCGCGACGGCACCGAGCTGCTGCTGCGTACCTGGCAACCCGATCCGGCACGCTTTGCCGAACCGCTCGGCTCGGTGCTGCTGGTGCACGGGCTTGCCGAACACGCCGGCCGTTACCAGCATGTTGCCGATGTGCTGTGCGGCCTGGGGCTGCGCGTGCGAGCCTTCGACCTGCGCGGCCACGGCGCGAGCGGCGGTGCGCGCATGGTCGCCGAGCATCCGGACGCCTACCTGAACGACCTCGCAGAAATCTACGATGCCGCGGTGCCGGGCTGGCACGAGTTGCCGATCCTGCTCGGCCACAGCATGGGCGGGCTGATCGCGGCGCGCTTTGCCACCGCGCGGGTGCGGCCGGTGCGCGCGCTGGTGCTGTCGTCGCCGGCGCTGGCGCTGCGGCTGTCGCGGCCGGCGCTGGCGCTCCACCGCGTGCTGCTGGGGCTGGCGCCGCGGCTGCGCGTGCCCAATCCCATCGATGCGCGGCATTTGTCGCACGACCCGGCGGTGGTTGCCGCCTATCGCGCCGATCCGCTGGTGCAGACCACCATCACCGCCGGCGTGCTGGAAGGGTTCCTTCGCGGCATGGCGCAGGCCCAGGCCGACGCGGCGCTGCTGGAGGCGCCCATGCTGATGCTGGTCGGCGGCGCCGACCGCGTGGTGGACCCGGCCGGCAGCCGTACCTTCTTCGACAATGCGCCGCCCGACCTGCGCGAACAAGTCTGGTTCGACCATGGCTACCACGAGATCTTCAATGAAGCGCAGCCGCTGCGCGGCGAAGTGTTCGCGGCACTGACGGGCTGGCTGCAGCGCCGGCTGGCCAGCCCGCAGCGCTAGGTACGGAACACGGACTCGGCCACGCCGAACGCGGCCGCGACCACCGGGTCGTCGCGGCGCGCGGCCAGGCATACCAGGGTCAGCTCGGTCTGCACCGAGACCCCTTCGACAATCACCAGCCCGTGCGCATGCGACTCGCGCAGCGCAATCGCGTCGCGCACCAGCGACAGCCCCACGCCGGAGCGCACCAGGTCCCGCATCGACGCTTCCTGGTCGACATGCGCCACCTTGGGCACGGTGGCCGGGTCCACGCCCGCCTGTGCGAAGTGCGCGGACAACAGCCGGTTGTGCGCCGACTCCGGCGGGGTCCAGATCCATGGCAGCGTCGCCAGCTGCGCCCACGAACGCAGCGCGGTGCGCTCCTTCCAGCCTTTGGGCGCGACCACGTAATACGAAAACGGCGTCAGCGTCAGCGCGTGGAAGCCGGGCTCGGCCGGCTGCCCCAGGTAGAAGCCGACATCGAGCGCGCCGCTGCGTACCTGCTGCAGCACCCAGCCCGACATGCCGTGGCGCAGCTCGGTGCCGATCTGCGGATGGCGCTCGACCAGCGTGCGCAGCATCGGGCCCAGCCGCGTGAATTCCGGATCGAGGATGGTGCCGATCGCCAGCCGTCCGCGCACGGTGTGATGCATGGCGCTGACGGTATGCTGCAGGTCGCCCACGCCATCGAGGATGCGCTCGGCCAAGGGCAGCAGCGCGGCGCCATCGGCGGTCAGCGTCAGGCCCGCCGCAGTGCGCTCGAACAGCCGGATTCGCCACGCAGCCTGCAGCGCCTTCAGCTGCAGGCTGACCGCGGGCTGGGTCAGGTGCAGCCGCTGTGCGGCGCGGGTCAGGTTGCCTTCGCGCGCGACGGCGACAAAGGCGCGCAGGTGATGGAGGTCCAAGGGGGCGGCGGAAGGATGGGTGTGTTGCGTCGCAATATTTTGCGCAGCTTATATTGCGATTGACGATAAATCATTGGACGGGGCCGTGCAACTGCACCAAGCTTGCGCTCAACCATGGCCTGAAGTCTTGTGCCGCACGGCATACGTGCGGCGGCCGGTGCGCGGCGCTGCGTGGCAGCGTCTTCACCGGACGCAAAGATGGACGGGACCAATCGAGCGGGCCGCATTGCCCGGAGCACCAGCATCAGG
Source organism: Cupriavidus taiwanensis LMG 19424 (assembly GCF_000069785.1). Taxonomy (NCBI): domain Bacteria; kingdom Pseudomonadati; phylum Pseudomonadota; class Betaproteobacteria; order Burkholderiales; family Burkholderiaceae; genus Cupriavidus; species Cupriavidus taiwanensis. The sequence continues at coordinate 3,299,860 of NC_010528.1, read as the reverse complement.
AGCGGAAGTGGAAGACATCCTTGCAGAGGCCAGCGCAGTGCAGGCCATCATCGGCCACAGCATCGGGGGCCGCCAGACCCGAGGCGCGTCGCAGCGCCTGGCCGATATCTACAATCCCGCCACCGGCGAAGTGGCCGCGCGCGTCGCGCTGGGCACCGCCCAAGACGTGGCCGATGCCGTGGCCGCCGCCCGGGCCGCGTTCCCGGCGTGGGCCGACACCCCGCCGCTGCGCCGCGCGCGCATCCTGTTCAAGTTCAAGGAGCTGCTGGACCAGCACCACGACGACCTCGCCGCGCTGATCACGCGCGAGCACGGCAAGGTGTTCTCGGACGCGAAGGGCGAGGTCACGCGCGGCATCGAGGTGGTGGAGTTCGCCTGTGGCATCCCCAACCTGCTCAAGACCGATTTCACCGACAACATCGGCGGCGGCATCGACAACTGGAACCTGCGCCAGCCGCTGGGCGTGGTGGCCGGCATCACGCCGTTCAACTTCCCGGTGATGGTGCCGATGTGGATGTTCCCGGTGGCGCTGGCGTGCGGCAATACCTTCGTGCTCAAGCCGTCCGAGCGCGACCCGTCCCCCAGCCTGCTGATTGCAGATTTGCTGCGCCAGGCGGGCCTGCCCGACGGCGTGTTCAACGTGGTGCAGGGCGACAAGGAAGCGGTCGACGCGCTGCTGGCGCACCCCGACGTGCAGGCGCTGTCGTTCGTCGGCTCGACGCCGATCGCCGAGTACATCTACACCGAAGGGACGAAGCACGGCAAGCGCGTGCAGGCGCTGGGCGGCGCCAAGAACCACCTGGTGGTGATGCCCGATGCGGATCTGGACCAGGCCGTCGACGCGCTGATCGGCGCGGCCTATGGCTCGGCCGGCGAGCGCTGCATGGCGATCTCGGTGGCGGTAGCGGTCGGCGACGTGGCCGACAAACTGGTGCCGCGGCTGGCCGAACGCGCCCGCGCGCTGAAGATCCGCAACGGCATGGAGGCCGATGCCGAGATGGGCCCGCTGGTGACCGGCGCGCACAAGGCCAAGGTCGAGGGGTATATCGCCCAGGGCGTGGCCGAAGGCGCGACACTGGTGACCGATGGCCGCGGCCACAAGGTCGATGGCCACGAGAACGGCTTCTACGTCGGTGGCACGCTGTTCGACCATGTCACGCCGGAGATGACGATCTACAAGGAAGAGATCTTCGGGCCGGTGCTGTCCGTGGTGCGCGTGCACGACTTTGCCGAGGCGGTGGCGCTGATCAACGCGCACGAGTACGGCAACGGCGTATCGTGCTACACCAGCGACGGCGGCATCGCGCGCGCGTTCGCGCGGCAGATCCAGGTAGGCATGGTCGGCATCAACGTGCCGATCCCGGTGCCGATGGCGTGGCATTCGTTCGGCGGCTGGAAGCGCTCGCTGTTCGGCGACCACCATGCCTATGGCGAAGAGGGCGTGCGCTTCTACACGCGCTACAAGAGCGTGATGCAGCGCTGGCCGGACGCGATCGCCAAGGGCGCCGAGTTCACCATGCCGGTGGCGAAGTAAACCCGACCATCACCATAACAAGCGCCATGGAGACATTCGACTACATCATCGTGGGCGCGGGTTCCGCCGGCTGTGTCCTGGCGAACCGCCTGACCCAGGACCCGGACGTCAGCGTGCTGCTGCTGGAAGCCGGCGGCAAGGACGATTACCACTGGATCCACATCCCGGTGGGGTACCTCTACTGCATCGGCAACCCGCGCACCGACTGGCTCTATCGCACCGAGGCCGAAGCAGGGCTGAACGGGCGCTCGCTGGGTTATCCGCGCGGCCGCGTGCTGGGCGGCTGCTCGTCGATCAACGGCATGATCTACATGCGCGGCCAGCGCGAGGACTATGACGAGTGGGCGCGGCTGACCGGCGACGACGGCTGGCGCTGGGACAATGTGCTGCCGCTGTTCAAGCGCAGCGAAGACCATCACCGCGGCCCAAGCGAATTCCACGGCGCCGGCGGCGAATGGCGCGTCGAGGGGCAGCGGCTGCGCTGGGACATCCTGGAGCGCTTTGCCGATGCGGCCGAGCAAGCGGGCATCCCGCGCACCGACGACTTCAACCGCGGCGACAATTTCGGCGTCGGGTATTTCGAAGTGAACCAGCGCCGCGGCATCCGCTGGAACACCGCCAAGGCATTTCTGCGGCGCGCGTCGGAGCGGCCCAACCTGACCATCGTCACCGGGGCGCAGGTGAGTGGACTGGACTTCGACGGGCGCCGCTGCACCGGCGTCAGCTATCTCGGCGGCGGCCGCGCGCATGCGGCGGCGGCCAGGCTCGAGGTGATCCTTGCCGCCGGCGCGGTGAACACGCCGCAGTTGCTGGAGTTGTCCGGCATCGGCCAGCCTGAACGGCTGCAGGCGCTGGGCATTGCGGTGCGCCATGCGCTGCCCGGCGTGGGCGAAAACCTGCAGGACCACCTGCAGCTGCGCACCGTGGTCAAGGTCAATGGCGTGCGCACGCTGAACACGCGCGCCGCCAGCCTGTGGGGCAAGTTCTGCATCGGCGTGCAGTATGCCTTCAACCAGAGCGGGCCGATGAGCATGGCGCCATCGCAGCTGGGCGCGTTCGCGCGCTCGGATCCGTCGCAGGCGCGGCCGAACATCGAGTACCACGTGCAGCCGCTGTCGCTGGACAAGTTCGGCGATCCGCTCCACGCCTTTAACGCCTTTACCGCCAGCGCCTGCAACCTGCGCCCGACCTCGCGCGGCAGCGTGCATGCCGGCAGCGCTGACTTCCGCCAGGCGCCGGTGATCGCACCCAACTACCTGTCGACCGACGAGGACCGCAAGGTCGCCGCCGATTCGATCCGGCTCACGCGCCGCATCGTGGCGTCGCCGGCGCTGGCGCCGTACCGGCCCGAGGAATGGCTGCCGGGGCCGGCCTTCGAGAGCGACGAGCAGCTGGCCGAGGCCGCCGGCAATATCGGCACCACCATCTTCCATCCGGTAGGCACCTGCAAGATGGGCCGCGCCGACGATCCCATGGCGGTGGTCGACCATCGGCTGCGCGTGCTGGGCGTGCAGGGGCTGCGCGTGGTCGATGCCTCGGTGATGCCGCTGATCACCTCGGGCAATACCAACTCGCCGACCATCATGATCGCCGAGCGCGCCAGCGACATGATCCGTGAAGACCGCAGGCAGCGCGCCCTGGCAACCGAAGTGGCAAGCCCGGCAGGGGCGCCGGCCGAAACGAGTCCGGTGCCGGTGACAGCGGCAACAAGCGCCTGAAGCGCCACGCCACAGGATCACCGGCGGGGCGGTGATCATGTGGCCTGCGCGGCGCTTGTGTGGCCGCAAAAAAACTGACACTTGGTTCATGTTTCATAGTGCAAACCCCGATGTTTTGCGATGCAACAGGCGCACACAATAGACGCCTCACAGGGTGCTTCGGCGGCACATGCCATGCCGCCGTCGCACCCCGCGCGGGAGCCGCCCCGCACAGATAAAAACCGCGGGCGTGGCCGGCAACCACGGCGACCCTGACGGAACAAGCGGCAGCAAGGGCCTACAAGGCCGGTTCGGACCATTGTCAGTGCCGGGCATCACCCCGGCAGTTCAGCAAGAGGGCGGGCAGGAGACATGAACCAGCAGGAAACCATCCTGGAAACGCGGAACCTCACCAAGGAGTTCAAGGGGTTCACGGCGGTGAGCGACGTCAACCTGCGGGTGCGCCGCGGCTCGATCCATGCGTTGATCGGCCCCAACGGCGCGGGCAAGACCACTTGCTTCAACCTGCTCACCAAGTTCCTGGAGCCGACCACCGGCACCATTCTTTTCAACGGCATCGACATCACCCGCGAGAAGCCTGCGCAGATCGCGCGGCGCGGCGTGATCCGCTCGTTCCAGATTTCGGCCGTGTTTCCGCACCTGACGGTGATGGAGAACGTGCGCATCGGCCTGCAGCGGCAACTGGGCACCGCGTACCAGTTCTGGCGCAGCGAGCGCTCGCTGGACGTGCTCAACGACCGTGCCATGGAGCTGCTCGAGCAGGTCGGGCTGACCGAGTTCGCGCACACGCTCACGGTGAACCTGCCGTACGGGCGCAAGCGCGCGCTGGAGATCGCCACCACGCTGGCGATGGAGCCGGAGCTGATGCTGCTCGACGAACCGACGCAGGGCATGGGCCACGAGGACGTGGACCGCGTCACGCAGCTGATCAAGCAGGTCTCGACGGGGCGCACCATCCTGATGGTGGAGCACAACATGAGCGTGGTCTCTTCGATCGCCGACAAGATCACGGTGCTGCAACGCGGCGCGATCCTGGCCGAAGGCCCGTACGCGGAAGTGTCGAAGGACCCGCGCGTGATGGAAGCCTACATGGGCACCGCCGACGCGGAACTGCAGGGCGCGCACTAAGGCCGGGGAACGACACCATGAGCACAGCCAATACTCCGGCCCTGGAAATCAAGGGCCTGCACGCCTGGTACGGCGAATCGCACATCCTGCACGGCGTGGACCTGACCGTGAACCGCGGCGAAGTGGTCACGCTGCTGGGCCGCAACGGCGCCGGACGCACCACCACGCTGCGCGCGATCATGGGCCTGACCGGCGCGCGCAAGGGCTCGATCCGGGTCAATGGCCACGAGACCATCGGCCTGCCCACGCACAAGATCGCGCACTACGGGATCGGCTATTGCCCGGAAGAGCGCGCCATCTTCTCCAGCCTCTCGTGCGAAGAGAACCTGATGCTGCCGCCGGTGCTCAAGGGTGCCGGCATAGGGAACGGCGGCAGCCAGGGCATGAGCGAGGCCGAGATCTACGAGATGTTCCCGAACCTGAAGGAGCGCCGCCAGAGCCAGGGCACGCGCCTGTCGGGCGGCGAGCAGCAGATGCTGGCGGTCGGGCGCATCCTGCGCACCGGGGCCAACCTGCTGCTGCTCGACGAGATCTCGGAAGGGCTGGCACCGGTGATCGTGCAGGCGCTGGCGCGCATGATCCGGATGCTCAAGCAGAAGGGCTACACGGTGGTGATGGTGGAGCAGAACTTCCGCTTCGCCGCGCCGCTGGCGGACCGCTTCTACGTGATGGAGCACGGCACCATCGTCGAACGCTTCGCGGCCAGCGAGCTGCAGGCCAAGATGCCGGTGCTGCATGAATTGCTCGGGGTCTGATCCGCGCACTGCGGATCGATGGTTGCTTGTTGGCAGGAACGGGTGGCGCGCACGCCGCCGCAAATCAGGAGACAGGGAAATGAAAAAGACTCGGCTCGCGGCCGCGATGGCGGCCATTGCCATGGGTGCGGTGTCCTTCGGCGCTGCGGCACAGGTATCGGGCGACACCGTCAAGATCGGCTACATCACCGACATGTCGGGCCTGTATGCCGATATCGACGGCCCCGGCGGCCTGGAAGCCATCAAGATGGCGGTCGAGGACCGCGGCGGCAAGGTGCTGGGCAAGCCCATCGAGATCGTCTCGGCCGACCACCAGAACAAGGCCGACATCGCCGCTTCGAAGGCGCGCGAATGGATGGACCAGCAAGGCCTGGACATGCTGCTGGGCGGCACCAATTCCGGCACCGCGCTGGCGATGAACAAGGTCGCTTCGGAGAAGAAGCGCGTCTACATCAACATCGGCGCCGGCACCGCGCGCCTGACCAACGAAGAGTGCTCCCCTTACACGGTGCACTATGCCTATGACACGGTCGCGCTGGCCAAGGGCACCGGCAGCGCGGTGGTCAAGCAGGGCGGCAAGTCGTGGTTCTTCCTGACCGCCGACTATGCCTTTGGCCACTCGCTGGAGCAGGACACCGCCGCAGTGGTCAAGGCCAATGGCGGCACCGTGGTGGGCCAGGTGCGCCATCCGCTGTCGGCTTCGGACTTCTCGTCGTTCCTGCTGCAGGCGCAATCGTCCAAGGCGCAGATCCTGGGCCTGGCCAACGCCGGCGGCGACACCATCAACGCGATCAAGGCGGCCAAGGAATTCGGCATCACCAAGTCGATGAAGATCGCCGGCCTGCTGATGTTCATCAACGATGTGCACAGCCTCGGCCTGAAGAACACCGAAGGCCTGCTGATGACCGACAGCTGGTACTGGGACATGAACGACGACACCCGCAAGTTCGCCAACCGCTTCTTCGGCAAGATGAAGAAGATGCCGAGCAGCCTGCAGGCAGCGGACTACTCGGCGGCCAGCACCTACCTGAAGGCCGTGGAAGCCGCCAAGACCGACGATCCGGACAAGGTCATGGCCGAGCTCAAGAAGATGAAGATCAACGACTTCTACACCAAGGGCTATATCCGCCAGGACGGCCGTGGCATCCACGACATGTACCTGATGCAGGTGAAGACCGCGGCCGAGTCGAAGAAGCCGTGGGATTACCTGAAGGTGGTCGCGACCATCCCGGGCGACCAGGCCTTCACCACGGTGGCCGAGTCGAAGTGCGCCATGTTGAAGAAGTAAGAAGGAAGGCCGGCTTGGCGGTTAGCGAGCCGGCGGTCTGCCCCCCTCTCCCGCGCGCGGGAGAGGGGCCGGGGGAGAGGGCGGGAGCCAGCCGCAGCGATGCCAGCAAACGCGTGGCGGCGTAAGGAACGCCTGCTCCAGCGTTGAAGTTCGTAGCCCCTTCCGCGCCGGCCCGCTCCCCCAACCCCTCTCCCGCAAGCGGGAGAGGGGAGACTCCACCAGCAATCGATGCTCATGGACATCTTCGGAATCCCTTTGCCGGCCATGCTTTCCCAGCTCTTGCTGGGGCTGGTCAACGGCGCCTTCTATGCGATGCTGAGCCTGGGCCTGGCGGTGATCTTCGGCCTGCTCAACGTCATCAACTTCGCGCACGGCGCGCTCTTCATGCTGGGCGCGGTGCTGGCCTGGATGGGCATGGAGTACGCCGGGCTGAATTACTGGCTCATGCTGCTGCTGTCGCCGCTGGTCGTTGCCGCGCTGGGCGTGGTGATCGAGAAGACCATGCTGCGCTGGATCTACAAGCTCGACCACATCTACGGCCTGCTGCTGACGCTGGGCATCACGCTGGTGATCGAGGGCATCTTCCGCTCGGTCTACGGCGTGTCGGGCCTGCCGTACCAGACCCCGGACGCGCTGCAGGGCGCGACCGACCTCGGCTTCATGATCCTGCCGAACTATCGCGCCTGGGTCGTGGTGGCGTCGCTGGTGGTGTGCTTCGCCACCTGGTACGTGATCGAGAAGACCAAGCTGGGCGCCTACCTGCGCGCCGGCACCGAGAACCCCAAGATGGTCGAGGCCTTCGGCGTCAACGTGCCGCTGATGGTGACGCTGACCTACGGCTTCGGCGTGGCGCTGGCTGCGTTTGCCGGCGTGCTGGCCGCGCCGGTGATCCAGATCTCGCCGCTGATGGGGCAGAACCTGATCATCATCGTGTTCGCGGTGGTGGTGATCGGCGGCATGGGTTCGATCATGGGCTCGATCCTGACCGGCCTCGGGCTGGGCGTGATCGAAGGCCTGACCAAAGTGTTCTATCCGGAGGCATCGTCGACCGTGGTGTTCTTCATCATGGTGATCGTGCTGCTGCTGCGCCCGGCCGGGCTGTTCGGCAAGGAGAAGTGATGAGCGCACCCTCGACATCATCGACGCCAGCCACCGTGGCGGCCAATGCAGGCAAGGCAGGAAAGGGACAAGGCGTGCAGAAGAAACTGTTGTACGGATTGCTGCTGCTGGCACTGCTGGCGGCGCCGCTGGCCGGGGCGTATCCGGTGTTCGTGCTCAAGGTGCTGTGCTTCGCGCTGTTTGCGTGCGCCTTCAACCTGCTGATCGGCTACACCGGACTGCTGTCGTTCGGCCATGCGGCCTTCTTCGGCGGCGCCGGCTACGCCGCCGGCCATGCCATGAAGGTGTGGGGCGTGACGCCGGAGATCGGCCTGATCCTGGGCACCGGCACGGGCGCGCTGATCGGCTACGTGGTGGGCTCGCTGGCGATCCGGCGCCAGGGCATCTACTTCTCGATGATCACGCTGGCGCTGGCGCAGATGCTGTTCTTTATCTGCCTGCAGGCGCCGTTCACCGGCGGCGAGGACGGGCTGCAGGGCATTCCGCGCGGCAAGCTGTTCGGCGTGCTGTCGCTGTCGGATGACCTGACGCTGTACTACGTGGCGCTGGTGATCATCGTCGCGGCCTTCGCGCTGATCGTGCGCACGGTGCACTCGCCGTTCGGCCAGATCCTGAAGGCGATCAAGGAGAACGAACCGCGCGCGGTGTCGCTGGGCTATGACGTCGACCGCTTCAAGCTGACCGCGTTCGTGCTGTCGGCGGCGCTGTCGGGGCTGGCCGGTTCGATCAAGGCGCTGGTGCTGGGCTTCGAGACCCTGACCGACGTGCACTGGTCGATGTCGGGCTCGGTGATCCTGATGACGCTGGTCGGCGGCCTCGGCACGTTGTCGGGCCCGATCGTCGGCGCCTTCGTGATCGTCGCGCTCGAAAACAAGCTCGGCGACATCGGCAACTTCCTGGCGTCGGTGACCGGCATTTCGTGGTTCGGCACGCTGGGCGAGTCGGTGACGATGGTGACCGGGGTGATTTTCGTGATCTGCGTGCTGACCTTCCGCCGTGGCATCATGGGCGAGCTGCTGGCGCGCTTCGGCGGACACGCCGGACGCAGGGAGTGACCGTGGGTCGACATGCCCGATTCTGGGGCTAGGGTTTTTTCTAGCTTGTCCTCCATGCACCGCTTCGTTACATTCCATATACGGTTTTCGCAGGTTAAATGGAGGCGGAAGCGAGGAGACGACAGGCGCGCACCCGGTGTCGGGTAGCAGCGTTATAAATAAAGGGCGTTGCCGGGTGATCCTCGGCAACGCTTTTTTCATTTGGGCTTCCCGCCCGTGTTGTGACGCCTTCGCCCCGTTTTGGGGCGCGCATGCCGCATCGGCATCACCTGGCGGTCTCACCCATGCGACAATGCGGGCGCTCTCCGCTGCCCGCCCATGTCCGCCACCGTTCCCCCCGATCCCACCCAGGCCACGCCAGACGATGGCGGTGCTGTCGCGCCGCAGCTCCACGTACGCCTGGGGCAGGGCGCCGACGCTGGCCTGGTATCGGACTGGCTGGAACGCCTACAGCCCTTGCCGGTGCCCGCGGCCCGCGCGCGGCAACTGATGCTGGGCGAACTGCTGGCCCAGTCAGGACGCGGTATCTGCCTGCTGGCCTGCCTGCCGGTACCCTCGTCGGACGGCGGCCTGGTGGCCTGCCTGCCGGTGGCCTTGCTGCCCAGCCTCGAGCTTGCGGGCTTCGCGGCTTGCGCCAGCGAGTGGTGGGTACGGCCGGAGCTCGACGCGGCCACCCGCCGCGCCTGCCTGGAAGCCTGCTTCGCCACGCTGGCCGACTGGGGCCGCGCCCACGGCATTCGCCATGCGCTGCTGGCTCCGGGGCTGGCGGCCGGCCACGGCGGCGCGCCACCCGGTTTCTCCTTGCACGCTAACGGCATGTGGCACGGCAGCCTGGCGCCGGCCGCCAAGGTACTGGGCTGATCCGCTGCGCCCGGCCGGGCGCCGGTTCCGCTGTCCCGGCACCGCTGGTATTCCCGCTGGTATTCCTTTTCCTCTTTCCCATTTCGCTTTTCTGCAATGACGGAATTCGCATTCCTGGCGGTCGCCGCCTTTCTTGCCGGCCTGATCGACGCGGTCGCCGGCGGCGGCGGGCTGGTCCAGATCCCGGCGCTGTTCTCGGCCTATCCCAACCTGGCACCCGCCACGCTGCTCGGGACCAACAAGGTCGGATCGATTGCGGGCACCGCCAGCGCGGCACTGCGTTATGGCCGCAGCGTGCGCATCTACTGGGGCGCGACCGCACCTGCCGTGGTGGCGGCCTTTGCCTGCTCGATGGCCGGCGCCTGGGCGCTGACCATGATCCCGGCCGAGCCGATGCGCAAGGCGCTGCCGTTCGTGCTGGTGGTGCTGCTGGTCTATACCGTCGCCAAGAAGGACCTGGGCGCCGAGCACGCGCCCACGCTGACGGGCTGGGGCGAACGCGGCGCGGCGCTGCTCGGCGGCGCCGTGCTGGGCTTCTATGACGGCGTGTTCGGGCCAGGCACCGGCAGCTTCTTGATGATCATGTTCGTGCGGGTATTCGGCTATGACTTCCTGCACGCGGCGGCGTCGACCAAGCTGGTCAACCTTGCCACCAACCTGGCGGCGCTGCTGCTGCTGGCCAGCAAGGGCCATATCTGGTGGCAGCTGGGCCTGGTGATGGCGGTGGCCAACGTCGCCGGGAGCCAGGTGGGAAGCAAGCTGGCGCTGCGCCATGGCAGCGCTTTCGTGCGCAAGGTGTTCATCGTGGTGGTCAGCGCGCTGATCCTGAAGACCGCCTGGGACGCCTTCGTCCGCTGACGGCAAAGCCAGGCTGGGCGCGCGATGCGGGTTAATCCTCCCTGTTCGCGCCAGGGCGCTGTGATAGACTCGATCCGCATTCCCGACCGCACGGTCGGTGAATCACCGAAGCGCCTTTCCGGGGGAGTGGCGTGGACGGGAAATTGGGGAGCGGCCTGGTGTCGCTCCTGGTTGTAGCGCAGGTGCCGGCGATGTGCCTGCGTTGACCCGAGGGGTCGATCCAAAAAAGGGGCATCCGCCGGCGGACGCCGGACGGATGCCTTTCCGTTTCAGGAACCGAAGGAGACAAGATGGATTTCAAGCGCGCCAGCCTGCTGGCAATCGCTGCGGCCAGCCTGGTTGCCGGTGCCGCCCAGGCGCAGGTCAAGGTCGGGGTGACGGTGTCGGCCACCGGTCCGGCGGCATCGCTGGGCATTCCGGAAAAGAACACCTTCACGCTGATGCCCAAGGAGATCGCGGGCAAGAAGATCGAGTACATCGTGCTGGACGATGCCTCGGACACGACCACGGCGGTCAAGAACACGCGCAAGCTGATCAGCGAAGACAAGGTCGACGTGATGGTGGGTTCGACCGTCACGCCCAACTCGCTGGCGATGGTCGACGTGGCGGCCGAGAACGAGACGCCGATGATCACCATGGCCGCCTCGGCCCGCATCATCGAGCCGATGGATGCCAAGCGCGCGTGGGTCTTCAAGACCCCGCAGAACGACTCGCACATGGCCACCGCCATTGCCGAGCACATGAGCAACAACAACGTGAAGACGGTGGCGTTCATCGGCTTCGCTGATGCCTATGGCGACAGCTGGGCGCAGGAATTCGCCAAGGTCGCCGAGCTGCGCAAGATCAAGGTGGTCGCCAACGAGCGCTTTGCCCGTACCGACACCTCGGTCACCGGGCAGGTGCTGAAGATGATGGGCGCCAATGCCGACGCGGTGCTGATCGCCGGCTCGGGCACGCCCGCGGCGCTGCCGGCCAAGACGCTCAAGGAGCGTGGCTACAAGGGCAAGATCTACCAGACCCACGGCGTGGCCAATGCCGACTTCCTGCGCGTGTGCGGCAAGGACTGCGAAGGCACCTTCCTGCCCGCCGGCCCGCTGCTGGTGGCCGAGCAGCTGCCCGACAGCAATCCGGTAAAGAAGCCGGCGCTGGCCTACAAGACCGCGTATGAAAAGGCCTTCGGCGGCCAGGTCTCGACCTTCGGCGGCCATGCCTGGGATGCGGGCCTGATCCTGCAGCACGCCATCCCGGAAGCGCTGAAGAAGGGCCAGCCGGGTACCAAGGAGTTCCGCAAGGCCCTGCGCGACGCCATGGAGCAGACCAAGAACCTGCCGGTGTCGCATGGCATCATGAACATGAGCGCCACCGACCACCTCGGCTTCGACCAGCGCGCGCGCGTGATGGTGCAGATCGTCGACGGCAAGTGGAAGCTGCTGAAATAAGCGGCTGACCCGCGCGTCTGGATCCGGCCGGCAAGGCATGCCGGTTCCGCAGTGAAGCAGGGCGCATGGCTGACCATGCGCCCTTTTTTCTGGCGCGTCGGTGGGTCGACGCCCGCCAACCTAGGGTTGCTCTGTATTTCCGCATTGCGCAACCCGTTTACTATTTCGTAACCCAAAGCGCGCACTATCCTGTCGGCCCGTCGGCGCCCCGCTGATCCCGTTCGATGCAGGCAGGTTTTCCAACAAGACGGGGAGACAATGGACCTATCTATCGCCGCCATCCTGGCGCAGGACGGCATCACCTCGGGCGCGATTTACGCGCTGCTGGCACTGGCGCTGGTGCTGGTGTTCTCGGTGACCCGCGTCATCTTCATCCCGCAAGGGGAATTCGTTGCCTACGGCGCGCTGACACTGGCGGCGATGCAGGCCGGTCATGCCCCGCAAACCAGCTGGCTGCTGGTAGCGATGGGCGTGCTGACCTTTCTCTATGAGACCGTCACCGTGCTGCGCAGCGCCGAATTGCGGCGCACGCTGGGCCAGCGCCTGGCGGTTCTGGCCGGCAAGTACCTGGTGTTTCCGCTGGCGGTGCACTGGGTGGTACAGCAGTATGGTGCGCAGCCGCTGCCGATGCTGGCGCAGGTCGCCCTGACGCTGCTGGTCATTATTCCGCTGGGGCCGATGCTGTACCGGCTGGCCTACCAGCCGCTGGCCGAGGCCAGCACGCTGGTGCTGCTGATCGTATCGGTCGGCGTGCACTTCGCGCTGGTGGGGCTGGGGCTGGTGATGTTCGGCGCCGAGGGCTCGCGCACCAATCCGTTTTCGGATGCGCGCTTCGAGGTGGGCGCGCTCAGTATCTCGGGCCAGAGCCTGTGGGTAGTGGCGGTGTCGGCGCTGTTGATCGGCGCGCTCTATTTCTATTTCGAACGCACGCTGCAGGGCAAGGCGTTGCGCGCGACCGCCGTGAACCGGCTGGGCGCGCGCCTGGTCGGCATCGGCACCACGCAGGCGGGGCGGCTGTCGTTCACGCTGGCGGCGGCGATGGGCGCGCTGTGCGGCATCCTGATCGCGCCGCTGACCACGGTGTACTACGAGTCGGGCTTCCTGGTGGGGCTGAAGGGCTTTGTCGGCGCCATCGTCGGCGGCCTGGTCAGCTATCCGGTGGCGGCGCTCGGCGCGCTGCTGGTGGGGCTGCTGGAATCGTATTCGTCCTTCTGGGCCAGCGCGTTCAAGGAGGTCATCGTCTTCACACTGATCATTCCGGTGCTGCTGTGGCGCTCGCTGACGAGCAAGCATGTCGAGGAGGAGGAATAAGCCATGACCATGCTGACCGACAAGCAGGCCGGCGTGACCCATGCCGAGGCCGGCAGCCGCGCGCGGCTGAACCGCAACCGGGTGCTGGTGCTGGTGCTGGTCCTGATCGTGGTGCTGGCGGCGCTGCCGGTGCTGCCGACCCCGGAATTCTGGATCACGCTGGGCAACTACATCGGGCTGTACAGCATTGTCGCGATCGGGCTGGTGCTGCTTACCGGCGTGGGCGGCATGACCTCGTTCGGGCAGGCGGCGTTCGTGGGGCTGGGTGCGTACAGCACCGCGTACCTGACGACGCAGTTCGGGCTGTCGCCGTGGTTCGGCCTGCTGGTGGGGCTGGTGATCACCATGGCCTCGGCCTATGTGATCGGGCTGATCACGATGCGCATGTCCGGGCACTACTTGCCGCTGGCGACCATCGCCTGGGGCCTGTCGCTGTTCTTCCTGTTCGGCAACCTGGAGTTCCTGGGCAAGTATGACGGGCTGAACGGGATCCCGGTGCTGTCGTTCTTCGGCATCGAACTGCAGTCCGGCCGTTCGATGTTTTACCTGATCTGGGCGGTGGTGCTGCTGGCGGTGCTGGCGATGCAGAACCTGCTGAACTCGCGCCCGGGGCGCGCCATCCGCGCGCTCAAGGGCGGCGGCGTGATGGCCGAGGCCATGGGCGTGAACACCGCGTGGATGAAGGTGGTGATCTTCGTGGTCGCGGCGATCCTGGCATGCGTGTCCGGCTTCCTGTATGCACACCTGCAGCGCGCGGTGAACCCGACGCCGTTCGGACTGAACTACGGCATCGAGTACCTGTTCATGGCCGTGGTCGGCGGCGTCGGCCACGTGTGGGGCGCAGTATTGGGTGCGGGCATCCTGACTATCCTGAAGGACGTGCTGCAGGGCGTGCTGCCCAAGCTGCTCGGTGCCAACGGCAACTTCGAGATCATCGTCTTCGGCGTGCTGCTGGTGCTGCTGCTGCAGTACGCGCGCGATGGCATCTGGCCGTTCCTGCGGCGCCTGGTGCCATCCGGGCCGCCGGTGCTCGCGCCGGGTCAGGCCGCGGGGCTGGCGGTGCGCCAGAAGCCCGAGGCGGGCGAGCTGATCCTGGATGTGCGCGCCGCGCGCAAGCAGTTCGGCGGGCTGGTCGCGGTCAACGATGTCAGCTTCCAGGTGCGCGCCGGCGAGATCATCGGTCTGATCGGACCCAACGGCGCGGGCAAGTCCACCACCTTCAACCTGGTCACCGGCGTGCTGCCGGTCTCTGGCGGCGAGGTGCGCTACCGCGGCGAGGTGATCTCGGGCCTGCCGTCGCGCGAGATCGTCAAGCGCGGCATCGGCCGCACCTTCCAGCACGTGCACCTGTTGCCGACCATGACGGTGCTGGAAAACGTCGCCATCGGCGCGCACCTGCGTGGCGACTTCCGCGCGCAGGGTGGTGTCTGCGCGGCGATCCTGCGCATGAACAAGGTCGAGGAAGAGAAGCTGCTGTTCGAGGCGAAGCGCCAGCTGGAGCGCGTCGGCCTGGCCGACTGCATGTACATGGAAGCCGGCAGCCTGGCGCTGGGCCAGCAACGCATCCTGGAAATCGCGCGCGCGTTGTGCTGCGACCCGGCGCTGCTGCTGCTCGACGAGCCTGCCGCCGGCCTGCGCTACAAGGAAAAGCAGGCGCTGGCCGAACTGCTGCGCAAGCTGCGCGGCGAAGGCATGAGCGTGCTGCTGGTCGAGCACGACATGGACTTCGTGATGAACCTGACCGACCGGCTGGTGGTCATGGAATTCGGCTCGCGCATCGCCGAGGGCGTGCCCGAGGAGGTGCAGAAGAACCCTGCGGTGCTGGAAGCCTACCTGGGCGGCGTGGAATAAATGTGGAGCACGGACCCGACATGAGCCTGATTCTGGAAGTGAAGGAACTGCATGTGCGCTATGGCAAGGTCGAGGCGGTGCACGGCGCCAGCCTGAAAGTCGAGGCCGGCCGCATCGTCACCGTGATCGGACCGAATGGCGCCGGCAAGTCGACCATGCTCAATGCCATCATGGGCGCGCTGCCGGTGACGGGATCGTCCAGCGGCACAGTCAGCTACCTGGGCCATGACATGGCCGGCATCCCGGTGGAAGGGCGGGTCGCGCGGGGCATGTGCCTGGTGCCGGAAAAACGCGAGCTGTTCGCCTCGATGACGGTGGAGGACAACCTGCAGCTTGGCGCCTTCCGCCGCAAGCGCGCCGGCGACAAGCAATACCTGGATCAGATGGAGGTGGTCTATGACCTGTTCCCGCGCTTGCGCGAGCGCGCGCGCCAGGACGCCGGCACGCTCTCGGGCGGCGAGCGCCAGATGCTGGCGGTGGGCCGCGCGCTGATGGCCAAGCCGCAGTTGCTGATGCTGGACGAGCCCAGCCTTGGCCTTGCCCCGCTGATCGTCAAGGAGATCTTCCACATCATCAGCAACCTGCGCCAGACCGGAGTGGCCACGCTGCTGATCGAGCAGAACGCGCGCGCGGCGCTGCAGGTGGCAGACTACGGGTATGTGATCGAGACCGGCGATATGGCGATGGAAGGGCCGGCCGATGAACTGGCGGCGAATCCGAAGGTTATCGAAACCTATCTTGGTCTGGCAAAAAAGGTGGCTTAGTCGACCCCGATTTCGCCTGAAGAATGAGGGCCCGCGCAAGCGGGCCCTTTGTTATTGGTGGTGTGAATAACTTTGGGGATAACCTGATTTTCCGGGGGGTCAACTCTGTGCGCGGCCGCGCCTCTGACCCAAGCCCCGCTGCTATTTGTTTGATGGATGTTTGGACTTGTAGATCTTATCATTTCATCCATCGGTTTGATGGTGGTGCGAGAAAAATTCACCCGACGGATGTGTTTGCGTGGAAATGCAGATCTGAAAGTTATCTGCTGAATAGCGCGGCGTTTTCCCGGGCGGTATCCTCAGCCGCCGTTTCCAGTAGCCACGTGCGGAAGCAATGCAACGCCGGATGATCGCGTCGCTCCCTTGGCGCGCACAGAAAATAGCCGCGTTGCAGCGTAATCGGCAGGTCGAACGGTGCTGCCACGCGTCCCGCCGCAATTTCCTCGCGTACCAGGCAGCGCTGCAGCACCGCCACGCCCATGTCGGCGCGCACTGCCTGGATCAGGATCGAGACCTGGTCGAACGCTGTGGATAACCGGGGCGCAGCGTTGAGTACGCCGGCCGCCAGCAGCCAGTTTTGCCAGTTCGCCGGCGCGGTGGTGTGGTAGAGCAGCGGCTCGTCCAGCAGCTCCCCCGGAGACTGCCAGCGGCCGGCCTCACGCCGGGCGCGCAGGCGGTCGGGGTGGCACACCGGCACCATTTCCCGACCGACCACGTAGTCGGCCTGCAGGCTAGGCCATTTGCCGGCTTCGCCCGCCAGGATGGCGGCGTCGGGGGAGGGTCCGGACAAGTCTTCGTCACGCTGGTAGGGGACGAAGTCCAGGCGGATTTCCGGATGCCGGCGGTGAAAATCCGGCAGGCGCGGCACCAGCCAGACGCTGGCGAGGGTCGGCACCACCGACAGGGTCAGATGGTGCCGGCGGTCGCCGGCGCGCAAGGCGGCGCTGGCATGCTCGATCGCGGCGAGCGGCTCGGCCACGGCCTCGAGCAAGTGGCGCCCGGCATCGGTCAGCCCCAGGCGGTGGGCGTTACGCTGCAGCAGCGGCTGGCCGAAATGCGCCTCCAGCCTTGCGATGGCGCGGCTGATCGCGCCCTGCGTCACACACAGTTCTTCCGCCGCGCGCGTAAAGCTGCCCAGCCGTGCCGCGGTGGCAAAGGCGTGCAACTCGGACATCGAAGGGGAATGCAACCGCATGGCGCAGGGCAGGGGGCGGAGCGCGGGGGAGGGCGCTTTGCCGCGCCCGGCGCAAGGATGATCTTTGGTAATGCAAAGGTGCAATATAGTCGTTTGCGCGCGGCCGGTAAACGGCTGACACTCGCCCGGTTCATGCACAAGACACCAACAGGAGAAACCCCATGATCCGAGCCCGGATGTCCCGCCGCCAGCTGCTGCTGACCGGCACCGCCGCCACCGCCACGCTGCTCTTTGCCGGCGGCGCGCTGGCACAGGCCAACTACCCGACCCGCCCGATCCGACTGATCGTGCCGTTTGCCGCCGGCGGCTCCACCGACCTGTCGGCGCGCCTGGTAGCGGAGTTTGCCGGCCGCGAGCTGGGGCAGTCGATCGTCGTGGAAAACAAGGGCGGCGCCGGCGGTTCGCTGGGCATGGAGCAGGTCGCCAATGCTGCGCCGGATGGCTACACCATCGGCATGGCCACCGTCAGCACGCATGGCTCCAATCCGGCCGTCTACCCCAAGCTCAAGTACGACCCGATCAAGGACTTTGCCCCGGTCACCAACGTGGTGGCGATCCCCAGCGTGTTCGCGGTGCACCCGAGCGTGCCGGCCAAGACCATGCAAGAGTTCATCGCGCTTGCCAAGGCCAATCCGGGCAAATACAGCTTTGCCTCGCCGGGGGCAGGCTCGCTGGGCCACGTCAATATCGAGAACTTCATGATGCTGGCCAAGATCGACCTGCTTCACGTGCCGTACAAGGGCGCAGGCCTGGCGCTGAACGACGCCGTGGCAGGGCAGGTGAATGCCATCACCGACAACCTGTCGTCGACGCTGCCGCACGTGAAGGCCGGTCGGCTGCGCGCGCTGGCGGTGCTGGGCGCGGCCCGCTCCGCGCAGCTGCCCAACGTGCCGACGTACGCCGAACTGGGCTTCAAGGACATGGGTGAAGGCGGCTGGTTCGGCATTGTCGCGCCCGCCAATACGCCGCCCGCCATCGTTGCCAGGCTGAACCAGGTGATCCACAAGGCCATGCAGAATCCCGAGTTCAAGCGCAAGGTGGAAGAGTCTGGCGGCACCCTGGTGCCGACCACGCCGGAACAGTTCAAGGCACAGATCCAGCAGGCCATGGCCCGTTACGCTCGCGTGGCCAAGGCTGCCGAGATCAAGCTGGACTGAGGCATGGCGGAAGCAACCAACCAGCCGGCCGCGCTGCCGCCGGTGATCGTGCGCTTGCCGGAAGGGGAGGCGCTGCCGCTGGTGTGTGATTCGCCGCATAGCGGTACCGCTTACCCGGCTGACTTTGGCGCCGCGGTGCCTGCTGCGCGCCTGCGCGGCGGTGAGGACACGCATGTGGATGCGCTGTGGCAGGCCGTGCCCGCCGCGGGCGGCACGCTGCTGGCGGCGACCTTCCCGCGCGTCTACATCGACCCGAACCGGATGGCCGACGATATCGATCCCGCCCAGCTAGACGGCGCCTGGCCGACGGCGCTGGCGCCGGGACCGAAGACGCAGCTGGGCTTCGGCCTGATCTGGAGCCGGATCGACGCGGCAACGCCGATCTACGACCGCCGGTTGTCGGTCGCGGAAGTGCAGGCCCGCATCGAGCGCTACTATCGGCCGTACCACGCGGCGCTGGCCGAGGCCGTGGAGGGCGCCTACGCGCGCTTTGGCGCACTCTGGCACCTCAACCTGCACTCCATGCCGAACAACGCCTACGAGCGCCTGAAGATCGCCAGCGCGCACCCGCTGGCCGACTTCGTGCTGGGAGACCGCGATGGCACGACTTGCGAGCCGGGCCTGGTGGATCTGGTCGAGCGGGAGCTGCGTGGCATGGGCTACACCGTCGCGCGCAACGATCCGTACAAGGGCGTGCAGTTGATCGCGCAGATCGGGCGTCCGGCGGAGCGGCGCAACAGCCTGCAGATCGAGATCCGGCGGCCGCTGTACATGGATGAGGTGACCCGGGAGCGCAATGCCGGCTTCGCTTCGCTGCAGCGCGACCTGGGCAAGCTGACCGAGCAAGTGGCGGCCTATATCCGTTCCAAGCTCTGAGGCGCTTGTTCCACGTGAAACCTATGGCCGGGCCTTGCGCCCGGCCATTTTGTTTCACGTGAAACACAACGTCGCTTTCAGGCGACTGATGACGTACCGCAAGCGGCATGTTTCACGTGAAACATGGTGTCCGCCGGAAAGTGATAAGTCGAATGCCGCTATAATTTCGCATTCCCGAATTTTCCCGCCAGCCTCCCGGAGGAGGTGTCCCATGCTTTACCCGAAAGAATTCGACGTCATCGTCGTCGGCGGTGGCCATGCCGGCACTGAAGCCGCCCTTGCTGCGGCCCGCATGGGCTGCCAGACGCTGCTGCTGACCCATAACATCGAGACGCTTGGGCAGATGAGCTGCAACCCGTCGATCGGCGGTATCGGCAAGGGGCACCTGGTCAAAGAGGTGGACGCCATGGGCGGCGCCATGGCCGCGGCCACGGACGAGGCCGGCATCCAGTTCCGCATCCTGAATTCCAG
This sequence comes from Cupriavidus taiwanensis LMG 19424, assembly GCF_000069785.1. Taxonomy (NCBI): domain Bacteria; kingdom Pseudomonadati; phylum Pseudomonadota; class Betaproteobacteria; order Burkholderiales; family Burkholderiaceae; genus Cupriavidus; species Cupriavidus taiwanensis. The sequence goes on along the minus strand of NC_010528.1, from coordinate 3,280,480 downwards.
CAAGGGGCCGGCCGTGCGTGCCACTCGTGCCCAGGCTGACCGGGTGCTGTATCGCAAGGCGATCCGCACCCGGCTGGAGAACCAGCCGAACCTGATGCTGTTCCAGCAAGCCGTGGACGACCTGATGGTCGAGGGCGACCGTGTCGTCGGCGCCATGACGCAGGTCGGCATCGCCTTCCGCGCGCGTGCGGTCGTGCTGACGGCCGGCACCTTCCTGGACGGCAAGATCCACGTCGGGCTGGACAATTACACGGGAGGCCGTGCCGGCGACCCTGCTGCGGTGTCGCTGTCGGCACGCCTGAAGGACCTGAAGCTGCCCCAAGGCCGCCTCAAGACCGGCACGCCGCCGCGCATCGACGGGCGCACCATCGATTTTTCCGTGATGGAAGAGCAGCCAGGCGACCTGGATCCCGTACCGGTCTTCTCCTTCCTCGGTCGCCCCGAACAGCACCCGCAGCAGCTGCCATGCTGGATTACCCATACGAACAGCCGTACCCACGACATCATTCGCGGCGGGCTGGATCGCTCGCCGATGTACACCGGCGTGATCGAGGGGGTAGGGCCGCGTTACTGCCCCAGCATCGAGGACAAGATCCATCGCTTTGCCAGCAAGGAAAGTCATCAGATCTTCCTGGAGCCGGAAGGCCTGACCACCAACGAGTTCTATCCCAACGGGATCTCGACCAGCCTGCCGTTCGACGTGCAGCTGGAGCTGGTGCATTCGATTCGCGGCCTGGAAAACGCACATATCCTGCGTCCTGGCTATGCGATCGAATATGACTACTTCGATCCGCGCGGCCTGAAGGCATCGCTGGAGAGCAAGGCGATCCGGGGCCTGTTCTTCGCCGGCCAGATCAATGGCACGACCGGTTATGAAGAAGCCGCGGCGCAGGGCCTGCTGGCCGGTATCAATGCCGGTTGCTACGTGCGCGAACGCGATCCGTGGACGCCGCGCCGTGACCAGGCTTATCTGGGCGTGCTGGTCGACGACCTGATCACGCGTGGCGTGACCGAGCCGTACCGCATGTTCACCAGCCGCGCAGAGTTCCGCCTCAGCTTGCGCGAAGACAACGCCGATATGCGCCTGACCGAAGTGGGCCGCGAACTGGGCGTGGTCGATGATGCGCGCTGGGACGCGTTCAACCGCAAGCGCGACGCTGTTTCACGTGAAACAGAACGCCTGAAGAGCACCTGGGTAAATCCGTCGATGCTGCCGGCCGAAGAGGCAGTGCCGCTGCTGGGCAAGCCTATCGAGCGCGAGTACAGCCTGGCCGACCTGCTGCGTCGCCCGGAAGTCAGCTACGAAGCCCTGATGGCACTCCAGGGCGGCCGCCATGCTCCCGAGGCACCGTTGGATGCGGAGCCGATGCTGGCGGAGCAGATCCGCGAGCAGATCGAGATCGGCATCAAGTACCACGGCTATATCGCCCGCCAGGCGGCCGAGGTCGACAAGCTGGAAGCCAACGAATCGACGCGCCTGCCAGAAGGGCTGGATTACACCGAGGTGCGCGGGCTGGGTTTCGAAGTCAGCCAGAAGCTGAACCAGCATCGCCCGGAAACGCTGGGCCAGGCTTCGCGCATCTCGGGTGTGACGCCGGCGGCGGTCTCGCTGCTGTTGGTACACCTGAAGAAAAAGGGACTGGGCCGCGGCCGTGCGGACGCCGGCGCATCGTCCGGCAACGGTGAAGAGGCTGCCTGAGAGTGCCCGCTCCGCGACAAACCATGACCGATGACGCCACGCAGCGTCGTCGCCTTGAAGCAGGCTTGGCCGAGATCGGGCTGGCATTGGCGCCGGCCCAGATTGATACGCTGTTCGCGTACCTGGCCCTGCTGCGCAAATGGAACGGCGTCTACAACCTGACCGCGATCCGGCACCCTGATGAGATGCTCACGCATCACATGCTGGATTCGCTCGCTGCAGTGCCGGCGCTGGCGCAGGCCGCCCGCGCTGTAGAAGTCGCGGCGCCGGCGCGGGGCAGGGTGCTAGATGTGGGCTCCGGCGGCGGCATGCCCGGCCTGCCGTTGGCCATCGCCTGTCCCGATGTGTCGGTGCTGATGGTCGACATCGTGCAGAAGAAGACGGCCTTCCTGACGCAGTGCCGGGCCCAGCTGGGTCTGTCCAACGCCGCCGCGCATTGGGGCCCGGTGGAGAAGCTGGACGACGCCGATGGCTTTGCCGTGATCACCTCGCGCGCGTTTGCCGAACTGACGGATTTCGTGAACCTGTCGGGCCAGCTGCTCGCGCCCGGCGGCAAGCTGATCGCGATGAAGGGCGTGTACCCGCAGGCCGAGCTGGACCGCATGGAAACCGCCGGAATGATGGCGCAATGGCAGGTCGACGCCGTGCCGCGGCTGACCGTGCCCGGGCTGGACGCGGAGCGCCACCTGGTGGTGCTGTCGCGCCGGGCGGGCGCCCCCGCATGACCTACGCCGCGGCGCCGTGCGCCGCGAACTGCCAGCCGCGTGCTGGCTGGATGAATTGAAGCAGGAGCCGCAGGAGCTTATGGCCAAGGTATTCGTGATCGCAAACCAGAAGGGCGGGGTAGGCAAGACCACCACCACGGTAAACCTTGCCGCTGGCCTGGCGGCGCAGGGCCAGCGCGTGCTGCTGGTCGACCTGGATCCGCAGGGCAATGCCTCGATGGGTTCCGGCATCGACAAGCAGGCGCTGGAAACCAGTGTGTACCAGGTGCTGGTCGGCCTGGCCGGGATCCCGCAGGCGCGCCAGCGCTCCGAAACCGGAAAGTACGACGTGCTGCCGGCCAATCGCGAACTGGCCGGCGCGGAAGTGGAGCTGGTCGAGCTGGACCAGCGCGAGCGGCGGCTGCGCCAGGCCATCGCGGAGGTCGACGGTGACTATGACTTCGTGCTGATCGATTGCCCGCCGTCGCTGTCGCTGCTGACGCTGAACGGCTTGTGCGCGGCGCACGGCGTGATCGTGCCGATGCAGTGCGAGTATTTTGCGCTGGAAGGGTTGTCGGATCTGGTCAACACCATCAAGCAGGTGCACGCCAACCTGAACCGCGACCTGCAGGTGATCGGCCTGCTTCGCGTGATGTTCGATCCGCGCGTGACGCTGCAGCAGCAAGTGTCGGCGCAACTGGAATCGCACTTCGGGGAAAAGGTCTTCAAGACCCTGATCCCGCGCAATGTGCGGCTGGCCGAGGCACCGTCCTATGGCATGCCGGGCGTGGCGTTCGATCCGTCATCGAAGGGTGCCAAGGCGTACCTGGACTTCGGCGCGGAGATGATCGCGCGGGTCCGGCAGTTGGGCTGAAGGAGAGGGCAAGAGCATGAGCACTGCAAAGAAGAAGGGCCTGGGCCGCGGCCTCGAAGCGCTGTTGGGCGGGCCCGCCGAGATCGTCGAGTCGGTCAAGCAGGAGGGCGCGCCCACCGTGCTGAACCTGAATCAGCTGCAGCCGGGCAAGTACCAGCCGCGCACCCGCATGGACGAGGGCGCGCTGCAGGAGCTGGCCGCGAGTATCCGCGCCCAGGGCCTGATGCAGCCGATCCTGGTGCGGCGCGTGGCCGAGCCCGATCGCTACGAGATCATTGCCGGCGAGCGGCGCTTCCGCGCTTCCAGGCTGGCCGGCCTGGACAAGGTGCCGGTGCTGGTCAAGGACGTCGCCGACGAAGCCGCGGCGGCGATGGCGCTGATTGAAAACATCCAGCGCGAAGACCTGAATCCGCTTGAAGAAGCGCAGGGCATCATGCGGCTGATCCGCGAGTTCCGTTTCACGCACGAGCAGGCGGCCGAGTCCGTCGGCCGCTCGCGCAGCGCGGTGTCCAACCTGCTGCGCCTGCTGAACCTGGCCGCGCCGGTGCAAACCATGCTGATGGCCGGTGACCTCGACATGGGCCATGCGCGCGCGCTGCTGGCCGTGGACGGCGCCAACCAGATCACGCTGGCCAACCAGATTGTCAACAAGCGGCTGTCGGTGCGCGAGACCGAGAAGCTGGTGGCCTCCACGCTGAAGCCGTTCGACCTCAAGTCGCTCAAGCAGAAGGGCGCCAATAACGTGCGCGACGTGGCGCGGCTGGAAGAGGAGTTGTCGGATGCGCTCGGGCTGGCGGTGCAGATCAAGCTGTCGGCACGCGGCAAGGGCCAGCTGACGATCCACTTCAGCAACAACGATGCGCTCGAAGGGGTGCTGACGCGCCTGCGCGAATCCCGCGAAGGGCAGCAGGCTGCCTGATTTACTGCGCGATTAACGGCCATTGCTGCGTCGACTGTTGCGCGCACGCAGCACTGGTCGCGTCGATCCCCGGTATACCTCGTGCCCGGTCGGTAATCCCCCATCATGCGCGGGGTTCACTGCGCAATCCAATTACGTCAAACATCATTGCCGCGCAATTTTCGCGCAGCCATCATGCAATCGTGATGGCAACCGTTGTGCGCAACGCACTGCAAGGTAAATGTAAGCAGATTGACGCGAATCAGTAGTTCCCCTTAAAATCGTGCGGTTTGAATTCTGGTCGGGCCGAAAAGTTCCGGCCCGGATAAGGCAGGCAGGTGGTGGTTCGAGACCGTCAGCAACGAGGCGCCGGGTCCCGTCAGGAAGATGACTGGGACGACTGGAAAGAAGGCGCGGACCGTGAGGAAGAAGCTGTCGATCCGCTGTCGCATGCCGAGGCGGTGACGCTGTTTGGCGAGCGCGCGCTGCGTCCTTCGCGCATGACCCCGGGCAAGGTTGTCCTGGCGCAGGTGGCGGTCTCCCTGCTGTCGGCACTGTGCTGGGCGCTGTTTGCGAAGGAACCGGGGCCATACGGATGGTCGGCGCTGTTCGGCGGCATGGTGTGCTTCGTGCCGAGCGGGTTCTTCGCCTTCCGCCTGTGGCTGGCGCGCGATCGTGCTTCGGTGGGCGGACTGGTGCTGGGCGAGGCGATCAAGGTCTTTGCCACGGTGGCGCTGCTGGTGCTGGTCGTGGTGCTGTACCGCGATCTGCGCTGGGTGCCGATGCTGGTCACGTTCCTGCTGGCGCTGAAGACATACTGGGTGGTGGCCCTGGCGTTGCGCTAGGCCGCTGCTCGAAAACGGTGCTTGCTGCGCAAGTGGTGGCACCAAGACGGAATATCAAGAGTTTCCGTGACGGCTGCGGCGGTTTTCATGGCGCTGACACCGGACACGGCCAAGGTTGGAAACCCGCTTGCATCGCGGTGACCGGCGAATCCGCCGAAGGCAATGCAAGACGCGTACCGGGTGCTGCGACAATGCGCGGCGCGCGGCCCGAAGATTTCGCAATATACCGTTCGATTCGACAATGGCAGAAGCTACCCAAAGCGCGGAACACGTGCTGACACCCTCCGGCTATATCGCCGAACACTTGCAGAACTTGAACTCGGTCGGCGGCAAGCAGGCGTCCGTGGTCGATTTCTCCGTGATCAACTATGACACGGTGTTCTGGTCGGTGCTGTGCGGCGCCATCGCCGTGCTGTTCCTGTACGCCGCCGCGCGCCGCGTCACCTCGGGCGTGCCGGGCCGCTTCCAGGCCTTTGTCGAAATGATTGTCGAAATGGTCGACGACCAGGCCAAGGGCATCATCCATGGCGACCGTTCGTGGATCGCCCCGCTGGCGCTGATGGTGTTCTGCTGGATCACCATGATGAACGCGATCGACCTGATTCCGGTCGACTGGGTCACCGGCCTGAACAAGGTCCTCGAGATCTTCCACATCCATATCCCCCACCACCGCGCAGTGGCCACGGCCGACCTGAACGGCACGCTGGGCATGTCGTGCGCCGTGCTGGTGCTGATGATCTACTACAGCTTCAAGATCAAGGGCGCGGGCGGCTTCATGCATGAGCTGTTCTCGGCCCCGTTCGGCGCCAAGTGGTACCTGGCCCCGTTCAACCTGGTCCTGAACATCATCGAATTCCTGGCCAAGGCCGTTTCGCTCGGCATGCGGTTGTTCGGCAACATGTACGCCGGCGAACTGGTGTTCCTGCTGATCGCGCTGCTGGGTTCCATCTGGACGTTCAGCGCGGACCTGTCGGCGCTGGGCTTTGTCGGCCATGTCGTGGCCGGCGCGGTCTGGGCGATCTTCCACATCCTGATCGTCCTGCTCCAGGCCTTCATTTTCATGATGCTGACGCTGGTGTACATCGGCCAGGCTCACGATCACCACTGATCGCTGCAAGTTTCAGGTTTTTGGTTTTTTAGTTTTTTGGTTCTAAGTCTCTCTAAATTAAAGGAGTCATCATGCAAGCATTTCTCGCCAACATCCAGGGTCTGACCGCCATCGGTATCGGCATCATCATCGGCCTGGGCGCTATCGGCGCCTGCCTGGGTATCGCCCTGATGGGTGGCAAGTACATCGAAGCCTGCGCACGTCAGCCCGAGCTGATGAACCCGCTGCAAACCAAGATGTTCCTGCTGGCCGGCCTGATCGACGCGGCATTCCTGATCGGCGTGGGTGTTGCAATGCTGTTCGCGTTTGCCAACCCGCTGCTGGCTGTCATCCAGTAATTCTTTTCGGTCTGCATGATGCTGACGGGCGGCGCGGGCCACCAGCCTGGCCGCCTTTTGTGCATTTATCTGTAGTTTGATTACCGAAAGGAACACACCATGAATCTGAACGCAACGTTTTTTGCGCAGATGGTCGTGTTCTTCATCCTGTGGTGGGTTGTTGCCAAATTCATTTGGCCGCCGCTGGTGAAGGCGCTCGACGAACGCGCAAAGAAGATCGCCGATGGCCTCGCCGCTGCCGAGAAGGGCAAGGCCGAGCTTGAACTCGCCAACAAGCGTGTGGACCAGGCCATGGCCGAAGCCCGCACCGAAGGCGCTCAACGTGTCGCTGACGCCGAGAAGCGCGCCCAGCTGACGGCCGACGAGATCAAGCAGAACGCCCAGGCAGAAGCCGCACGCATCATCGCCCAGGCCAAGGCCGAAGCCGAGCAGCAAGCTACCCGCGCACGTGAAGCACTGCGTGACCAGGTTGCCGTGCTCGCCGTCAAGGGTGCCGAGCAGATCCTCAAGCGTGAAGTGAACGCGCAGGTCCACGCCGACCTGCTCAATCAACTCAAGGCTGAGCTCTAATCATGGCTGAAACCGCAACCATTGCCCGTCCCTACGCTGAGGCGCTGTTCCGCGTCGCCAGTGAATCGAGCGCAGGCAACCTGGGTGCATGGTCCGAGCTGGTGTCGGAGATGGGGCAGGTTGCCGCCAATCCCGACATGAAGGCGGTCGCCGACGATCCGAACGTTCCCGGCGACAAGCTGGCCGAACTGTTCCTGTCGGTGCTGAAGTCCCCCGTCAGCGATGAAGCGCGCCGCTTCGTGCAGCTGCTGGTGGAAAACGGCCGCCTGACGGTGATGCCCGACATCGCCGAACAGTTCCATGCGCTCAAGAACGCCCGCGAAGGGTCGTCCGACGTTGAAATCACCAGCGCTTTCCCGCTGGAAGATGGTCAGCTGAACGACCTGGTCGCCGCACTCGAACGCAAGTTCGGCCGCAAGCTGTACGCGCAGGTGGCGGTGGACCCGTCCCTGATCGGCGGCGTCAGCGTCAAGGTTGGCGACGAAGTGCTCGACACCTCTGTGCGTGCGCGCCTGGCAGCCATGCAAACCGCGCTGACCGCCGCCTGAGCGGCCGTCCGACGGATTGAAGAATTAGGAGCATTGTGATGCAACTGAACCCCTCAGAAATCAGCGAGCTGATCAAGACCCGCATCTCGGGCCTTGGCGCCGAAGCTGAAGTGCGCAACACCGGCACGGTGATCTCCGTGACCGATGGTATCTGCCGCGTGCATGGCCTGTCTGGCGTGATGCAGGGCGAGATGCTGGAATTCCCCGGCAACACCTTCGGCCTCGCGCTGAACCTCGAGCGCGACTCGGTCGGCGCCGTGGTGCTGGGTGAGTACGAACATATTTCCGAAGGCGACACGGTCAAGTGCACCGGCCGCATTCTGGAAGTGCCGGTGGGCAAGGAACTGCTGGGCCGCGTGGTCAACACGCTGGGCCAGCCGATCGACGGCAAGGGCCCGATCAACGCCAAGGAAACGGACGTGATCGAGAAGGTCGCGCCGGGCGTGATCGCGCGTCAGTCGGTGAGCCAGCCGGTACAGACCGGCCTGAAGTCGATCGACGCGATGGTGCCGATCGGCCGTGGCCAGCGTGAGCTGATCATTGGCGACCGCCAGACCGGCAAGACCGCCGTCGCTGTCGACGCCATCATCAACCAGAAGGGCAAGGGCGTCTTCTGCGTGTACGTGGCAATCGGCCAGAAGGCTTCGACCATTGCCAACGTGGTGCGCAAGCTGGAAGAGCACGGCGCGATGGAATACACCGTCGTCGTCGCCGCCGCCGCTTCGGACTCGGCCGCCATGCAGTACCTGGCCGCCTACGCCGGCTGCACCATGGGCGAGTACTTCCGCGACCGCGGCGAAGACGCGCTGATCGTCTATGACGACCTGACCAAGCAAGCCTGGGCCTACCGCCAGGTGTCGCTGCTGCTGCGCCGCCCGCCGGGCCGCGAAGCTTACCCGGGCGACGTGTTCTACCTGCACTCGCGCCTGCTGGAGCGTGCTGCCCGCGTGAATGCCGACTACGTCGAGAAGTTCACCAACGGCGCCGTCAAGGGCAAGACCGGTTCGCTGACCGCGCTGCCGGTGATCGAAACGCAGGCCGGCGACGTGTCCGCGTTCGTGCCGACCAACGTGATCTCGATCACGGACGGCCAGATCTTCCTGGAAACCGATCTGTTCAACGCCGGTATCCGCCCCGCCATCAACGCCGGTATCTCGGTGTCGCGCGTCGGTGGTGCTGCGCAGACCAAGGTGGTGAAGAACCTGTCCGGCGGTATCCGTACCGACCTGGCCCAGTATCGTGAACTGGCTGCGTTCGCGCAGTTTGCCTCGGACCTGGACGATGCCACCCGCAAGCAGCTGGAGCGCGGCCGCCGCGTGACCGAACTGCTGAAGCAGCCGCAATACCAGCCGCTGCAAGTGTGGCAGCTGTCGGCTTCGCTGTTCGCCGCCAACAACGGCTTCCTCGACAACGTGGAAGTGAAGGACATCCTGCCGTTCGAGAAGGGCCTGCACGACCACCTGAAGACCAAGTACGCCGACCTCATCAACCGCATCGAAGAGACCAAGCAGCTCTCGAAGGAAGATGAAGCCGCCCTGCGTGCCGCTGTCGAGGATTTCAAGAAGTCCGCCGCGTTCTAACCGCGTAATTCCACGACATCGTCGCCGCGCCTGGCTCACGCCGGCGCGGCGATGGTTCGGATGGAGAGGAAGATATGGCCGGAACGAAAGAGATTCGAACCAAGATCAAGAGCGTGCAGAACACGCGCAAGATCACCAAGGCGATGGAGATGGTCGCCGCGTCCAAGATGCGCAAGGCGCAGGAGCGGATGCGCAACGCCCGTCCCTATGCCGAGAAGGTGCGCAACATCGCGGCGCATCTGGCTACGGCCAACCCCGAGTTCAAGCATCCGTTCATGCAGGAGCGCGAAGTCAAGCGCGTCGGCATGATCGTGGTCACGACCGACAAGGGGCTGTGCGGCGGCCTGAACACGAACGTGTTGCGCTCGGTCACCAATGAACTGAAGAGCCTGCAAGGCCGCGGCGTGGACGTCCAAGCCACCGCCATCGGCACCAAGGGCATGCAGTTCCTGGGCCGGATCGGCGCCAAGGTGGTTTCGCACGTGGTGCACCTCGGTGACACCCCGCATCTGGAAAAGCTGATCGGCGCGATCAAGGTCCAGCTCGACGCATTCACCAATGGTGAAGTCGACGCGGTGTACCTGGCGTACACCAAGTTCATCAACACGATGAAGCAGGAACCGATGGTTGAGCAGCTGCTGCCGCTCGCCGCCGACAAGCTGTCGCAGACCGAAGAAGAGAAGCGCGCCTACTCGTGGGACTACATCTACGAGCCTGACGCCCAGACCGTCGTGGAAGAGCTGCTGGTCCGCTACGTCGAGGCGCTGGTGTACCAGGCCGTGGCCGAGAACATGGCGTCCGAGCAATCGGCGCGCATGGTGGCCATGAAGGCTGCGTCCGACAACGCCAAGAACGTGATCGGCGAACTGCAACTGGTCTACAACAAGACCCGTCAGGCCGCGATTACCAAGGAACTGTCGGAAATCGTCAGCGGTGCAGCTGCGGTCTAAGGCGTCACGAATTCAAGCTATCGGAGATACGAAATGAGTATCGGAAATATTGTGCAGTGTATTGGCGCCGTGGTGGACATCGAGTTCCCCCGCGACGCAATGCCGAAGGTGTACGACGCGCTCGTGCTGGAAGACAGCAGCGATGCCTCGTTCGCCGAGAAGGGCCTGACCTTCGAAGTCCAGCAACAGCTGGGCGACGGCGTGGTGCGTACCATTGCCCTGGGCTCGTCGGACGGCCTGCGCCGCGGCATGGCAGTGAAGAGCACCGGCGCCCCGATTTCGGTGCCGGTTGGCCACGGCACCCTGGGCCGCATCATGGACGTGCTGGGTCGTCCCATCGACGAAGCCGGCCCGATCGCTTCGGACGAACTGCGTGCGATTCACCAGAAGGCACCGAAGTTCGACGAACTGTCGCCTTCCGTTGACCTGCTCGAAACCGGCATCAAGGTGATCGACCTGGTCTGCCCGTTCGCAAAGGGCGGCAAGGTGGGCCTGTTCGGTGGTGCCGGCGTGGGCAAGACCGTCAACATGATGGAGCTCATCAACAACATCGCCAAGCAGCACAGCGGTCTGTCGGTGTTTGCCGGCGTGGGCGAGCGTACCCGTGAAGGGAACGACTTCTACCACGAAATGAAGGACTCGAACGTGCTCGACAAGGTGGCCATGGTGTTCGGCCAGATGAACGAGCCGCCGGGCAACCGTCTGCGCGTGGCGCTGACCGGCCTGACCATGGCCGAGCGCTTCCGCGACGAAGGCCGTGACATCCTGTTCTTCGTCGACAACATCTACCGCTACACGCTGGCCGGTACCGAAGTGTCGGCACTGCTGGGCCGTATGCCTTCCGCCGTGGGCTACCAGCCGACGCTGGCTGAAGAAATGGGCAAGCTGCAGGAGCGGATTACGTCGACCAAGACCGGCTCGATCACCTCGATCCAGGCCGTCTACGTGCCTGCGGATGACTTGACCGACCCGTCGCCTGCCACCACCTTCCTGCACCTGGACTCGACCGTGGTGCTGTCGCGTGACATCGCCGCGCTGGGTATCTACCCGGCCGTGGATCCGCTCGACTCGACCTCGCGCCAGCTGGACCCGCAGGTTGTCGGCACGGAGCACTACGAAGTGGCCCGCCGCGTGCAGCAGACCCTGCAGCGCTACAAGGAACTGCGCGACATCATCGCGATTCTGGGCATGGACGAACTGTCGCCGGAAGACAAGCTGGCCGTGTCCCGCGCCCGCAAGATCCAGCGTTTCCTGTCGCAGCCGTTCCACGTGGCCGAAGTGTTCACGGGTTCGCCGGGCAAGTACGTGCCGCTGAAAGAAACCATCCGCGGCTTCAAGATGCTGGTCGACGGCGAGTGCGATCACCTGCCCGAGCAGGCGTTCTACATGGTCGGCTCGATCGACGAAGCCTTCGAGAAGGCCAAGAAGCTCCAGTAAGCCTCGCTTTGACGCTCCCGTGCTCCGGCGCGGGAGTGGCGTCAGGCCGCCCCGCGCGGCCTGCCGTCAGAAGTGAAGCGAACGGACAAAGGAATTCATATGGCAACCATTCTTGTAGACGTCGTCAGCGCGGAAGCGTCGATCTTCTCCGGCCAGGCGAAGTTCGTGGCGCTGCCGGGCGAGTCGGGTGAGCTGGGCATCCTGCCCGGCCACACGCCGCTGATCACGCGCATCCAGCCGGGTGCAGTGCGCATCGAGAAGGAAGACGGCAGCGAAGAGTTCGTGTTCGTTGCCGGCGGCATTCTCGAAGTGCAGCCCAAGCACGTCACCGTGCTGGCCGACACCGCGATCCGCGGTGGCGACCTGGACGAAGCCAAGGCCCAGGAAGCCAAGCGCGCCGCCGAGGAGCTGATGCAGAATCAGAGCAGCGACCTCGACCTTGCCCGTGCCCAGAGCGAACTGGCCGTGGCCGCCGCGCAACTGGCAGCGATCGCCCGCCTGCGTCGGAAGAAGTAAGCATCGCGCAGCACTGTCGCATTGTTGTTTTTTCGATGCGACATTAAAAAAGGCAGCCGCGAGGCTGCCTTTTTTGTGAGTGCGGCGATATGCTTTTGTCGCGCCTGGACAAAAAAAAGCGCGCGGGCCGGGGAGGCTCCGCGCGGACGGGAAAATCCCTTCGAGGGGTCAATTCGAAGGAACGGGTTCGGTCCAGGTCGACAAGCAAGGCGCACCGGATATCCACATATCCGCACACAGGCCGCAAAGGCCACGCGCTGCAACGGTCTTCCTGGTGCTCCGGTCCAGCAAGCTTTACGCTGGATCGGAAAATCGGGTTACTGCCGGAAACGCTACAAAAAGGCTTTCTTCACCACGCCCCTTTAGTCTGCACTGCCATTTTCACCGGGGCGCCACGCCCGGACAGCGGGTGTGTCAATGCATTGTGGGGGAAACTCCCTGGCATGGCAGTAACAAAATGTATCGTTTTGAAAGAAGTTGAAAGCCGGAGCGCTTAAAATCCGGCGTGATCGGCATATTTTCGCGCGTATGCGTCACCTTTGCCGGCGCCAGGTGCTGCGGGATTATCTTTATATTGGCTGATTCCATGTTCGTTTCCGCACCAAATCCTGCGTGACAATTGCGGTTACGATTGGTCTGGTGCGCCGGGCGCACCGGCTTGCCTGGCGCCCCACCGTCACTTGATGAACACCCACACCGGAGATGCCATGGCGCCTGAAATGCAGCAAGCCATACCAGCCATGCTGGCAATGAAGACCGTAGCCGTGGTCGGCCTGTCCGACCGCCCGGAGCGGCCCAGCCATGAGGTGGCCGAATTCCTGCAAGGCCATGGCTTCCGCATTGTGCCGGTCAATCCGCGCCATGCCGGCGATCGCATCCTGGGCGAGACCTGCCACGCCACGCTGCGCGAGGCGGCCCATGCTGCCGCGGCGGCCGGCGCGCCCATCGAATGGGTGGATATCTTCCGCCGCGCTGAAGACACGCCAGGTGTGGTCGACGAGGCCATCGCCATCGGTGCGCGCGGGGTCTGGTTGCAGCTTGGCATTGTCAACGACCAGGCGGTGCGCCACGCCACCGATGCGGGGCTGCTGGCGGTGCAGGACTGCTGCAGCAAGATCGAGCTGACGCGCCGGCTTGGCCAGGCCTGACCCTCGCCGATCCTCCTCCCTTACGATTTCTGCATCTGCCGCCGACCATGGCCATCGATCCGCAACTGCTCTCCTATTACCGCCGCCTGGCCGAACGCTATGCCTCGGAGCCGGCTCCAGCCGACGTCCCGGCGCAGCGAGCCCGTTTCGCCGAGATTGCCGCCGCCTCGTTGCGGCCCGATCCGGAGGGCGTGGTCGTGCAGCAGCTGGACGTGGCGCTGGCCGGGCGCACGCTCGGGGCACGGCTGTTCCGCCCGGCTGGCGTGGCAGCGCCGCGGCTGATGGTGTACTTCCACGGCGGCGGCTGGGTGATCGGCTCGACCCAGACGCACCATACCGTGGCGGCCCTGCTGGCTGCCGATACCGGTTGTGCCGTGGCCAGCGTCGATTACCGGCTTGCCCCCGAGCACGCCTTCCCGGCGCCCTGCGACGACGCCATGCAAGCCGTCCTCTGGCTTGCCGGCCAGCGCCAGGCGCTGGGCCTGGCGCCGGGCTTCCTGGCCGTGGCCGGCGACAGTGCCGGCGGCCACCTCGCTGCGCAGGCCGCGCAGCAGATCAATGCCGGCGACGCGGTGCGGGTCGATGCCCAGCTGCTGATCTATCCGGTCGCCGCGCCGGTGCTCACCACCGAAAGCTATCGCGCCTTCGCCGACGGCCCGGGCCTGACGCGTGACGAGATGGCGTGGTTCTGGACCCAGTTCATCGGCGCTGAAGCGCTGGCGCAGGGCGCCGCCCACGCCGATCCGCGCGTGCACCTGATGGCCGCGCCGCCGGTGCGCCCGCCGGCCACCGTGGTGCTGGTGGCGGCGCACGACGTGCTGCGCGACGACGGCCTGGCCTATGCCGACTTCCTGGTGCGCCACGATGCCCCGGTCATTACCATCGAGGCAGGCGGCATGACCCACGGCTTCGCGCGGCTGCAGCCCGAGGCCGAGCGTGCGCGGGAATGGATGCGGCGCGCCGCGTCGGCGTTCGCCGGGATGATCGACGACGTCTGAGGGGCATCCGCGCGCGGCCATCCCTTAGAATGGCGGTCTTACGAGGATGACCATGACCGCACTGCAGAACGATACCTTCCTGCGCGCGCTGCGCCGCCAGCCCACCGAATACACGCCGCTGTGGCTGATGCGCCAGGCAGGCCGCTACCTGCCCGAGTACAACGCCACGCGCGCGCGCGCCGGCAGCTTCCTCGGGCTGGCCAAGAACCCGGCCTACGCCACCGAAGTGACACTGCAGCCGCTGGATCGCTATCCGCTGGACGCGGCCATCCTCTTCTCCGACATCCTGACCGTGCCGGATGCGATGGGGCTGGGCCTGTCGTTCGCGCAGGGCGAAGGCCCGCGTTTCGCGCATCCGCTGCGCACCGAGGCCGACGTGCACAAGCTGGCCGTACCCGACATGGCGTCGCTGCAGTACGTATTTGACGCCGTGAGCGAGATCCGCCGCGCGCTGGTGCAGGACGGCCGCCAGCGCGTGCCGCTGATCGGCTTCTCGGGCAGCCCCTGGACGCTGGCTTGCTACATGGTGGAGGGCGGCGGCTCGGACGACTTCCGCACGGTCAAGGCGATGATGTACGGCCGCCCCGACCTGATGCACCGCATTCTCGAGATCAATGCGCAGGCGGTCACGGCGTACCTGAATGCGCAGATCGAGGCGGGGGCGCAGGCGGTGATGATTTTCGACACCTGGGGCGGGGCGCTCGCTGACGGCATGTACCAGGCGTTCTCGCTGGCATACATGCGCCGCGTGCTGGCCGGCCTGAAGCGCGAGCACGCCGGGCAGCAAGTGCCAGCGATCGTCTTCACCAAGGGCGGTGGCCTGTGGCTCGAAGCGCTGGCCGACACCGGCGCCGATGCCATCGGGCTGGACTGGACCGTCAACCTGGCCGAGGCGCGCCGGCGTACCGGCGGCCGCGTGGCATTGCAGGGCAATATCGACCCCACCGTCCTGTTCGCACCCGAGGCCGCCATCCGCGCGCAAGTACGTGGCGTACTGGACAGCTATGCCGCCGGCGGCGGCAGCGACGGCCATGTCTTCAACCTCGGCCACGGCATCTCTCAGTTCACGCCGCCCGAGGCCGTTTCCGTGCTGGTCGACGAGGTCCACGGGTACAGCCGCCAGCTGCGCGCGGCGGGGAAGTGACGGTCGCGGTATGCCGGCAAGCGGGCCGCTTCGGCAGGGCCCCGCGCTGCAACGTTACGGCGGCGCCCGTACCCAGTGCTGCGCAGACCGCGCGGCCGTACCATGTCAAGTTAACTTTTTCGCCACGAACCGCCAAAAAGGTGTGCGCACTTGACTGACGGGACTTGACTTATGCACACCGATAGGTTTGCCGCAGTGCATGACAGGGTTATTCCCTAACCTATCTGGGGGATGTTTGCAAGCCCTTGATTTTTAAGGCTTTGGAAGATTTGCAAAGTAGGGGGCGATGCCAGTGGAACCCTTGTTTTTCGGGGCTTCCCAGCCATGCAGAGCGACTTTTCAACAAAGTTATCCACAGGGGCGCGTGAATTAGTGGAAAACCAGTCATCTATCATCGACTTAGGGCCACATTTGAAGTTTTACTTTAAGTTGATGTTGCGCCGCACACAGACCTTCCGGCATGGCCCGGCACACCGCCACTGGCCCGGCGCATGCCCCACGGCGATGCACCAGGCTGGACATGCTGCCCGATAGCGGCGCGCTCCCTCGCGAACCCGCGGCGCCATCCTCCAGCGCCGGGACGGCCTCACCTGCGCCGCCCGTGATCCGGGTTGCGCTCGACACCCCTGCCGACGACTGTTTCGATTACCTCGCCATCGCCGGCGTCGCCCCCGGCGACCTGGTGGTCGTGCCGTTCGGCCGCCGCAGCATGGTTGGCGTGGCGGTCGAATCCGCGCAAGCCTCGGACGTGCCTGTGGAGAAGCTGCGGCCGGTTGCCCAGCGGCTGGACTGGCTGCCGCCGCTGCAGCCAGACTGGATCGCGCTGGCGGCGTTTGCCGCGCGCTACTACCAGCGCCGCCTTGGTGAAGTGATGTTGCCGGCCTTGCCGCCTGCCTTGCGCGAGGCGGAAAGCTGGCCGAACCTTGCGCAGCGTGCCCGCACCGATGAATACCGCGTGCTGCCGGACCATGCGCAGACCCTGCTGGCCGCCGTGCCGCCCCGTGCCCGCAGTGTGCGTGCCCTGGCCCAGGCGCTGGCCGAGCGCGCTGCCACGAGGGAGCCGCTGTCCCTGGCGCAGGCCCGCGCGCTCTGTGCCGCAGCGCCGTCGCGGCTGGCCGAATGGCAGGCCGCGGGCTGGATCGACACCCGGCGCACCGAGCGCAGCCTGTTGCCGACCGATCCCGCCCAGCCGCCATCGGTCGCGCCGCCGCTGCATGACGAGCAGCGCGCCGCGGTGCAGGCCATCGCCGAGGCCGAAGGCTTTGCCCCGTTCCTGCTGCACGGCGTGACCGGCAGCGGCAAGACCGAGGTCTACCTGCATGCCATGCAGGCGGTGCTGGCGCGCGATCCGCACGCACAGGTGCTGATGCTGGTGCCGGAAATCAACCTGACCCCGCAGCTGCAGGCCCGCATTGCCGCGCGCTTCCCGCAGTTGCCGCTGGCGGTGCTGCACAGCGGACTGGCCGACCAGGAGCGCAGTCTGCAGTGGCTGGCGGCGCATCGCGGCGAGGCCCGCATCGTGCTGGGCACGCGCATGGCGGTGATGGCCTCGCTGCCGGCGCTGGCCCTGATCGTGGTCGACGAGGAGCACGACACCTCCTACAAGCAGCAGGAAGGCCTGCGCTACTCCGCCCGCGACCTGGCGGTGTGGCGCGCCAAGCAGCGCGGCATCGCGGTGGTGCTGGGTTCGGCGACGCCGTCGATGGAGACGTGGTGGCGAGCCGGGCAAGGCACCTACCGCAAGCTGGTGCTGCGCGAGCGTGCCCAGGCCGATGCGGCGCTGCCGACGGTGCGGCTGGTGGACCTGAACCACGAGCGCCAGCGCCAGCGCGCGTTGTTCGAAGGCCTGTCCGTGCCGCTGCTGGAGGCCATCGACGCACGCCTGGCGCGCGGCGAGCAGAGCCTGCTGTTCCTGAACCGGCGCGGCTACGCGCCGGTGATCGCCTGCGACAGCTGCGGCTGGCTGTCGGGCTGTCCGCGCTGCTCGGCGTACCTGGTGCTGCACCGGCCCGAACGGCGCCTGCGCTGCCACCATTGCGGCCTCGAGGCGCCGGTGCCGCACCACTGCCCGGACTGCGGCAATGTCGACATCGCCCCGCTCGGGCGCGGCACCCAGCGCATCGAGGAAGCGCTGGCGGCACGCTTCCCGCAGGCCCGCATCGCCCGCATCGACGCGGATTCGACGCGGCGCAAGGGCAGCGCGCAGGCCATGTTCGACGAAGTCCACGCGGGCGAGGTCGATATCCTGGTGGGCACGCAGATGGTGGCCAAGGGGCATGACTTCCAGCGCGTGACCCTGGTCGGCATCGTCCATCCCGACGCGGCCATGTTCAGCCACGACTTCCGTGCCGCCGAGCACCTGTTTGCGTCGCTGATGCAGGTGGCCGGGCGGGCAGGGCGGGCCGGGTTGCCGGGCGAGGTGCTGATCCAGACCCGCTATCCCGATACCCCGGCATTGCAGGCCCTGATGCGCCATGACTATGATGGATTCGCGGCCAGCCAGTTGCGCGAGCGGCGCCAGGCCGGGTTGCCCCCGTTCTGTTTCCAGGTGCTGGTCACGGCGGAACACGGGCAGCTGGAGCGGGCGCTGCAGTTCCTGGAAGCCGCGCGTCGGCATGCCGGACACTGCACCCTGGCGCAAGAGGTGCAACTGCATGATCCGGTGCCGATGTCGATGGTGCGCGTGTTCAACCGCGAGCGTGCCCAGATGCTGGTGGAGGCGACGGCACGCCCCATACTGCAACGGTTTGTGGCCGAGTGGGTACAGACTTTCGCAGAGGTTGGCACGGAGGTGAAGGGGGTGCGCTGGCAGCTGGAAATCGACCCGTTGCGGATCTAGCGCGGCAGCCAGCGCAGCGATGGTGCAACCGTTTGATTAGGGTTTTCGATAGGGTTGCACAAGGTTGCACCTTGGAGATTTTCGGGAGTAAGATCGCGCCAGCTCACAGGCTGCGGCCGGTCGCGCGCCCCTGCCTGTCGGCACGGACGAGGTAGCACCGGCGGCAGCTCCAGTCTTTCGGAGAATTGCCCGCAATGGCCACCACCACCCTTGGCGTCAAGCTCGACGATGCCTCGCGCGACCGCCTCAAGCGCGTTGCTCAATCCATCGACCGCACCCCGCACTGGCTGATCAAGCAGGCGATCTTCAGCTATCTCGAGCAGATCGAGCGCGGCCACCTGCCGTTCGACGCGGGCGCCGCCGGCACGGAGGGCGAGGGCAGTGACGGCACCGAGATGGTCCATGGCGACGCCGCGCCCCAGCCCTTCCTGGAATTCGCGCAGAGCATCCAGCCGCAATCGGTGCTGCGTGCCGCCATCACCTCGGCCTATCGCCGTCCGGAAACCGATTGCGTGCCGGTGCTGCTGGAGCAGGCGCGCCTGCCGCAGCAGCAGGCGGACGCCGCGATCAAGATGGCCAAGGCACTGGCCACGCGCTTGCGCGAGCAAAAGGTCGGCACGGGGCGCGAAGGCCTGGTGCAGGGACTGATCCAGGAGTTCTCGCTGTCGTCGCAGGAAGGCGTGGCGCTGATGTGCCTGGCCGAGGCGCTGCTGCGCATTCCCGACAAGGCCACGCGCGACGCGCTGATCCGCGACAAGATCAGCGGCGCCAACTGGCAGTCGCACCTGGGGCAGAGCCCGTCGCTGTTCGTCAACGCCGCCACCTGGGGGCTGCTGCTGACCGGCAAGCTGGTCGCCACGCATACCGAGTCGGGCCTGACCAAGGCGCTCACGCGCATCATCGGCAAGGGCGGCGAGCCGCTGATCCGCAAGGGCGTGGACATGGCGATGCGCCTGATGGGCGAGCAGTTCGTCACCGGCGAGACCATTTCCGAGGCGCTCGCCAACGCGCGCAAGTACGAGGCGCAGGGCTTCCGCTACTCCTACGACATGCTCGGCGAAGCGGCCATGACCGAGGCCGATGCCGCCCGCTACCTGGCTTCGTACGAGCAGGCCATTCACGCCATCGGCCAGGCCTCGCGCGGCCGCGGCATCTACGAGGGCCCTGGCATCTCGATCAAGCTGTCGGCGCTGCATCCGCGCTACAGCCGCGCGCAGCACGAGCGCGTGATCGGCGAACTGTACGGGCGCCTGAAGTCGCTGACGCTGCTGGCGCGCCAGTACGACATCGGCATCAATATCGACGCCGAGGAGGCCGACCGCCTCGAGATCTCGCTGGACCTGCTCGAGCGCCTGTGCTTCGAGCCCGAACTGGCGGGCTGGAACGGCATCGGCTTCGTGGTGCAGGGCTACCAGAAGCGCTGCCCGTTCGTGATCGACTACCTGATCGACCTGGCCCGCCGCAGCCGCCACCGCCTGATGATCCGCCTGGTCAAGGGCGCCTACTGGGACAGCGAGATCAAGCGCGCCCAGGTGGAAGGGCTGGAGGGCTATCCGGTCTATACGCGCAAGGTCTACACGGATGTGTCGTATATCGCCTGCGCGCGCAAGCTGCTGTCGGTGCCGGACGCGATCTATCCGCAGTTCGCCACGCACAACGCGCACACGCTGTCGGCCATCTACCAGATTGCCGGCCACAGCTACTACCCGGGCCAGTATGAATTCCAGTGCCTGCACGGCATGGGCGAGCCGCTGTACGACCAGGTGGTAGGCCCCACCGCCGACGGCAAGTTCAACCGGCCCTGCCGCATCTACGCGCCGGTTGGCACGCATGAAACGCTGCTGGCCTACCTGGTGCGCCGGCTGCTGGAGAACGGCGCCAACACCTCCTTCGTCAACCGCATCGCCGACGACACCATCTCGCTCGACGCGCTGGTTGCCGATCCGGTGGCCGTGGTCGAGGCCATGCATCGCGACGAAGGCGTGCTGGGCCTGCCGCACCCGCGCATCCCGTCGCCGCGCGCGCTGTATGGCAAGAGCCGGCCCAATTCGGCCGGCATCGATCTGGCCAACGAGCATCGCCTGGCATCGCTGTCGTCGGCGCTGCTGGCCGGCACCGGCGAGCGCCTCGCCGCCGAGCCGATGCTGGGCGCGGAGGTGGCGCGCGCCGCCGATGCCATCACCACCCCGGTCCTGAACCCGGCCGATCACCGCGACGTGGTCGGCCATGTCACCGAGGCCAGCCAGGCCGATGTCGACGCCGCGCTGCAGGCCGCGGTCCAGGCCGCGCCGATCTGGCAGGCGACGCCGCCGGACGTGCGCGCCGCCGCGCTGGAACGCGCCGCCGACCTGATGGAAGCCCAGATGCAGTCGCTGATGGGCATCATCATGCGCGAAGCCGGCAAGACCTTTTCCAACGCCATCGCCGAAGTGCGCGAGGCGGTGGACTTCCTGCGCTATTACGCGGCCGAGGTGCGCCGCGGCTTCGACAACGAGACCCACCGCCCGCTCGGCCCGGTGGTCTGCATCAGCCCGTGGAATTTCCCGCTGGCGATCTTCACCGGCCAGGTGGCGGCCGCGCTGGCCGCCGGCAATCCGGTGCTGGCCAAGCCCGCCGAGCAGACCCCGCTGATCGCCGCCGCTGCGGTGAAGCTGCTGCGCGAGGCCGGCGTGCCGGCCGGCGCGGTGCAATTGCTGCCGGGCCGCGGCGAGACCGTCGGCGCCGCGCTGGTGGGCGACGCCCGCGTCAAGGGCGTGATGTTCACCGGCTCGACCGAGGTCGCGCGCATCCTGCAGCGCAATGTCGCCGGGCGCCTGGACGCCGCCGGCCGTCCGATTCCGCTGATTGCCGAAACCGGCGGCCAGAACGCGATGATCGTCGACTCCTCGGCGCTGGCCGAGCAGGTGGTCGGCGATGTGGTCAATTCCGCGTTCGACTCCGCCGGCCAGCGCTGCTCGGCGCTGCGCGTGCTGTGCCTGCAGGATGACGTGGCCGATCGCGTGCTCGAAATGCTCAAGGGCGCGATGCAGGAACTGAACATGGCCAACCCGGACCGGCTGTCGACCGACGTCGGCCCGGTGATCGACGAAGACGCGCGCGCCGGCATCGTGCGCCATATCGATGCGATGCGCGCCAAGGGCCGACGGGTCCACCAGGCCGATCCCAACGCCGCGCAGGGCGCCAGCTGCCGCCATGGCACCTTCGTGCCGCCGACGCTGATCGAACTGGACAGCATCGAGGAACTGAAGCGCGAGGTGTTCGGCCCGGTGCTGCACGTGGTGCGTTTCCCGCGCGCGGGGCTCGACACCATGGTCAGCCAGATCAACGGTACGGGCTACGGGCTGACGCTGGGTATCCACACCCGTATCGACGAGACCATCTCGTTCATCGTCAGCCGGGCCCGGGTGGGCAACCTGTATGTGAACCGCAATATCGTCGGCGCGGTGGTGGGGGTGCAGCCGTTCGGCGGCGAGGCGCTGTCGGGCACCGGCCCCAAGGCGGGCGGCCCGCTCTACCTGCACCGGCTGCTGTCGGTCTGTCCGCAGGACGCGGTGGCGCGCAGCGTGCGCGCGGCCGATGTCAATGCCGGCGCGGGCGGCGCGCAGACGGTAGGACCGGACGACGACGCCGTGCGTGCCGCGGAGGCCTTCCGCGAGTGGGCGCGGCGCGAACTGCCCGAGGTGGCGGCCGCCTGCGAGCGCTTCGCCGAGGCCTCGGCCTCGGGCCTGGCGGTGACGCTGGCGGGTCCCACCGGCGAGCGCAATACCTACACCCTGCTGGCGCGCGAGCGGGTGCTGTGCCTGGCCGCCCAGGAAGCCGACCTGGCCCTGCAGCTGGGCGCCGTGCTGACGGTCGGCGCCGAGGCGGTATGGCCGGAAAGCCCGGTCGGCCGGGGGCTGTTTGCGCGCCTGCCTAAGGGCGTACAATCGCGCGTCCGCATGGTGGCCGACTGGACCGCGGCGGACACGGCAATCGATGCGGTGCTGCACCACGGCGACTCGGATCAGCTGCGCACCGTCTGCGAGCAGGTGGCAGCGCGGCCGGGGGCGATCATCGGCGTGCAGGGCCTGGCGCAGGGAGAACGGAACATTGCGCTCGACCGCCTGCTGATCGAGCGCTCGCTCTCGGTCAACACCGCGGCCGCGGGCGGCAATGCCAGTTTGATGACGATCGGCTGAGGCAACCCTCGGACGGCGTCATGTCGAAGCGCGCGGCGATGGCGGTGATCCCGCCCCGCCGCGCAGAGAAAAGCACGGCGCGGCACTGCCAGGCTGCGCCGCAATACAACTGCCGGTAACGACACCACATCGGCACCACATCGGCACCATTTGGGACCCAAGGAGATCTGATGAGCTCGACCTTCCACAAGACGGCACTGACCGTTGCCCTGACCCTGGCCGGCCTGACCGCCGCCTCCGCCGCCTTCGCGCAGGCGCAGGAAATCAAGCTGGGCTACGCCGGCCCGATGACCGGCGGCCAGGCCCAGTACGGCAAGGACATGCAGAACGGCATTGTCCTCGCGATCGAGGACATGAACGCCACCAAGCCCAAGATCGGCGGCAAGGAAGTCAAGTTCGTGCTGGTTTCGGAAGACGACCAGGCCGATCCCAAGACCGGTTCGGTGGTCGCGCAGAAGCTGGTCGATAACGGCATCCAGGGCATGCTGGGCCACTTCAACTCGGGCACCACGATCCCGGCGTCGATGGTCTACAACCGCGCCGGCATTCCGCAGATCGCCATGGCGACCGCGCCGGAATACACCAAGCAGGGCTTCAAGACCACCTTCCGCATGATGACCTCCGACACCCAGCAGGGTTCGGTGATCGGCGCCTTCGTGGTGAAGAAGCTGGGCGCGAAGAACATCGCCATCGTCGATGACCGCACCGCCTACGGCCAGGGCCTGGCCGACGAGTTCGAGAAGGCCGCCAAGGCCGCCGGCGGCAAGATCGTGCGCCGCGAGTTCACCAACGACAAGGCGGTGGACTTCAAGGCCGTGCTGACCAACATCAAGCGCAGCAACCCGGACATCATCTTCTACGGCGGTGCCGAGACCCAGTCCGCGCCGATGGCCAAGCAGGTCAAGGAGCTGGGCATCAAGGCCCCGCTGGTGTCGGGCGAAATGTCCAAGACCGACAACTTCCTCAAGCTCGCCGGCCCCGCGGCCGAAGGCACCGTGGTGTCGCTGGCCGGCCTGCCGCTGGACCAGATGCCCGGCGGCGCCGCGTACGAGAAGAAGTACGAGAAGCGCTTCGGCTCCAAGGTCCAGACCTATTCGCCCTACGCCTACGACGGCGCCACCGCGATGATGACGGCCATGGTCAAGGCCGGCTCGACCGACCCGGCGCGCTACCTGCCGGTGCTGGCGGCGACCAATATGCAGGGCGTGACCACCAAGACGCTGGCGTATGACGCGCGCGGCGACCTGAAGGATGGCGGCATCACGGTCTACAAGGTCGTGGGCGGCAAGTGGACGGTGCTGGAGACGGTGGGCGGCAAGTAAGCTGCCGGCCGCGTCTGGCGCATGGGAAGAACGCTGCCTGCGGGCGGCGTTTTTCTTTTCCGGGTGCCGGCGCCGGGCCAGACAAGGTCCCAATCGCCGCCATTGGCGCATAATCCCGCACTCGCACATTTTTTCATCCATAGGAGCAGTACGTGTCCGAGCACGAAGCCAGCTACGACCACGCCATCGAGCTAGCCAACCAGGGGCGCTTCGCCGAAGCGCTGCAGATTGCCGACCAGTTGTCGCAGGCGCGCCCCGAGGTGGTGGACTTCGTCACGCTGCGCGCGCGGCTGCACTTTGACAACGGCGATGCCGGCGCCGCGCTGGCAGTGCTGGACGAGGCGCTGGCGCGGCTCGACACGCTGCCGCTGCAGCCGCCGCACCGCTGGGTCTCGCGCGGCGTGATCGCGCACCGCTACGGCGCCATGCTGATGAGCCTGGGCCGCGACGCCGAGGCCCGCCCGTGGCTGCACGAGGCCGCGCAGCGCAGCGGACTGCTGACGGGCGAATGGGCCGCGCATTTCCACGCCGGCCTGGCGGCGCTGCGTCTGGGCGACATCGCCGGCGCGGCGCGCTACTGGTACGACCTGATGGTGCGCAACCCCGACCTGGGCGCCGACGATATCGCGCCGCTGGTGTCGGACTACATCGCCCGCACCGACGCCGCCGGCGCGCCGGCGGAGCCGCTGATGCGGGTCTGCCTGGGCCGGGTCGCGCTGGACAACCCGCATCTGCTGGAGCTCGATGCCGCCGCCGGCGATGCCGTCGCCGCCGACCAGGCCGCGCGCGTGCTGGCCGAGCACCCCGACCACCCCGAGGCGCGCCGGCTGCGCGCGCCGCTGCGCCATGGCGCCGGCGACCTGCAAGGCGCGCTCGACGACCTCGGCGTCTACCTGCGCCAGGTGCCCGACCCGCAGAGCCAGGTGCGCGAACTGGCCTGGCGCTACCAGCTGGCGCAGCGCGGGGACGGCAATGTCGGCACCGCGCCGGCCGAGCGCGAGCCGTGGCTGCGCTTCACGCTGACCGACCAGTGCGACGACGGCGCCGGCTACTACCGCGCCGCCATGGCGCTGGGCGAATTCATCGACGACGTGCCCGCCGCCGAAGCCGCGCTGCGACCGCTGCTGGTCCAGGCCGGGCGCGCCGGCGTGGCACGCTTCGACCAGTACTTTGCCACGGGCCAGGGCGATGCCGCCGGCCATGGCGGCAATGCCGACACCCATGTCTATTCGCTGCTGTGCCGGCTGCTGGCGCGCAGCCTGCCGGCCGACGCCGCGCACGCGGATGAGCGCATCGCGCTGCACCGCCAGGGCATGGCGGCGAGCGAGTTCATCGAGCACTGGATCGACCTGCTCGATTGCCATGCCGACGCGGGCCAGCACCAGAAGGTGGCGGAGCTGGCGGGCGAGGTGCTCAACCGCTATCCGCTCGAGCGCAATCCGGCCGATGTGACCTGGGTCTTCAGCCGCATGATCGCCGCCTGGAAGGCCATCGGCGGCGCCGAGCCGACCGAGGCCGCGCGGGCCGCGATGGCGCACATGGATGCGCGCCTTGATGCGCTGCCGATCGAGGCGCGCAGCGAGGCCGCGCACCCGATGGCGCATGCGCGCGCGCACTATGCCGCGCTGCTGCAGCGCCGGATGGCCGGCATGGACGAGCACGACCGCACCGATGCGCTGGCCGAGATCGAGACCCAGCAGCGCCGCGCACTGCTGGTGGAGGATGCCTGGCTGTACAACCGTTTCGGCCAGGTCTGGCGCGACCTGGGCGAGCCCGAGCGCGCACTGCCGCTGTTCGAGCAGGCGGTGGCGCTGACCGAAGGCGATCCGCACGACCAGGCCGGCCCGCGCGTGCAGCGTGGACTGGTGCACAACGCCGCGCGCCGCCATGACGCCGCGCTGGCGGATTTCGTCGCCGCCTTCGCCGCGCGGGAGGACTGGGATGCCGAGGTGTACCTGCGCGCGGTGCAATCCGCACTCGGGCAGGGGCTGCGCGAGGCCGCGCTCGGCTACTTCGACAAGGCCCGCGCCCGCGGTGCGGCGCAGGGTGCCACGCGTACGCTGTATGGGCAGGTCGAGGCGGCGTTGAAGGCCACGCGCCCGGTGTGGAAGATGTGGGGTGTCTGAAGCGCCTCCCGGGACCCGCGCCCTCGGCCGCGGATGTAAGGAATGTAAAAAACGCCATCCGAAGATGGCGTTTTTTACGAGAAGATGGCTGAAATAAGACGCGCGTTTGGTGCGGTGTCGGACAATCACTGACATGGATTGTGAAGTGCTTACATTACCATGTCGCCATGAACGGACTGAGCCAACTTTTTCCAAGCCTCCCGCTCGCGCCCGGCGGCCTCTTCTGGGTCGGGCTGGCCCTGGTCGGCGCCGGCCTGGCGGGCGAGCTGAGCCGCCGCTGGCTGCGTTGCCCGCGCATTGTCGGGTACGCCGCGGCGGGGTTGTGCGCCGGCATGCTGGGCCGCGGCATCGTCGACGAGAACATGATCAACCAGACCCGTATCCTGATCGATATGGCGCTGGCGCTGGCCTTGTTCGAACTCGGCCACCGGCTTTCGCTGACCTGGCTGCGCGCCAACCGCTGGCTGCTGCTGACCAGTGCCTTTGAAAGCCTGCTGACCTGGGGGTTGGTGGCGGCGGTGCTGCAGTGGATCGGCGCCTCACCCGGCGTGGCCATCCTGGCCGGCGGCATTGCGGTCAGCACTTCGCCCACCATCGTGCTGCAGCTCAAGAACGAACTGCGCGCCGAGGGGCAGGTCACCGAACGGCTGCTGGCCATGGCGGCGCTCAACAGCATCTATGCCGCCGCGATCGTGCAGGTCGCCACGGGCTGGCTGCATTCGGAATATGGCAACCTGGGCGCGGCGCTGCTGCATCCGTTGTACCTGCTGGTGGGCTCATGCCTGCTGGCCTGGCTGGTGGGCAAGCTCGGCCATGCCATCTACGACCGCATGTCGGCCGACGACCACTACAGCTTCCTGGTGCTGGTCGGCCTGGTGCTGTTCACGCTCGCGCTGACCCGGGTACTAAAATTGTCGATGCCGCTGACGCTGATGCTGGCCGGCGTGGTGTTCAAGCACCAGGACAACCAGCCGCACGTGTGGCCCCCGCATTTCGGCAGCGCCGGCAGCCTGCTGATTATCGTGATGGTGGTGTCGCTGGGCCTGCCGCTGACGGCGCAGGACTGGGCCGTGGGCGGCGTCTACGCCATCGCGCTGGTGGTGCTGCGCCACGTCGCCAAGCTCGCCGGCGTGGTGTCGCTGGGTTCGTTCTCGGGACTGAGCCTGCGCCAGTGCATGGCGCTGGGGCTGGCGCTGGCGCCGATGTCGGGCCTGGCCTACCTGCTGATGCATGACGTCGCGCGCCTCTATCCGGGCACCGGGCAGCCGCTGGCGGCCATCATCTTGTGCGCGCTGGCCATCGAACAACTTTTCGGCCCGGTGATCGCGGCCTGGGCGCTGCGCTACGCAGGCGAAGTCCGCGTCGATATCCGGGCCAATGGAGGAGGGCGCTGATGTCGCTCGAACCGTTCAAGCAATCCGAGGCGCTGACCTTCGGCGTCGAGCTGGAGCTGCAGCTGGTCAACCGGCATGACTATGACCTGGCGCCGTTCGCACCCGACCTGCTGCGCGCGCTCAAGGGCGCCGAGCATGCGGGCGACATCAAGCCCGAGATCAGCCCGTCGATGATCGAGATCAGCACCGGCATCTGCCACAGCTACCAGCAGGCGCTTGAAGAACTGACGGTCATGCGCGACCTCATGGTGGCGGCCTCGCGTTCGCTGAACCTGGGCATTGCCGGCGGCGGCACGCATCCGTTCCAGCAATGGTCCGACCGCACCATCTCCGATTCGCCGCGCTACCAGTACATCTCCGAGCTGTACGGCTACCTGGCCAAGCAGTTCACCGTGTTCGGCCAGCACGTGCACATCGGCTGCCCCAGCGCCGACGAATCGCTGTTCCTGCTGCATGCCATCGGCCGCTATGTGCCGCACTTCGTGGCGCTGGCGGCGTCGTCGCCCTATGTGCAGGGTGTCGATACCGGCTTTGCCTCGGCACGGCTGAATTCGGTCGCGGCCTTTCCGATGAGCGGGCGTGCGCCGTTCCTGCTGACGTGGGATGCCTTCACCGCGTACTTCGAGAAGATGCGCAACACCGGCGTGATCGAAAGCATGAAGGACTTCTACTGGGATATCCGCCCGAAGCCCGAATTCGGCACCATCGAGGTCCGCGTGATGGACACGCCGCTGACGGTGCAGCGTGCCTGCGATATCGCCGCGTATATCCAGATGCTGGCGCGCTACCTGTTGCTGTCGCGCCCGTTCATGCCGCAGGAAGACGATTACCTGGTGTACACCTTCAACCGCTTCCAGGCGTGCCGCTTCGGGCTGGAGGGCGAATACGTGCACCCCAACGAACTGACCCGCATGCCGATCGCGGACCATATCCTGTCGATCTGCGACGCGCTGGTGCCGCATGCCGAGGCGCTCGGCTCGCTGCCGGCGCTGGCCAATATCCGCGCCCTGGCCGAGCGCCGCGACGGCGACGCGCATTGGCTGCGCCAGGTCGACGCGGAGGCGCGCAGCCAGCGCGAGACGGTGCGCAAGGCGTGTGACCAGTGGGCTGCATGAGAGGGCTGCCTGAGAGGGCCCGAGGGGGCAACCCGAGCGCGCGTTGAACGCGCCGTGGCCTTACTGGACGCTGTAGCCGCGCCCCTGCATGCAGGCGCCCCAGGCCTGGTAGTACGAGCCCATCGCCTGGCTGGTATTGGCCGCCGCCTGCTGGTTGGCCGCGTTCGCCTGGCGGCGTGACTGGCGGTGCGCCATGCCGCCGGCGACCGTACCCGTTGCAGCGCCGATTGCCGCGCCCTTGCCGGCGTCGCCCGCAATCGCGCCTGCCACGGCCCCGGCGGCAGCGCCGCCTGCCGCACCCCGCACGCGCTGGCCGCTTTGCGCCTGGGCCGGCGGCGGCGCGTTGGCGGCCTGGGCAGGATCAATGCCGGTCTGCTGCTTGGCCCAGCTGTAGCACGCGCCGTCGTCGCTGGCCTGCTGCTGCTGGCTCTGGCCCTTGGCCGGATAGGCGATGGGCTTGTTCTGCGCCGTGGCCTGGAACGGCGCCAGCGCGAGGGCCGCGGCCAGCGCGCCGAGGGCGAGATAGGGCTTGGGATGCTGGCGTTGCTTCATGATCGTGTTCCCCCGCAGTGGTCGGCTACGCAATGCCGGACGCGCCGCCCGGTGCGCGAGCGGCAAGCGCCGTTCCGTGTTCTGTGAAGGCCAGTATTTGCGGCCCGCAGGGCTAAGTCAAATCAGTGTTTTGGCGGCGTGATGTTATTTGTTTGTGGTGGGTGGCGGCGCCAGCAGGAACGCGGTGGCCTGCTGCCACCAGGCCAGGTCGACATGCCCGGTCCAGTCGTTGTGGCCGGCGCCGTCGATCACCGCCAGCCGTCGCGGTTCGCCCAGCGACGCATAGAGCGCCTTGCCGAAGCGCGCCGGCACGATGGTGTCGCGTTCGGCCACCGCCACCATCACCGGGCGGCCGAAGCCGGCCAGATTGGCCACGCTGTCGTAGCGGTCGCGCAGCACCCAGCCGGCCGGCAGCCAGGGATAGTGGTGCGAGGCCAGGTGCGCCAGCTTGTCCCACGGCGTGATCAGCAGCACGCCGTCAATGCTGTCGCGCTGGCGCGCCGCCGCGGCCGCCACCACGCCAGCGCCCAGCGATTCGCCGATCAGCAGCAGCGGCCCGTCGAACTGGCGCCGCGCCAGCACGATCGACTGTTCCGCGTCTGCGACAAAGCTTCGCTCGCCCAGCGTGCCCGGGCGCGGCCCGTATCCCGGATACTCGGCCAGGATCACGCGCACGCCCAGCGGCGCCAGCGCACTGGCGTAGTAGTCGCGATGCCCGGCATGCCCGGCGTTGCCGTGGAACACCATGGCGGTGGCGCGCACCGGCCCGCGCGGCTCGGCCACCAGTCCGCGGAAGTCGTCCGGACCCGGCCACGCGCGCAGCCCGGGCGAGACCATGTCGTCGACCGAAGCGCGTTCGGGGAAATAGAGGAAGTGGTCCTGCAGCATGGCGATCGCCGCCAGCCCCGCCAGCGCCGCGGCCAGCCAGCGCCAAGGGCGCGCCCGCGCCGGCCGTGGCTGCGCCACGGGTTTCGTTGCGCCAGGCAGCGCGCTGGCAGGCATGGCCGTGTGCGTGACGCGGCTAGACGCCGGCGTACACAGGTTCGCAGCGCACCTCGGTCCTGACCGAGTTGGCGATAAAGCAGGCCTCGTGCGCGGCGTGGTGCAGGGCGTCGAGCTGTTCGCGCGTCGGTTCGGCCTCGCCGCCAAACGTGACTTGCGGACGCAGCGTCACCACCGTCATCGCCATGCGCCCGTCGGCGTTCTTTTCCATCACACCGGTGGCCGCGTCCAGGTAGCGGTCGACCACCAGGCGCTGCTTGGCGGCGAGCGACAGGAACCACAGCATGTGGCAGCTCGACAGCGAGGCGATGAACATCTCCTCCGGATCGACCGCGCTGGCGTCGGACATCGGCACCGGCACCACATGGGGTGATGACGAGCCCGGTACTTCGGCGCCGCCGTCGAAGCGCAGCAGATGCCGGCGGCTGTAGCGGTTGCCGGCGAAATCCTGTCCGTCGCGTTGCCACAGGACTTCAGCGGTGTAGGTGGACATGCAGGGACTCCTGGGGTTGGGGAAAGATTTCAGGCGCCGTGCGGCACGCTCTCGCCATCGCGCAGGCCCAGGCGCTGGTTGGCCGGCACGGCGACATCGATCAGCCTGGGGCGCGGCAGGTTCAGGTTGCGCATCATCTCGACGAACTGCTCGCGCGTGCGGCCGGCGACGCGGCTGTTGTGCGCGCGTTCATGGCCGATGGTGGACACGGTGCGGCCCTTGTAGTCATGGGCCGGATAGACCAGCGTGTCGTCGGGCAGCGCGAACAGCTTGCGGGTCAGGCTGTCGTACAGCGTGCCGGCGTCGCCGGACTGGAAATCGGTGCGGCCGCAGCCATCGATCAGCAGCGCATCGCCGGTGAAGACGCGGCGCACGATGCCGTCGGCGGTGGGCTCTTCCCACAGGTAGCTCATGCTGCCGGCGGTGTGCCCGGGCGTCTGGATCGCGCGCAGCAGCTGCTTGCCGAAGGCGACGGTATCGCCGTCGATCAGCTGCTTGTGCGCGGGCTTGATGTCGCAGCCGGACGGCGCCGCGGTATGCGCGCCGGTCTGCAAGGCGAGGTGGCCGGCCGAGGTGATGTGGTCGGCATGGGCATGGGTCTCGATCACCCACGCCAGGCGCGCGCCGGTCTCGTGCAGCAGCTGGAGGTCGCGCTCGAGCTGATGGTCGACCGGATCGATCAGCAGCGCGTCCCCGGTGGCGGCGTCGATCAGCAGGTAAGTGAAGGTGGACGAGGTCTCGTCGAACAGCTGGTGGAAGGTCTGCATGGCCGTCCTCTTGTTGTTTGGCCGGGGAACGCCGCCATGATACGCCGCGCCAGCGCTAGCACTCCACGATATTCACCGCCAGGCCGCCGCGCGCCGTTTCCTTGTACTTGGTCTTCATGTCGGCCCCGGTCTCCCGCATGGTCTTGATCACCGAGTCGAGCGACACGTAATGCGTGCCGTCGCCGCGCAGCGCCATGCGCGCCGCGTTGACTGCCTTGACCGACGCCATCGCGTTGCGCTCGATGCACGGGATCTGCACCAGCCCGCCGACCGGGTCGCAGGTCAGGCCCAGGTTGTGCTCCATGCCGATCTCGGCAGCGTTTTCCACCTGAGCCGGGCTGCCGCCGGTGACCGCGGCGAGTGCGCCGGCCGCCATCGAGCACGCCACGCCGACTTCGCCCTGGCAGCCGACCTCGGCGCCGGAGATCGATGCGTTGAGCTTGTACAGCAGGCCGATCGCGCCCGCGGTGAGCAGGAAGTCGACCACGCCCTCGCGATTGGCGCCAGGCACGAAGCGGTCATAGTAGTGCAGCACCGCGGGGATGATGCCGGCCGCGCCGTTGGTCGGCGCCGTGACCACGCGTCCGCCGGCGGCGTTTTCTTCATTGACGGCGATGGCGTACAGGTTGACCCAGTCCATCACCGAAAGCGGGTCCGACAGCGTGCGCTCGGCACGCTCGGTCAGGCTGCGGTACAACTCGGGCGCGCGCCGCTTGACCCTGAACGGCCCCGGCAGTTCGCCATCGGTACGGCAGCCCCGCGCCACGCAGGCCTGCATCACGTCCCAGATATGCAGCAGGCCGTCGACGACTTCCTGCTCGCTGCGCCACGTCAGTTCGTTCTCCAGCATCAGGCGCGCAATGCTCTTGCCGCTGTCCTGTGCCATCTGCAGCATGTCCTTGCCGCTGCGGAACGGATGCGGCAGCTGCTGCGCGGCGTTGAGCACCTGGGTGTTGGGCGCACCCGCCGTGACCACGAAGCCACCGCCCACCGACAGGTAGCGCGCTTCGCGCAGGCTCGCGCCGCTGCCGTCGAAGGCATGGAACTTCATGCCGTTGGGATGCTCGGCCATGGCCTCGCGCCGGTAGAAGGCGATGTGCTCCTTCTCGACGAAGGGCACGATGTGGCGGCCCAGCAGCGACAGCTCGCGCGTCTTGCGCAGGGCCGCCAGGCGCGTGTCGATGGAATCGGGGTCGATGGTGTCGGGCGCCTCGCCCATCAGGCCCAGGATCACGCCCTTGTCGGTGCCGTGGCCCTTGCCGGTGGCGCCGAGCGAGCCGTACAGCTCCACCCGCACGCTGGCGACTTGCGGCAGCAGCCCGTCGCGCTCCAGCCCCTGCGCGAACATCAGCGCCGCGCGCATCGGGCCCACGGTGTGCGAGCTCGACGGGCCGATGCCCACCTTGAACAGATCGAATACGCTGACTGCCACGGACGGCCTCCAGATTGACGCCGGACCAGGCCGGCGGGCGCCGCGTTGCGCGGCGCCCTGAGTACAGCTTAGCTTGTGGCCGGGATGCCGGCTCAGTCCACCACGTAGTCGCTGACCGGCACGCAGGCGCAGAACAGGTTGCGGTCACCGTACACGTTGTCGGCGCGGCCGACCGGCGGCCAGTACTTTTGCGTGCGCAGCGATGCCACCGGGTAGGCGGCTTCCTCGCGCGTGTACTGGTGGGTCCACTCGTTGGCGGTCACCACCGCGGCGGTGTGCGGCGCGTGCTTGAGCGGGTTGTCCTCGCGGTCGAACGTGCCGTCGGCAACGCGGCCGATTTCCTGGCGGATCGCGATCATCGAGTCGATGAAGCGGTCCAGCTCATGCAGCGCCTCGCTTTCGGTCGGCTCGATCATCAGCGTGCCCGGCACCGGGAAGCTCATGGTCGGCGCGTGGAAGCCGTAGTCCATCAGCCGCTTGGCCACGTCTTCGTTGCTGATGCCGGTTTCTTTCTGCAGCGGGCGCAGGTCCAGGATGCACTCGTGCGCGACCAGGTCGTGCTGGCCGGTGTAGAGCACCGGGTAGTACGGTGCCAGGCGCTTGGCGACATAGTTGGCGGCAAGGATGGCGTTTTCGGTCGCGGCGGTCAGGCCGGCCGAACCCATCATCGCGATATACATCCACGAGATCGGCAGGATGCTGGCCGAGCCGAACGGTGCCGCCGACACGCCGCCGATGCCGCGCTCGTCGCGCCGGTAGCCGACGCTGTCCTGGTTGGGCAGGAAGTCCGCGAGGTGCGCGCCGACCGCGACCGGGCCCACGCCCGGGCCGCCGCCGCCGTGCGGAATGCAGAAGGTCTTGTGCAGGTTCAGGTGCGACACGTCGCCGCCGAACTGGCCCGGCGCGGCGGTGCCGACCATCGCGTTCATGTTGGCGCCGTCGACATAGACCTGGCCGCCGTGCCTGTGCACGATCTCGCAGATCTGCTGCACGCCCTGCTCGAACACGCCGTGCGTGGACGGGTAGGTGATCATGATCGCAGCCAGGTTCTGGCTGTGCTGCTCGGCCTTCTTCGCCAGGTCTTCCAGATCGACGTTGCCGTTCTCGTCGCAGGCCACCACCACCACCTTCATGCCGGCCATCTGCGCCGACGCCGGGTTGGTGCCGTGCGCCGACGACGGGATCAGGCAGATGTCGCGATGGCTTTCGCCGCGGCTGGCGTGATACGCATGGATGATCAGCAGGCCCGCGTACTCGCCCTGCGAGCCGGCGTTGGGCTGCAGGCTGACCGCGGCGTAGCCGGTGGCGGCGCAAAGCATGGCCTCGAGCTGGTCGATCATCTCGCGGTAGCCCACGGTCTGGTCCAGCGGCGCGAACGGGTGGATCTGGCTGAACTCGGGCCACGTCACCGGGATCATCTCGCTGGTGGCGTTCAGCTTCATCGTGCACGAGCCCAGCGGGATCATGGTGCGGTCCAGCGCCAGGTCCTTGTCTGCCAGCATGCGCAGGTAGCGCAGCATCTCGTGCTCGGCGTGGTGCGTGTTGAAGACCGGGTGCGTCAGGTATTCGCTGGTGCGTGCCAGCGCTGCGGGGAACGCGTCCTGCGTGGCGGCTTCGAGCTTGTCGAAGTCCAGGCCAGCGGGCAACGGCTTGCCTTGCGTAAAGACTTCCCACAGCGCGACCACGTCGGCGCGGGTGGCGGTCTCGTCCAGCGAGATGCCCACACGCGTGGCGCTGACATGGCGCAGGTTGATGCCGCGCGCAGTCGCAGCGGCGTGGATGGCTTCGGTGTTGAAGCCCGTTTCCACGGTCAGCGTGTCAAAGAAGGTAGCGTTGGTACGCGCGAAGCCGAGCGTTTCCAGGCCGGCAGCCAGCGTCGCGGTCAGGCGATGCACGCGCTGCGCGATGCGTTTCAGGCCTTGCGGGCCGTGGTAGACCGCGTACATCGACGCCATCACCGCCAGCAGCACCTGCGCGGTACAGATGTTGGAGGTGGCCTTCTCGCGGCGGATATGCTGCTCGCGCGTCTGCAGTGCCAGGCGGTAGGCCTTGTTGCCCTGCGCGTCGATGGTCACGCCGACCAGCCGGCCCGGCATCGAGCGCTTGAACGCATCCTTCACCGCCATATAGCCGGCGTGCGGGCCGCCGAAGCCCAGCGGCACGCCGAAGCGCTGCGAGTTGCCCACGGCCACGTCGGCGCCCCATTCACCCGGCGCGGCGATCAGCGTCAGCGCCAGCAGGTCGGCGGCAGCCACCACCAGGCCGCCGGCCGCGTGCACGGCGTCGGCGATGGCGCGGTAGTCATGGATGTCGCCGTTCACGCCCGGGTACTGCAGCAGCACGCCGAAGGCGCCCGCGGAAGCGGCGTCGGCGGCGGGGCCGACCTTCACTTCGATGCCCAGCGGCAGCGCGCGCGTGCGTACCACTTCCAGCGTCTGCGGCAGCACGTCGTCGGCGACGAAGAAGACGCTGGAATCGTGCTTGTTCACGCGCTGCAGCAGCGTCATCGCTTCGGCGGCGGCGGTGCCTTCATCGAGCATCGACGCGTTGGCGATATCCAGCCCGGTCAGGTCGGTCACCATCTGCTGGAAGTTCAGCATCGCTTCCAGGCGGCCTTGCGAGATTTCCGGCTGGTAGGGCGTATAGGCGGTGTACCAGGCGGGGTTTTCGAAGATATTGCGCAGGATGACGCCGGGCGTAATGGTGTTGAAGTAGCCCTGGCCGATGAAGCTCTTCAGCACCTTGTTCTTGCCCGCCAGCGCGCGCAGCTTGGCCAGCGCGGCCTCTTCGCTCAGCGGCTCGGTGAACTCGCCCATCGGCATGCCGTCGCGGCGGCGGATGGCGGCGGGGATGACGGCGTCGATCAGCGCGGCGCGGCTGTCATAGCCGAGCACCTTCAGCATGTGCTGCTGCTCGGGGGTATCGGGGCCGATATGGCGGGCGGCGAAGGCGTCGCGCGCCTCCAGTTCGGCCAGCGTGGGCCGGTTCACTTGGGCGGCGGTCATGGGAAGCGGGGCGTTCATTGGCAAGAACCTCGTGGGGCGCGTCGGCAGGTGGTCAGCCCGCCGGCGCGCTGTCAATTTGCTTGTCGTTCCCGCGAAGGCGGGAACCCAGTGACTTTTTCAGCGGCGCAAGCAAGCCACTGGATTCCCGCCTGCGCGGGAATGACGAAAATCAGGCGCCGACGCTGGCCTTGTAGGCGTCGGCCGACATCAGGCCGTTGACGTCGTCGCCGTTGGCCGGCTTGAGCTTGAACAGCCACGCGTCGAAGGCGTTGGCGTTGACGCTTTCCGGCGCCGCGGTGGCGGCCTCGTTGACGGCGATCACTTCGCCGGCCACGGGCGCGTAGATGTCGGAAGCGGCCTTCACCGACTCGACCACGGCCAGCGCGTCGCCGGCACCGACCGCCTTGCCCACTTCGGGCAGCTCCAGGAAGACGATGTCGCCCAGCGCGTCCTGGGCGTGGTCGGTGATGCCGATGGTGAGCGTGCCGTCGGCTTCGACGCGCACCCACTCATGCGACTCGGTGTACTTCAGGTCAGCGGGGAAATTCATGAAGGTTCTCCGGATTCAGATCTGTTTCTTGTTGGGTGATGCCTGCCCGGCAACGTTGCCGGCAGGCGAGGGCGACCGTTGGGTGAGCGGGGCGTTCCCTTAGCTCACGAGTGCCTTGCCATGACGCACAAACGGCAGTTTAACCACAGTCGCGTTGAGTTTGCGGTCGCGGATCTCCACCTGCACGGTGTCGCCCACGTTCACGCCTTGCGGCAGGCGCGCGAACGCGATCGATTGCGACAGCGAGGGGCTGAACGTGCCGCTGGTGATTTCGCCGTCACCGGCGGGGGTGATGACTTTCTGGTGGGCACGCAGGACGCCACCTTTGTCGCGCAGGATCAGGCCGAGAAACTGCTGGCGCGAACCGGCCGCGGCCAGCGCCGCCTTGCCGGTGAAGTCGCGCTCGCTCTGCAGGTCGACCGTCCACGCCAGGCCCGCATCCAGCGGCGAGACCTTGATATCCATGTCCTGGCCGTACAGGTTCATGCCGGCTTCCAGGCGCAGCGTGTCGCGCGCACCCAGGCCGGCCGGGCGCACGCCGGCGGCTTGCAGCTTTTCCCACAGGCCGGCGACGCTGGCGGCCGGTACCACCAGTTCGAAGCCGTCTTCGCCGGTGTAACCGGTGCGTGCCACCATCACTTCGCCGAGGGCCGGATCCTGCACCACCACCGCGTTGAACGGCTTGAGCGCGTCGGAAGGCTGGGTCGACGGGAAGGTGCTCCAGACCTTGGCGCGGGCATTGGGCCCCTGCACCGCGACGATCGCCAGCGGCGGCACGCCCGCGGGCGCAACGTCCTCGCGGCGCGGCGTGATGGTCACGCCGCTGCCGGTGGCCTCGTTGCGGGCGCGGATCCAGTCGATATCGCCGACCGCGGTGCCGGCGTTGACGACCAGGCGGAAACGGTCTTCCGCAAAGAAATAGACGATCAGGTCGTCGATGACGCCGCCGTGCTCGTCAAGCATGCAGGAATAGAGTGCCTTGCCCGGGGTCTGCAGCTTGTCGACGTTGTTGGCCAGCAGGCCGCGCAGGAAGGCGCGGGTATTGGGGCCGGCGAGGTCGACCACGCACATGTGCGAGACGTCGAACATGCCGGCATCGTTGCGCACGGCATGGTGCTCCTCGATCTGGGAGCCATAGTTGACCGGCATGTCCCAGCCGCCGAAGTCGACCATGCGGGCGCCGAGGGCGCGGTGGATAGCGTTGAGGGGCGTGGCCTGGAGCGTCATGGAATCCTCGGGGGCAGTCTCGGTTGGCGAAAACAAAAAAGGGTCATCCGCCGCAACGATCGCCAGCCGATATGGCCAGCAATCCGCTGCGGCGGATGACCCCTCTGTCCTCGATACCTGAGAGATTACGAGGCGGATCCTGCGGATTCCAGTCCTCGCGCGCCCCTTCGGTGGGCACGCTCGCCACGAATGGCGGGTGCCGCTCTCCAGAGTGCGGCATGCATCGTGTGCATGTTGCATGCCGATCCGACCGGTCCGTGGTGCCTGAGAGTTTTCGGGTGATACCCCTTCGGCGGCGCAGGCGATGCGCGCTCTCCCGGTCGGATGCGCGCAATGTACGGGAGGCCCCCGCCTTTGTCAAACCAAGGCAGAGGCTGCCGTACCCGCCGCTGCGCGACAGTGCTTACTTCTTCTTGTCGTCGGTGACGACGTTACCGATAACACCGCCCACTGCCGCCCCGCCCAGCGTACCCAGGGCGCTGCCGTCCGTCAGCACGGCGCCGCCCACCGCGCCGGCACCTGCGCCGATGGCGGTATTACGTTGTTTCGGGGTCATGTCCGCGCAACCGGCAAAGGCCGCGACCGTCATGCCGATCAGGGTCACCTTGGTCAAAGTTTGCAGGGTTTTCATTGTTGGCTCCGATGTGATGATTTGTGCATGCCCGAGCGATCCGGCGGACCGGGGGACACACTGGTTAGAGTGTCGCGTTATGTCATTGGCTCCGGTCTTTACGAAGTGTTACGCCAGTGACACAGCCGGGCCCGCGCGCGCGGCTTGCGCTGACTGACCCGCCGCGGCGCGCGTGTTAACATCGACGGCTTTGCCGCAGCCCCGGGTGACGGGATGCCGGCAAATCCCTTCTTTTCCTCGATTCCGCTGCCGCCCCGACATCTGCCCGCATGACCCATGGCCTGAACCCCGCCCAATCCGAAGCCGTCCGCTACCTGGACGGACCTTGCCTGGTGCTGGCCGGCGCGGGCTCCGGCAAGACCCGGGTGATCACGCAGAAGATCGCGCATCTGATCGAGGACAAGGGTTTCGAGCCGCGCCATATCGCCGCCGTCACGTTTACCAACAAGGCGGCCAAGGAGATGCAGGAGCGCATCGCCAAGCTGATGGAGGGCAAGACCACGCGCGAGGGCAAGCGCATCCCGCTCAAGCAGCTGACGGTCTGTACTTTCCACTCGCTGGGCGTTCAGATCCTGCGCATGGAGGCGGAGCACGTCGGCCTCAAGCCGCAGTTCTCGATCATGGATTCGGACGACTGCTTCGGCCTGATCCAGGAGCAGCTGGGTACCACCGACAAGAAGCTGATCCGCGGCGTGCAGAGCACGATCTCGCTGTGGAAGAACGGCATGGTCGATCCCGAGGCCGCGATCGCGCAGGCCGCCAATGCCGACGAGCACCAGGCCGCGCTGGTCTACCGCAACTACGTCGCCACGCTGAACGCCTACCAGGCGGTGGATTTCGACGACCTGATCCGCCTGCCGGCGGAGCTGTTCGCGCGCGATGAAGCGGTCCGGCTCAAGTGGCAGAACCGCCTGCGCTACTTCCTGGTCGACGAGTACCAGGACACCAACGCCTGCCAGTACCAGCTGCTCAAGCTGCTGGCGGGCGGCTCGCACCTGCGCGCGCCGGCCTTCACCGCGGTGGGCGACGACGACCAGGCCATCTATGGCTGGCGCGGCGCCACGCTGGACAACCTGCGCGGGCTGCAGACCGACTTCCCCAACCTCAAGGTCATCAAGCTGGAGCAGAACTACCGCTCCACCGTGCGCATCCTGGAAGCGGCCAACGCGGTCATCGCCAACAATCCCAAGCTGTTCGACAAGAAGCTGTGGAGCGAGCACGGCATGGGCGATCCCATTGCCATCCACCCGATGAACGACGAGGAGCACGAGGCCGAGTCGGTGGTGTTCCGCCTGTCGGCGCACAAGTTCGAGCGCCGCGCGCAGTTCCGCGACTACGCCATCCTGTACCGCGGCAACCACCAGGCGCGGCTGTTCGAGCAGATCCTGCGGCGCGAGCGCATCCCCTACGTGCTGTCGGGCGGCCAGAGCTTCTTCGACAAGGCCGAGATCAAGGACATCTGCGCCTACCTGCGCCTGATCGCCAATCCCGACGACGATCCCGCCTTTATCCGCGCGATCACCACGCCGCGCCGCGGCGTCGGCAACACCACGCTCGAAGTGCTGGGCACGTTCGCCGGGCAGGCCAAGGTGTCGCTGTTCGAGGCGGCGATGATGGGGGGCATCGAGGGCAAGCTGCAGCCGCGCCAGCTGGAGCCGCTGCGCGTGTTCTGTGAATCGATGGTGCGGCTGGCCGACCGCGCGGCGAAGGACCCGGCCACCGAGGTGCTCGACGACCTGATGGCCGGCATCCATTACGAGGCCTACCTGTACGACAGCTTCGACGAACGGCAGGCGCAGTCGCGCTGGACCAATACGCTCGAGTTCCTCGAATGGCTCAAGCGCAAGGGCACCAAGCCGGAAGCGGCCGAGGGCGAGGAAGCCACCGGCTACGACAACGCCGACGGCTTCGGCAGCGAAGGCAAGAACCTGCTCGAGCTGACGCAGACCGTGGCGCTGATGAGCATGCTCGAAGGGCGCGAGGAAGATCCCGACGCCGTGCGGCTGTCCACGCTGCACGCCTCCAAGGGACTGGAATATCCGCACGTGTTCCTGGTCGGCGTGGAAGAGGGGATCCTGCCCCACTGCCGCGAAGACGACGACATGACCGACGAGAAGATCGAGGAAGAGCGCCGGCTGATGTACGTCGGCATCACGCGCGCGCAGCGCAGCCTGCAGATCAGCTGGTGCAAGAAGCGCAAGCGCGCGCGGGAGACCTACTCGTGCCAGCCGTCGCGCTTCATCGGCGAGATGAAGCTGGAAGAGGCGCCCGCGCCGGTCGACGCAACCCCGGCAATGAGCCCGAAGGACCGCCTCGGCGCGCTCAAGGCGCTGCTGGGCAATGGTGGCAAGGCGGTCGCCGGCTGAGCGTGCCCGGCGCCCTAGCAACGTCTAGCGCGCGCCTGTCACCGCCAGTGTCACGTACTGCGAGCCGCGCTGCCCGTGCGTGAAATCCAGCGTGAAGTCGCCCACGTCGACGCGCCCCTGCAGCGCCCGCCGCAGCTCCGCCGTGCCGCCCGGGCGCGCGCCCTGCAGCGACCGCGCCAGCCAGGCGGCGCCGATATAGCCCGCCAGGGTCGCCGGCGACGGCGGCTCGTCCAGGTATTGCTTCATGCGCGCCACGTGTTCCTTCACCACCCGCAACGTGGCCTGCTGCGGGCCCGGCGCTACCTGGGTCAGCACCAGGCCGCCGGCGTAGCCGCGGCCGAGGATCTCGCGCGCGGCATTGGCGCTGACCGAGGACAGGCCGACCAGGAACCCGTACCAACCCTGCGCGGCCAGTGCCCGGCCCAGACCGGCATAGGCCAGGGTGTCGCCGGCGACGATCACCGCGCCCGGGCGCGCGGCGGCAATGCGTCGCGCCGCCGCTTCGCCGGTGCCTTCGAGCACCACCGCCCGGGTGCCGGTCTGCGCCTCCAGCCGGGCCAGCGACGACACGGCAAAATCCGGTGCCACGGCCAGCGCGATGTGCGTCAGCCCGTAGCCGCGCAACTGCTGCGCGGCGGCGTCCAGTTCGGCCTGGTAGTCGGCGCGCGTGAACCAGACATTGTCCGCGGACAGCGCCAGCCCTGACAGCGGTGCCACGATCTGGATGCCGCGCCGGACCAGTTCGGCCGAAGACGCCAGCACGGGCAGCAGCCGGTCGCCGGGACCGAACAGCAACCCGGCCTGTTCGCTATCGGCCAGCGACACCGCCTGCGCCAGCGCGCGGCGCGGATCCGGGTCGGCATCGCGCACCACATGGCGGATGCGCATCGCGCCGCCGGCGGCATTGACGGCGTCGAACAGGACCTTGGCCCCGGCCAGGTAATCGCGCGCCAGGTCAGCCTGCGCGCCGCTGCGGTCGACCAGATGGCCGACTACCACCGTGCGCGGCGCCTGTGCCAGGGCGGAACCCACCGGCACCGCCGGCAGCGCCAGCGCCATGCCGCTCGCGGCCAGCAGCCGGCGTCGACCCGCATCTGCCGGCGGGTGTGCGCGCAGCGGTGGGTACGGCGCGGGCGTGGTGGATCGAGAGGGACGTGACATGGTTGGCAAGGACGGATCGCGCGGGCGTGGTGGCGCGCAGCGTATCCGCTACACATGACGCCAATGTGACGTCCGCGCGCATCCCGGCAGGCAGCGTTGTTGCCGGTCCGTGCCGGGCTTGACGGCGGTCAAGCTGCGGGCGCCGGCCCGGTCCTACGATGACGTGTCGCATACCCATTCCCCCGCGCCCCCCATGAACCCGTCTGCCATGACTTCCCCCGCGCTCGACCGCCGCGCGCTCTCCGACTTCCGCGCGCTGGCCGGGCGCATCGACGGCAACGGTCCGCGCTATACCTCGTACCCGACGGCCGACCGGTTCCATAACGGTCCCGACCTGTCGCTGTATCACGATGCGCTGGACGCCTGCCGCGCCGACGCGCCGGCGCCGCTGTCGCTATACCTGCATATCCCGTTCTGCGAGAACATCTGCTACTACTGCGGCTGCAACAAGATCATCACCCGCGACCACGGCCGCAGTGCGCGCTACGTCAGCTACCTGGG
Organism: Cupriavidus taiwanensis LMG 19424; assembly: GCF_000069785.1. Classification (NCBI taxonomy): domain Bacteria; kingdom Pseudomonadati; phylum Pseudomonadota; class Betaproteobacteria; order Burkholderiales; family Burkholderiaceae; genus Cupriavidus; species Cupriavidus taiwanensis. The sequence continues at coordinate 3,238,462 of NC_010528.1, read as the reverse complement.
GCGCGAGATGGCGCTGGTGGCCGGGCGCCTGGGCGCGCGCCGCCAGGTTATCCAGTCGCACTGGGGCGGCGGCACGCCGACCTTCCTGAACCCGGACGAAATGCGCCGCGTGATGGCATTGCTGAACACGCATTTCGACCTGGCTGGCGAGGGCGAACATTCGATCGAGATCGACCCGCGCCGGGTCGACCGGGACCGCATGGCGCTGCTGGCCGAACTGGGCTTCAATCGCGTCAGCCTGGGTGTGCAGGATTTCGATGCCGAGGTACAGCAGGCCATCCACCGCATCCAGCCGTTCCAGGAGACCCGCGCCGTGGTCGACGCCGCGCGCGCGCTGGGCTTCCGCTCGGTCAGCCTGGACCTGATCTACGGGCTGCCGCACCAGACCGCGGCGCGCTTCGGCCGCACCATCGACCAGGTGCTGGCGCTGCGCCCGGACCGGCTTTCGGTCTACAGCTATGCGCACCTGCCGCACGTGTTCAAGCCGCAGCGCCGCATCGACGAACAGGCGTTGCCGCCGGCCGGCGAGAAGCTCGACATCCTGGTCTCGACCATCGAGCGGCTGACCGCCGAGGGCTACGTCTATATCGGCATGGACCACTTCGCGCTGCCCGATGACGACCTCGCGGTGGCCCAGCGCGAGGGCCGGCTGCAGCGCAATTTCCAGGGCTATTCGACGCACGCCGGCTACGACCAGGTCGGGCTCGGCATCTCGGCCATCGGTGCGATCGCGGGGCGCTACGTGCAGAACGCGCGCACGCTCGACGACTACTACGGCGCGCTCGACCAGGGCCGCCTGCCGCTGGCGCGGGGCGTGGCGATGACGGGCGACGACCACCTGCGGCGCGAGATCATCGGCGACCTGATGTGCCATGGCGTGCTCGATCTCCCCGCCATCGAGGCGCGCCATGGCATCGATTTCAACGAGGCATTCGCCGCGGAACTGGCCGAGTTGGAGCGCCTGGCTGCCGACGGGCTGGTGTGCCGCGAGCCCGGCCGCCTGACCGTCACGCCGCTGGGCCGGCTGCTGGTGCGCCGCGTGGCGATGGTGTTCGACCGCTACCTGCGCGACGACGCCGCCCAGCCTGCCGACAACGGCGTGCGCGCCGCCAACGACGGCACCCGGCCGATCCGCATCGTGCCGCGCTACTCGCGCGTGGTGTAACCCTAAACACCGATCCTTGCGGCTGGACGAAAAAAAACCCGCGCGAGATGCGCGGGTTTTTTTTGTTGCGGTCAGACCGGCTTACTTGGCGGCGTTGGCCATGTAGTCCGACGCGGCGATCACGTCGGCGTCCGGGCCGGCATAGCCGCCCTTGGGCGGCATCACGCCCTTGCCCTTGAGCGCGAAGTTGTGGACGGCATCCATGCCTTCCTTCAGGCGCGGCGCCCAGGCGGCCTTGTCGCCGAACTTGGGCGCACCGGCCACGCCGGCGGCGTGGCAGGCGGCGCAGACCTGTTCGTAGACCTTCTTGCCCACTTCGGCCGAAGCAGCTGCCGGCGCCGCGGCAGCGGCGGCCGGGGCGGGGGCGGCAGCGGCAGCCGGAGCCGCCGGCGCAGCGGGGGCCGGCGCCGCCGCGGCAGCCGGAGCGGCGGCGTCAGGCGCTGCGGCGGTGGCCGGCGCGGCAGCGGCCGGGGCAGGCGGCTCGGGGAACTTGGCGCCGCCGGCGTCGGCCAGGTAGACCACGGCGCGGGCCAGTTCGTAATCGGTGTAGTCGTCAGGCGTGCTGCCGGCGCGCGGCGGCATCGCGCCCTTGCCGCCGAGCACCGACTTCATCAGGCCGTCGAAGCCCTGGCCGATGCGCGCGGCCCAGTCTCCGGCGGCGCCGTGCTTGGGCGCGCCCGCCGCGCCGGTGGCGTGGCAGGCGGCGCAGATTTCCTTGTAGACCTGTTCGCCGGTCTTGAACACGCGCGGCGCGTTCGGATCCTTGATTTCGAGCGAGGCGACCGGCTTGATGCGATCGTTGACGGCTTCGGCGGCGGTGCTGGCGCCAGCGCTTTCGGTCGAGCCGTGTCCGACGAAGTTGACCAGCAGGATGATCACGATGATCGGCACCAGGAACGCCGCGATCACGACTGCGATCAACTGCTTCGGGGTTTTGATGGGAGACTCGTGCTCGGGGTGTTCGTTGTGGACGTCGCTCATACAGAACTCTCAGTTTTGCAGGAAACCTTCTGGCCGCTTACGCTCGGCTTGCTTTTTCTGGCCCTGGAGTGGCCCTTCGCTGACCACTATCCGGCCCCATCCGGACCGCCCGCGCTCCCCTGCGGCCCTTGCCTGACTTGGGTCTGTTGCCATTTGCGTACCTCGGACTGTCTCCCGGACCGGGGCCCGATTGTCGCCGACAAGCAGCCGCCCGGATTTGACCCTGGTCGACTCGCTGCGCCGACGGCGCGACGGGCACGATTTGACGCAAATAGCTGGCGATTATAGCGCCAAAGCCCCCCTGCCAGTGCCAAAAAGCGGCGGTTGCGAGACGTTCCCCGGCGCCCCTGTCCGTTCCGCATGGACGGCGCCCGGTAAACGCGGTATCCTATGCGACTTTCCTGCGGCGGCATTCGCCCGCCGCAACCGCTGTACCCGCAAAACCGGTTGCAAAACCGTCCTGTGCGCCCGTAGCTCAATGGATAGAGTACTGCCCTCCGAAGGCAGGGGTTGCTGGTTCGATCCCAGCCGGGCGCGCCAATCCCCACAAGCATCGTCAACTTTTCCCACCACCACTGCGAACGGCGCTTGCGTCGAAATTAGCACCCGTCTTTGGCGCCGGCACGACCGTTAGCCGCCGCCGTCATCGCCGCGCCATGTGAACGGAAAGGCGGGCGTAGAGCTGCCCCTCCCAACGTTTCCCACCCAAGTTTTCTACAAGAACGGCAATCACGCCGATTTCCACCGTCGCACAGAAGCAGGAGGATGTCGGGCGCTGCCCAAGGCTCGCTGGATAGCTGAGTTTGCATGGGGCAACAAATAATACTTGTACGCTCAAATTAATGTAGCCACAATAATTTCATGCTGATCGATTTCGACCCAGCAAAAGACCGTGTCAACCAAGCCAAACATGGCATTTCTCTGGCGGCCGCTGAATCGTTCGAATGGGACTGCGCCGTGATCGACCCGGATACCCGCTTCGAATATGCCGAGGAGCGTTTTCAAGGCCTTGGCTTGATCGGCAACCGAGTCCACATGGTCGTCTTCACGGTGCGCGGTGACAGCATCCGCATCATTAGCTTGCGCAAAGCCAACAAGCGAGAGGAAAAACGCTATGCCGACCAAACGTAAAATTGTCCGCGTCACCGACGCGGAAGACGCCGCGATCCGCCGCGCGGCTGCCTCGGATCCGGATGCGCGCGAGCTGACCGACGCCGAATTGGCACGTATGCGGCCCGCCCGGGAGGTTCTCCCCAAGATTCTGGGCAAGGAAAGGGCGGAAGCATTGATGAAGCGGCGCGGCCGGCCGGCGTTGCCCGAGGGAGAGCGCAAAGTCTCTGTCAATGTGCGCTACGACCGGGACGTGATCGACGCGTTCAAGGCCACCGGCGATGGATGGCAGACGCGCATCAACGAAGCGCTGCGCGACTACGCCAAGTCCCACAACATGCTGCCACGCTGATTTCCTGTCACGGGACGCTGGCGCACCCCGCGCACTTCCAACAGCGGCGCCTGGAGCGCCGCTGCGGTCTGCTCCCTCGCGGCAGGCTTTAACTCGCGCGACGAAAACTTTCAGCACGCGTGTGTCGGCGGCGCGCGCCGGTGCTGATAGATTCACACACTCCACCGAACCGCGCGCGCCGATGGTGCCGCTCCGCAGACAGCCATGGCGATTCCGACGAACCTCCTGCGTAGGATGGCAGCACTGGTGCTCGCCGGCGCTAGCGCCGCAGCCGTTGCCACGCCACTGAGCCTACCAGGCTCCCTGCCCAACATGGCCGGCCTCGGCGTGGGCTCGACCACCGAATTCGCCGGCGGCAAGGATCGCATGCTCGGCGTGGTGCCCGGCGTGCGCTATGTGACCGCGGGCGGGCGGCTGCTGGAATGGTACGGGCCTTATGCGCAGTTCAATTTCGGCGGACTGACGGGTTTCCAGTGGGGGCCCGCGGTTGGGCTGCGACTGGGCCGCAACAACGTCGACGATCCGGTCGTGGCGCAGGTGCATGAGATCGACACCACGGTGGAGGCGGGCGGGTACATCGGCTATGAATACCTGAGCCCCGGGCGTGTCCCGTGGCGGCTCCGCGGCGGCATCAACGTGATGACCAATGCCGGCATCGTCTACGGCGGCAGCCGCGTTACCGCCACCGGCACCTTCTGGATGCCGCTGCACCAGCGCATCTACGCGGGCATGGGCCTGGGCGCAACCTGGGTCAGCGGCAGCTTCAACCGTACCTACTTCGGCGTCACCCCGACGGACTCGGCCGCCAGCGGCCTGCCCGTCTACAGCCCGGGCGGCGGGCTGGAGCAGTTTACGGGCTGGCTGGCGATGATCTACCAGTTCGACAAACACTGGTATGGCGGCGCGATGGTCTACGCGCAGCGCCTGGCCGGCGACGCGGCCGAAAGCCCCATCGTGACGCAGCGCGGCACGCGCAACCAGATCACCTATGGCATCGGCCTGGCTTATTCGTGGCGCTAGCGCGGTCCGGCGCGAACCGTGCTTGCTATGATGCAGCCATGGTCGACGAGCTGGTTATTCCCCACCACGAATACCTGGTTACCGCGATCCGCGCGCAGGGCGCGGGCGGGCAAAACATCAACAAGGTATCCAATGCCGTGCACCTGCGCTACGACGTGCGGGCATCTTCGCTGCCGCCTGACCACAAGGAACGCCTTCTGGCCCTGCATGACCACCGCATCACGCGCGACGGCGTGGTGGTGATCAAGGCGCAGCAGTTCCGCAGCCTGGACCAGAACCGGGACGAGGCGGTGCGCCGCCTGCACGAGCTGGTGCGCAGCGTGGCCACGCCGCCGCGCGTGCGCCGGCCGACGCGGCCGACGCTGGCATCCCGCCAGCGCCGGCTGGAGAGCAAGAGCCAGCGCAGCCAGGTCAAGGCGCTGCGCGGCCGCGTGTTCGACTGAGCCCTGGCGTCAGCGCGCCGACTGCAGCGCGGCGATGCGCTGCTCGATCGGCGGGTGGCTCGAGAACAGCGCCATCCACGACTTGCCGCCGGCGATACCCATCGCCTGCATGTTCTGCGGCAGCCCGTCCGGGTCCAGCCCGCCGAGGCGGCGCAGGGCCGCGACCATCGGCGTGGGGGTGCCCATCATGCTGGCGGCGCCGGCGTCGGCGCGGAACTCGCGGCGGCGCGAGAACCAGGCCACGATGATGCTGGCCAGGATGCCGAACACGATTTCGCACACGATCACCGTGACCATGTAGCCGATGCCGGGGCCGCTCGACTCTTCGTCGTTCTTGCGCAGCATGGAATCGACGAAGTAGCCCACCACGCGCGCCAGGAAGATCACGAAGGTGTTGACCACGCCCTGGATCAGCGTCAGCGTGACCATGTCGCCGTTGGCGACGTGGGCGACCTCGTGTGCGAGCACGGCCTCGACCTCTTCATGCGACATCGATTGCAGCAGGCCGGTGGACACCGCTACCAGCGAGCTGTTCTTGGTCGCGCCGGTGGCGAAGGCATTGGGCTCCCCCTCGTAAATGGCCACTTCCGGCATCGGCAGGCCGGCACGCTGCGCCAGCTTCTCGACGGTCTGCACCAGCCACAGCTCGGTGCTGGTGCTGGGGTGGGTGATGACCTGCGCGCCGGTCGACCACTTGGCGATGGTCTTGGACATCAGCAGCGAGATAAAGGCGCCGCCGAAGCCCATCAGCGCGGCAAATGCCAGCAGCGTGCCGAGGTTCAGACCGTTGGCGGTCAGGAAGCGGTTCACCCCGAGCACGCTGGCGGTGATGCTGAGGACAAGCATGACGGCGAGGTTGGTCGCCAGGAAAAGCAGTACGCGTTTCATGTGTGTGTGGAGCAGTGGTAGGTCGCGCCGTGTGGCGCAGGGACGCGGTCGGACCGCAGGCGCGCGCCGCACTCGTGCGCGGCACGCGGGTTCGGCGGGCGCGGCCTGGCCGCGCCGTGGGGAATCAGGCGCGCGGCGGTCGCGGCAGCCGCGGCAGGTCGGGTTCGGGCAGCAGGGCGCCGGCATAGCGCGGCGGCCCCGCGCGGCCGGACCAGGGAGCCAGGCGCAGCGGGGCGGCCGGCAGCAGTTGCTCGGCCAGGTCGGCGCCGGGCTGCCACTGCGGCTCGGCGGCTTCGGGAAGCGGCAGGGGATCGTTCGCCGGCTCGCCGGTTACGGCGGCCTGGTGCGCACCGTCGGCGCCGGCGACATCGACGTCGGCATCGACGATCGCAGCGCCAGGTACGCCCGCGGCTGCGGTGGTGGATACCACGGCGTGCGCGAGCGCGGCCGCCCAGCCCGGCAGGGGCAGGAAGGCCAGCATCATGACCAGCAGGAGCAGCCGCAGGGCGCGCACGAAAGGGGACGGCTTATCGGTGGAAGTGGAAGGAATTCTACAGGATGCCGCAAGGCGCTGGCGCCGCCGTGGCGGCGGTATCACACCGACGACTCGGACGACACGGACGGTTGCGGCGGCTTCGCCACCGTCTGCAGGATGCCGCAGGCTGGCCTACACTATCGTCAACCCTGTAGTCGTTACAGGGTACGACGAGGAACAGGCTAATGCGTATCGGCGAACTGTCACGGTCCAGCGGCTGCGATGTCGAGACCATCCGTTACTACGAGCGCGAAGGGCTGCTGGACGCCCCCCGGCGCGAGGCCAATGGCTACCGCCGCTATGACGAGGCCCATGTCGTGCAACTGAACTTCGTGCGCCATTGCCGTTCGCTCGGGATGAGCCTGGCCGACGTCAGGCGGCTGCGCGAGTTCGAGCGCAACCCGTCGCAGGACTGCGACGACATCAACACGCTGCTGGATCGCCAGATCGCCCAGATCCATGCCCAGCGCGTGGCGCTGGAGTCCCTCGAGGGCCAGCTGCGCGCGCTGCGCGAAACCTGCCGCCATCACCAGCCCGCCAGCGCCTGCGGCATCCTGCAAAACCTGCAGCAGGCCGCGGCCGGGGCGGGCTGCGAGTGCCATGCCACCAATGGGTGAGCACCCCGAACCCGGCGCTGTGCTACGATGGTTGCTCCGGCTTCGCACCAGCACGGTGCACGGACCGGGGCAGCAAGGCAGGTGAGCCACCACTTCCAGGCTCGCCGTTACAGCACGCCATCCGCTGCCGCTTATCCATTTCCGCCCTGACCATGACCGATCGCCTGACGCCGATGCCCGATGCGCCTGTCCGCCCGCTGCGGACCGGCCGCGCGCCCGCGTTCGCGATCGCCCTGGCCCCCAGCCTGCCCCAGCGCCCCAAGCGCGCGATGTCGCCCCGCCGGATCAGCGCACCGCCTGATTCCGCCCGGTTCCCAGCCTGATTCGTCTCCCATAGCGGGGCCCGGGCCGAACCGGGCCCGAGCCAGCTTTTCCGTTGTTGCCGGCGATCGCCGCAACGCTTTTCCGATTCGTTGATGCGCGCGCCGCTGCGCGGCACGCCAACCCGCAAGACCTGACCGCCGCCGTCTGCCATGCAGGCCGGCCGCGCCCACCCACGACTGCCGGAGGACCCGCCATGACGGCCACCAAGACCCAGACCGCCACCCTGTACCTGACCGAACTCGACGTCACCCGCCTGGAGCGCATCGCCAGCCGCGCCGGCTCGGCCCAGCTCGAGGACATGCTCGACAGCCTGCTGGCACGCGCCACCATCGTCGCGCCCGAGGAGATTCCGACCGATGTGGTCACCATGAACACCCGTGTGGTGTGCACGCTGCCGGGCGAGCAGGCGCCCCGCAACTGGACGCTGGTGTATCCCGACGCCGCCGACTTCGACGCCGGCCGGCTTTCGGTGCTGTCTCCGGTCGGCCAGGCGCTGCTGGGCGCGCGCGCCGGCGAGACCGTCAGCTACCGCCTGCCCGATGGCCGCGAACAGCAGGTGCAGATCGCCGAGATCGCATTCCAGCCGGAAGCCGCCGGCCAGTACACGCTCTGAACCCGCCCTCGGGGGTGCGGCCGCCGCCACGCGGCTGGCTCCGTGGCGGCGTGTCGCGGGCGATCCGCGGACACCATTCATCGGCAAGCGAGTCGTTTCACGACTCGCAACGCACCATTCGTCGCAGCGGTATTTCTGCTGGCGCGGGCTGTGACTAATCTTCAGTCCGTGCTCGCATCGCAACATAGATTGCAGAGCGGCCGGAGTCTTATCCCGGACCTACAAGAAAGAACGACGAAATCAGTTGAAGGAGTCCCAAATGATCGCCAGACGTATCCTTGGCGGCGCGCTCGTGTTCGCGGCAGTGGCCGCGTCCGCTACGGCGATGGCTGCCCCCGCTGCCAGCAAGGTTGGCAAGTTCGATGTGTATGCCGACGCGCTGCGGGTCGGCAAGTACGATGTGTATACGGACGGCGCCAAGCAAGGCAAGTTCGACACCTACACCGACGGCGCCCGCACCGGCCGCTTCGATCCGTACTCGGAAGGCTCGCGCCGCGACGGCAAGTTCGACACCTTCAGCGAAGGGGCGCACAGCTTCAGCGGCGAGATCTCGAAGCGCGGCAAGTTCGATACCTTCAGCGAAGGCACGCACACCTTCACCGGTGACGTGGCCGAACGCGCGCTCGACAACTCGCGCTCCGGCGACGGTTCGCTGTACGGCTATCGCGTCTGATACCCCGGGTCTGCTCATGACCCGACGCGGCCACCGCGGGTGGCCGCAAATTTTCTCTCCCGCCTGCCCGGCCGACCTCCTCCTCCTTCTCTATTCGCCTGGCAGGCGTTTTTCTATTCCGCAGGGCTTGCTGCTGCCGCAGGTTCCGGCGCCGGCCGCGCACGCGGCAAGCGGCGCGCGATGGCCGCGTACAGCAGCGGCACCGCCAGCGTGCCCAGCACCGTCGCGCCCAGCATGCCGCCCAGCACGCCGGTGCCGACCGCCTGTTGCGCGCCCGCGCCTGGGCCGGTGCTGATCGCCAGCGGCACCACGCCCAGCACGAACGCCAGCGAGGTCATCACCACCGGACGCAGCCGCTGGCGCGCCGCGCGCGTGGCGGCCTCGACCACATCCATGGCGCCCGCGGCGCCGCGCCGCAGCTGCTCGGCATATTCGACGATCAGGATGGCGTTCTTGGCCGCCAGGCCCATGATCACCACCACGCCGACCTTGAAGTAGACGTCGTTGGGCATGGCGCGCAGCCAGATCGCGGCGGCCGCGCCCATCAGGCCGGTGGGCACGATCGCAATCACCGCCAGCGGCAAGGTCCAGCTTTCATACAGCGCCACCAGGCACAGGAAGATAAACAGCAGCGACAGCGCGAACAGCCACGGCGCCTGCGTGCCGGTCTGCTCCTGCTCGTAGGCGCGCCCGGTCCAGCGCACGTCGAATTCGGGACCCAGCTCACGCACGAGTTCCGCCAGCCGCGTCATCGCCGCGCCGGTGGTGTAGCCCGGCGCCACTTCGGCATTGATGCGCACCGAGCTGAAGCCGTCGAAGCGCTCCAGCGTGACCTCGCCTTGCCCCCATTCCAGCGAAGCAAACGCGGCAAGCGACACCATCGCGCCCTGGGCGTTGCGCACGTGTACGCGGGCAAGCTGATCCGGGTGCATGCGGAACGGGGCGTCGGCCTGCAGGATCACGCGCCGTACCCGGCCTTCGCGCGCCACCTCGTCGATATAGCGCGAGCCCAGCGTCGCCGACAGCGTGTGGTGCACGAGCTCGGCATCGACGCCGAAGGCCTCGGCCTTGGGGTAGTCGAACTTCAGGTCCAGCGCCGGTACCGGCTGGCCGGTGGTGGCGCGCACCTCGCCCAGCACCGGGTCTTGCCTGGCGCGCTCGATCAGCTTGTCGCGCGCGGCGAACAGCGCCTCGCGCCCCACCGGCTGGCGCGCCACCAGGCGCATGTCCAGGCCGCCGATGCTGCCCAGTTCCGGCAGCGCCGAGCTGTTGTAGGCGAACAGCTGCGCGGCGCCGCGGCCGGGCCAGCTTTCCAGGCCGGCCGAGAGCCGTTCCAGTACCGCCTGCGCCGACTGCCCGCGCCCGCGCACCTTCCAGTCGGTCAGGCCGATGAACAGGCTGGCGCGCTGCTCGCCGCTGCCGCCGCTGCTCCAGCCCAGCACGGCAAAGCTGGAACGCACCGGGTAGTGCTGGTCGCGCATCCACTGCTCGAGGCTGGCGACCAGGCGTCGCGTGTCGGCCTGCGTGCTGCCGGCGGGCAATTCCACATCGACCACGATCTCGCCGGTGTCCTCTTCGGGCAGGAAACCGCTGGGCATTTTCCACAGGGCATAGCCGCACGCCAGCGTCAGCGCCAGGTACACCGCCAGCCAGCGCAGCCGCCGCCGCTGCAGCGCCTGTACCCAGCCGGCATAGCGCGCGGTGAACGCGGCAAAGCGCGCGTCGAACCACGCCAGCGGTCCGCGCGCCGGCGCCGCGCTGTGGCGCAGCAGGCTGGCGCACATCGCCGGCGCCAGCGTCAGCGCAAAGAACAGCGAGAACGCGATCGACACCGCCAGCGTCACGGCGAAATGCCGGTAGATCACGCCCACGGCGCTGCCGAAGAACGCCATCGGCACGAACACCGCGCACAGCACCAGCGTCACCGCGACCAGCGCGCCCGAGACTTCGCGCATCGAGCGCGCCGCGGCCTCCATCGCGCCGACGCCATCGGTGCGCATGATGCGCTCGACGTTTTCCACCACCACGATGGCGTCGTCGACCAGGATGCCGATCGCCAGCACCACGCCGAACAGCGTGATCACGTTCAGCGACAGGCCCAGCGCATACAGGCACGCGACCGTGCCGAGCAGCGACACCGGCACCACGATGCAGGGGATCAGCGTGGCGCGCAGGTTGCCGAGGAACAGGTAAAGGATCAGGAACACCAGTACCGTGGCCTCGATCAGCGTCAGCACCACGCGCGAGATCGACGCCTGCACGAAGGTGGCGCCGTCATACGAGATCTCATAGCGCACGTCGCCCGGGAAGCCCTTGCTGGCGGCATCCAGCGCCGCGCGCACGGTACGCGAGGTCTGCAGCACGTTGGCGCCGTCGGCCAGCTTCAGGCCGATCGAGGCGGCGTTGCGCGTGTTCAGCGTGGAGCCGTAGCGGTAGTCGCTGGCGGCAAGCTCCACCCGCGCCACATCGCGCAACAGCACCGCCGAGCCGTCGGTGGCGGCGCGCACCACGATGCGCCCGAACGCCTGCGCGTCGCTCATCGGCGCCGGCGGACGCACGATCGCCTGGAACGGCTGGCCCGGCACGGCCGGCGCGCCGCCCAGCTGGCCCGGCGTGACGTTGCCATTGCGCGCGCGGATCGCGGCCTCGACCTCGGCCGTAGTCAGGTTGAAGGCGTTCAGCTTGTCCGGGTCGAACCAGATCCTCAGCGCGTACTCGGCGCCGTAGGGCTCGGCCTTGCCGATGCCGGGCAGGCGGCGCAGCAGCGGCAGCACCGAGCCCGCGGCAAAGTCGCCTAGCGCGGTCTCGTCGAGCTGGCCGCTGTCCGACACCAGCGACACATACATGAAGGCGCTGCTGCTGGCCTGGTCGACATAGACCCCGCCGCGGCGCACCGCCTCGGGCAGCAGCGGTTCGGCCTGGGCCACGCGGTTGCGCACGTTGACCTGCGCCAGCTGCGGGTCGGTGCCCTGGCGGAAGCCCAGCGTCACCGTGGCGGTGCCGCCCTCGCTGCTGGAATCCAGGTAGAGCAGGCCCGGAATGCCGTGCATCTGCTGCTCCAGCACCGCGGTGACGCGATCCTCGACCGTGCGCGCGGACGCGCCGGGGTAATCGGCATAGATGATCACCGTGGGTGGCGCCACCGCCGGATACTGGGCGATGGGGATGCGGTTCAGGGCCAGCAGGCCCGCCACCACGGTCAGGATGGCCAGCACCCAGGCAAACGCCGGGCGCTTCAGGAAAAACGACGCCATGTCAGGTCAGGGCTGGCACGGGCGCACGGCAAGTGAAGATCGCCGTGGCTCCGGTGCGGTTGGAACGGAACGGCTTGGGTGCGGAGACGCCGCAACGACTGCGGCAATGGCGCGTACCGGTGGTACGGGGGTCCGGCGGGGAAGGGACCCGGCGCTGCGGCGGGGAAGACCGGTGAGGATCGACGCCGGCGACCGGCCGTCATACTGCGGCCTTGCCGGCGATTATAGACAGGGAAGCCGGCCGGGACAACGCAAACGTCACATTGTCGGCCCCCACCAAGGTTGGGATGAGGCCGGGAACTACAGGTCGCGCGCGGCGAAGGCGTCGCACTTGCGGATGTCGCCGGACTCGATGCCGCGGCGCAGCCAGCGCACGCGCTGCTCGCTGGAGCCGTGGGTGAACGCTTCCGGTACGACATAGCCCTGGGACTGCCGCTGCAGCCGGTCGTCGCCGATCGCGGCGGCGGCCTTCAAGCCTTCTTCGATATCGCCGGGTTCCAGCAGCTGCTGGTTGGCGCGCTGCGCGGTAGCGGCCCACACCCCGGCGAGGCAGTCGGCCTGCAGCTCCATGCGCACGGACAGCTGGTTGGCCTGCGCCTGGCCCATGCGCCGGCGCGCGTTGTCGACCTTGTCCGAAACGCCGAGCAGGTTCTGCACATGGTGGCCGATCTCGTGCGCGATCACATAGGCCTGGGCAAAGTCGCCGCCGGCGCCGAAGCGCTGGCGCAATTCGTCATAGAAGGCGAGGTCGATATAGACCTTCTGGTCGCCGGGGCAGTAGAACGGACCCATCGCCGACTGGCCGGTGCCGCACGCCGTCGGCGTGGCGCCGGAGAACAGCACCAGCGTCGGCGGCGCATAGCGGCGGTTGAGCTGCGTCTCGAAGATGTGTTGCCAGGTGCGCTCGGTATTGCCCAGCACCCTGCGCGTAAAGACCGTCATCTGGTCCGTTGCCGGCGGCCGGTTGGCCTGCTGCTGTTGCTGCGGCGGGCCGGAGCCCTGCAGCACCGACGCGCCCTGCATGATCAGCATCGGATCGATGCCGAAGAAATACGACGCCGCCAGCGCGATGATGACCGTACCGATGCCGATCGACTTGCCGCCAAGACCGCCGAATCCGCCGCGGCGGTCTTCAACGTGCTGGCTTTCGGCTTCGTCGTCTAGGCGCATGGGGGCTCCGGGGCTTGGCAAAGAGGGCAGGGGAAGTGGAATCCAGTATAGCAATCCCCGCTTCGGTGCTGGTCGTGGCGCCGCGCCGGGCCGGCGGACGCACGCGCCGGCACGCCAAAAAAAACACCGCCCACTCGCCCTGGAGACGGGCAATGCGGGCGGTGTGCGGCAAAGCGAAGAAACCGGGTTTGCACCCGGTTCCGTCATGGCGTGGTCGTTCCGCAGCGGGAACGCGCGGGCGCGCGCTCAGGCCAGTGCGGCCTCGCGTGCGGCAGGCGCGGCAGCCACCACGCTGGCGCTGACTTCGGCCACGCGCAGCAGGTTGGTGGTGCCGCCCTGGCCGAACGGCATGCCGGCGGCGATGGTGATCTGGTCACCCGGCGCGGCATAGCCTTCGGCGACCGCGGCGCGCGTGGCGGCTTCGACCATTTCGTCGACGCTCTGCACGTCCGGGCTCACGGTGGAGTGGATGCCCCAGGCGATCGCCAGCCGGCGCGCAATGTCCAGGTTGGGCGTGATGCTGACGATCGGCGCGCACGGCCGCTCGCGCGCGGCGCGCAGCGCGGTCGAGCCCGACGAGGTATAGGTCACCGTCGCCGCGGCGCCGATGATGTGTGTGACTTCGCGCAGCGCGGCGCAAATGGCATCCTGGCGCGTGTTCAGCGGGGTCTCGTGCTGGGCGTCGAGCAGGTTGCGGTACAGCGGGTCGCGCTCGACCTCGGTGACGATGCGGTTCATCATCGAGACCGCCTGCACCGGGTAGCGGCCGTTGGCCGACTCGGCCGACAGCATCACGGCATCGGCACCTTCATAGATCGCGCTGGCCACGTCCGAGGCTTCGGCACGCGTCGGCACCGGCGAGTCGATCATCGATTCGAGCATCTGCGTGGCGATCACCACCGGCTTGCCCAGCTGGCGGCACACGCGCAGGATGCGCTTCTGCACGCCGGGCACGCGCTCGGGCGGCAGTTCCACGCCGAGGTCGCCGCGCGCCACCATCACCGAATCGGACACCCGCACGATCTCTTCCAGCTGCTGCAGCGCTGCCGGCTTCTCGATCTTGGACAGGATGCCGGCACGGGTGCCGACGATCTCGCGCGCCTCGACGATGTCGGACGGGCGCTGCACGAACGACAGGCCGATCCAGTCGGCGCCAAGCGACAGCGCGAAGTCCAGGTCCTTGCGGTCCTTCTCGGTCAGCGCGGGGATGGGGATCACCGCGTCGGGCACGTTCACGCCCTTGCGGTCGGACAGCGAGCCGTTGTTGGCGACGCGCGTGGTAATGGTGCCGGTGGTCACCGACTCGATCGCCAGGCGCACCTTGCCGTCGTCGATCAGCAGCGACTGGCCGGGCTGCGCGGCCTGGAACAGCTCCGGGTGCGGCAGGTAGACGCGGGTGCCGTCGCCCGGGGTCGGGTCGCTGTCGAGCACGAACACATCGCCGGTGCGCACCGCGACCTTGCCGGCGGCGAAGGTGCCAATGCGCAGCTTGGGGCCCTGCAGGTCGGCCAGCACGGCGATGGGGCGACCGGTCTCGGCCTCGACCTGGCGCACCGCGTCGTAGCGCGCGCGGTGGTCCTCGTGCGTGCCGTGGCTGAAGTTCAGGCGGAACACGTCCGCGCCGGCCTCGAACAGCGCGCGGATCACCGCGATGTCGGTGCTGGCGGGGCCGAGCGTGGCCACGATCTTCGCTTTGCGCTGGCGTCTCATGATGTCTCCTCTTCGATTCTCGGTAGCGGCGCGTCGGCGCCGCGAGTCAATTGGTACTGCTGTACTCAGCTGCTTGTCATTCCCGCGCAGGCGGGAACGACAAAAAATCAGGTAATCAAAATGGCGCGGAAGTCGTTCACGTTGGTACGGGTCGGGCCGGTGACGATCAGGTCGTCCACGCCGGCAAAGAAGCCGTAGCCATCGTTGTTTTCCAGATGCGCGCGCGCGTTCAGCCCACGCGCGGCGGCGCGGGTCAGCGTGTCGGGCGAGAGCAGCGCACCGGCGTTGTCTTCGGAACCGTCGATGCCATCGGTATCGCCGGCAATCGCATGCACGCCGGCCAGGCCATCGAGCCCCACCGCCAGCGCCAGCAGGAACTCCGCATTGCGCCCGCCACGGCCCTTGCCGCGCACGGTCACGGTGGTCTCGCCGCCGGACAGGATCACGCACGGCTTGCTGAAAGGCTGGCCGCGCTGGGCGACCTGGCGCGCGATGGCCGCATGCACTTCGGCCACTTCGCGCGCTTCGCCTTCGATGCAGTCGGACAGGATGTGGGCCTCGAAGCCCAGTTCTCGCGCGCGCGCCGCGGCCGCTTCCAGCGACTGCTGCGCGGTCGCCAGCGTCACGCTGCGGTGGCCGTTGAAGCGCGCGTCGCCGGGCTTGGGCGTTTCGCCGGCACCGCTTTCCAGGTGCGCGCGCACGTTGGCGGGCACGTCGATGCCGTACTTGGCGATCACGGCCAGCGCATCGGCGCAGGTGGTCGCGTCGGGCAGCGTCGGGCCGCTGGCGATCAGGGTCGGGTCATCGCCGGGAATATCGGAAATCAGCAGCGTTTCCACGCGCGCCGGCGCGCAGTGCAGCGCCAGGCGTCCCCCCTTGAGCGCGGACAGGTGCTTGCGCACGCAGTTCATCTCGCCGATGCTGGCGCCGCTCTTGAGCAGCGCCTTGTTCACGGCTTGCTTGTCGGCCAGCGTCAGGCCCGGCGCGGGCGCGGCCAGCAGCGCGGAGCCGCCGCCGGAAATCAGGCACAGCACCAGGTCGTCGGCGGTCAGCCCCTGCACCAGTTCGACCATGCGCTGCGCGGCACGCGCGCCGGCTTCATCGGGGACGGGATGGGCGGCTTCGACCACTTCGATCCGCTTGCAGTCGGCGCCGTGGCCGTAGCGCGTCACCACCAGACCCGACAGCTCGCCTTGCCAGTTCGCTTCCACCGCCTGCGCCATCGCCGCGGCGGCCTTGCCGGCACCGATCACCACGGTGCGCCCCTTGGGCGGCGCGGGCAGGTGCGGCGGCAGGCAATGGCTGGCGCTGACGGAAGCGACCGCGGTATCGAACAGGTCGCGCAGCAGCGCGCGCGGATTGAGCTGTCCGGGATGGGCTGCCGTGCGCTGGGGCGACAGCAGGGCGGCTTGGGGTTCGGTGGCGAGCATGAAGAATCCTGGTGCTGACGGGGTACTGGCTGACTGCGAAAGCTAGTCGTCCCCGCAGGGCGGGGACGACGGGGTTGCTGCTTACTTGGCGTTGGCGATCTGGTGGTTAGACATGATCTCGATCGCGCGGCACAGGGCCGAGTGGTCCTGCTTGCCCAGGCCATTGGCCGAGCAGGTGTTGAACAGCTCCTGCGCGGTCGCGGTGTTGGGCAGCGCCACGCCCAGCGCCTTGGCACCCTGCAGCGCCAGGTTCAGGTCCTTCTGGTGCAGCTCGATGCGGAAGCCCGGATCGAAGGTGCGCTTGACCATGCGATCGCCGTGCACTTCGAGGATGCGGGAAGCGGCAAAGCCGCCCATCAGCGCCTCGCGCACCTTGGCCGGATCGGCGCCGGCCTTGGAGGCGAACAGCAGCGCTTCGGACACGGCCTGGATGTTCAGCGCGACGATGATCTGGTTGGCCACCTTGGTGGTCTGGCCGTCGCCGTTGCCGCCCACCAGCGTGATGTTCTTGCCCATCAGCTCGAACAGCGGCTTGACCTGGTCGAAGGCTTCCTGCGGGCCGCCAACCATGATCGTCAGCGACGCGGCCTTGGCGCCCACTTCACCGCCCGACACCGGCGCGTCCAGGTACGAAGCGCCCAGCTTGTTGATGCGCGCGGCGAAGTCCTTGGTGGCGATCGGCGAGATCGAGCTCATGTCGACCACGATCTTGCTGTAGCTGGCTTCCTTGCCGGCCGCCTTGAACGCGGCGGCCACGCCCTTCTCGCTGAACAGCACCGCTTCCACGTGCGGCGTGTCCGGCACCATGATGATGATGATGTCGGCACGCTTGGCGACTTCCTCGGCGCTGGTGCAGACGGTCACGCCTGCATCGACCAGCGCTTGCGGGGCCGGGTTGACGTCATGCACGAACAGCGTGTGGCCGGCGGCGCGCAGGTGGCCCGCCATCGGTGCGCCCATGATGCCCAGGCCGATGAAGCCGACGTTGCGTTGGTTTGCCATGTTGATGTCTCCTTGAATGAGATTAAGTCTGTGTGGGTTCGCGTAGGTGTTAGCGGGTTACCGCAGGCTTACTGCACGCCGTGCGCGGCGCGCCAGCCCAGGCCGGCTTCGGTGGTGGTCTTCGGCTTGTATTCGCAGCCGATCCAGCCGGTGTAGCCGATCTCGTCCAGGAACTTGAACAGGTACTGGTAGTTCAGCTCGCCCGTGCCCGGCTCGTTGCGGCCCGGGTTGTCGGCCAGCTGGATGTGCTTGATCTTCGGCAGGTTGGACTTGATGGTGTTGGCGATCTCGCCCTCCATCCGCTGCATGTGATAGATGTCGTACTGCACGTACAGGTTGGGCGCGTTGACCTGGTTGATCAGGTCCAGCGCCTGCTGCGTGCGCGACAGGAAGAAGCCCGGGATGTCGAAGGTGTTGATCGGCTCGATGAGCAGGTCGATATGCTCGGCAGCCAGCGCGCCGGCGGCGAAGCGCAGGTTCTCCACCAGCGTTTCCTGGGCCTGCTCGCGCTTGACGTTCTGCGGCAGGATGCCGACCAGGCAGTTCAGCTGGCGTACGCCCAGCACCTTGGCGTACTTGATGGCCTCGCCCACGCCGTCCTGGAACTCGCCGACGCGGTCCGGGTGGCAGGCAATGCCGCGCTCGCCCGCGTCCCACTTGCCGGCCGGGAGGTTGTGCAGCACCAGGTCGAGCTGGAAACGGTTCAGGCGGTCAGCGATCTGGTCCGCATGGAACGCATAGGGGAACAGGAATTCCACGCCGCGGAAGCCCGCGCGCGCAGCGGCTTCGAAGCGGTCGAGAAAACCGGCTTCGTTGAACAGCATGGTGAGGTTGGCCGCAAGTTTGGTCATTTGTCATCTCCTGTGACTTGGTTTTTCTTGTCGTTCCCGCGAAGGCGGGAACCCAGTGACTTTCAAAGACGCTGGATCCCCGCCTGCGCGGGGATGACGGTCTGGTCCTGCAGGGGGCGGGAAGGGTCTTACGCCGTTTCCACTTCTTCTTTCAGGATTGCTTCCTCGATGTCCTCGAGGTCTTCGATCGGCTCGAACTCGTTGATGTTGTCGATCTCGGTGCCCATCGCGATATTGGTCACGCGCTCCAGGATCACCTCGACCACCACCGGCACCGAGAACTCGGCCATCAGGTCGCGCGCCTCGGCGAAGGCCGGGGCGATGTCTTCCGGCTTGAACACGCGGATCGCCTTGCAGCCCAGGCCTTCGACCACCTTGACGTGGTCCACGCCATAGCCGTTCAGCTCCGGTGCGTTGACGTTGTCGAACGCGAGCTGGACGCAGTAGTCCATCTCGAAGTTGCGCTGCGCCTGGCGGATCAGGCCGAGGTAGGAGTTGTTCACCACCACGTGGATGTACGGCACCTTGAACTGCGCGGCCACGGCCAGCTCTTCGATCATGAACTGGAAGTCGTAGTCGCCCGAGATCGCCACCACGTCGGAGTTCGGCGAAGCGGTCTTCACGCCGATCGCGGCGGGGATGGTCCAGCCCAGCGGGCCGGCCTGGCCGCAGTTGATCCAGTGACGCGGCTCGTTGACCGACAGGAACTGCGCCGCGGCGATCTGCGACAGGCCGATGGTGCTGACGTAGCGCACGTCGCGCGGGAAGTACTGGTTCATCTCGCGGTACACGCGCTGCGGCTTGACCGGCACGTTGTCGAAGTCGCTCTTGCGCTGCATGGTGCGGCGGCGCTTCTGCACGTCGGCGACCCAGCTCTTGCGGCACGGCAGGCGGCCGGCCATCTTCATTTCGCGGGCGACTTCGACGAACAGCTCCAGCGCGGCCTTGGCGTCGGAGACGATGCCCAGGTCCGGGCCGAACACGCGGCCGATCTGGGTCGGTTCGATATCGACGTGCACGAACTTGCGGCCCTTGGTGTAGACATCGATGCTGCCGGTGTGGCGGTTGGCCCAGCGGTTGCCGATGCCCATCACGAAGTCCGAAGCCAGCAGCGTGGCGTTGCCGTAGCGATGCGAGGTCTGCAGGCCGACCATGCCGGCTTGCAGCGGGTGATCGTCGGCCAGCACGCCCCAGCCCATCAGCGTCGGCACCACCGGCACGTTGACCAGCTCGGCGAACTCGACCAGCAGGTCGGACGCGTCGGCGTTGATCACGCCGCCGCCGCAGACGATCAGCGGGCGCTCGGCCGCATTCAGCATGGCGATGGCCTTCTCGATCTGGGCGCGCGAGGCGGCCGGCTTGTACGGCTGCAGCGACTGGTAGGTGTCGGGATCGAACTCGATCTCGGCGACCTGCACGTCGAACGGCAGGTCGATCAGCACCGGACCCGGACGGCCCGAGCGCATGATGTGGAACGCCTGCTGGAACACCTGCGGCACCAGCGCCGGCTCGCGCACGGTCACGGCCCACTTGGTCACGGGCTTGGCGATCGACTCGATGTCGACGGCCTGGAAGTCTTCCTTGTACAGCCGGGCGCGCGGGGCCTGGCCGGTGATGCAGAGGATGGGGATCGAGTCCGCCCAGGCCGAGTACAGGCCGGTGATCATGTCGGTGCCGGCGGGGCCCGAGGTGCCAACGCAGATGCCGATATTGCCGGGTTCGGCACGGGTGTAGCCTTCGGCCATGTGCGAGGCGCCCTCGACATGGCGGGCCAGCACGTGGTTGATGTTGCCCGACTTGCGCATCGCCGAGTAGAACGGGTTGATGGCCGCGCCCGGCACGCCGAACGCTGTGGTCACGCCTTCCTTCTCCAGCACGGCGATTGCCGCGTCGATTGCTCTCATCTTTGCCATGATCTTGTCTCCGGTAATGGTGGGAATTTCGTTGGAGTCGATCCTATTCCCGCAACCCGGTTGGGATAAACAGAAGAGCGATCAGTTGATTCGATACCTGAGGTACGCAATAGGGCCGGAAAGCCCGGTTGGATGGTCTGCACGGGTACACGGACGCCGGTCATTCCGTATGCGGTGTGACGGTACGGCCACGCCGCGCAGCACCGGGTACGCCAGCACGAGGCGGGGCGGCCGCGGCGCGCTGCGGCAAAATGGCGGGATTCCAAGCGATCCGGGCCGACCATGTATTCCAGGCTGCCGTCCACCTACGAACTGCTAGAAGCGCTGGCCTCCACGTCGGCCTCACCGGCGCCCACGCCCGGGCCGGACAGCCGGCTCGGACGCGCGTTGTGGCTGGGCTTTATCGCGGCGCTGGCCGCGACGATGCTGTGCGGGGCCGGCCTGGCAGCCTGGCGTCTCGGGCTGAAGCAGGCCGTGCCGGTGTGGTCGCTGCGCGGCTTCGAGGCCCTGCTGGCCCTGGCGGCGGCGTGCTATGTCGGTGCGGTCCTGGCCCGTGCCGGCACGGTGCTGGCGCGGCTGCGCCATCCGCTGCGATGGCAGGCCGCGGAGCTGGATCGCGACAGTGCCGCCGAAGACGCGCTGCTGCGCCGGCTGGCGCGCATCCCGCCGCAGCAGTTGCAGGCGCGCCAGCGGCGCGTGGCGCTGCAGCTGCGGCTGTGGGAGGGGGCCGCGCGCACGCTGGCGGTGTTGCTGGCGCTGGCGCCGGCCGCCGCGGTGCTGGCCGCGCTGCCGCGCCAGCAGGCCTTGGCCGGCACGCTGCTGTGGCTCTACGGCGTGATGTTGGTGACCGGCGCCGCCGGCTACCTGTACCTGCATCTGCAATGCAGCCGGCCGCTGCGGCGCCTGGCCCATGTGCTGGGCGAGGCGGCCGAACTGAACGCGCAGCTAGGCAAGCGCACGGCTGGCGCGGGTTCAACGTAGCCGCGCACCGGGTGCCGCCGCATGCCCGTGGCCGGGCCTGGCGGCTGCCCTTATGCGGCGGCCTCGATCCGGTCCATCAGCCGCGCAGGGATGCCACAACCCCGGCGATGCCGCACAATGGCGCCCGGGAGACGAATATCCGATGGACAAACTCAAGCAAATCGAAGCCTTTATCGCCGTGGTGGAGCACGGCAGCATGGCGGCCGCGGCACTGACGCAGAACGTCACGCCGGTGATGATCGGCCGCCGCATCAACGCACTCGAAGCCCGCATCGGCGTCAAGCTGCTGCACCGGTCCACGCGCCGCATCGCCGTGACCGAGCAGGGCGCGGTGTTCATGGAGCAGTGCAAGAAGGCGCTGGCCGACCTCGACCGCGCCGAGATGCTGATTGCCGAAGGCAAGCACAAGGCGACCGGCCACCTGATCGTGTCGGCGCCGGCGGCATTCGGGCGCAAGCACGTGGCGCCGCACGCGCCGGCATTCCTGGCCAGCAATCCCGAGGTGCAGATCTCGTTCAACCTGACCGACCGCGTGGTCGACCTGGTGCGCGAGGGCTATGACGTCGGCATCCGCATTGGCGGTGCGATCGACCCGAACTTTGTCGCGATCAAGCTGGCGTCGAACAAGCGCGTGGTGTGCGGCACGCCGGCGTACTTTGCCAAATACGGCGTGCCGCAGACCCTGGACGACCTGGCCCAGCACAACTGCCTGGCGTTCAACCTGCAGGGCGGGCAGCAGCGCGGCTGGTACTTCAGCCAGAACGGCAAGACCGTGACCGTGCGCGTCAACGGCAACCTGGACTGCAACGACGGCGAGCTGCTGCACCGCTGGACCGGTGAGGGACTGGGGCTGGGCTGGCGCTCCACCTGGGAGATCCTGCCGCAGCTCGAGAGCGGCGAGCTGATCACGGTGCTGGACGAATACGCGCTGCCCGCCTACGACATCCTTGCGGTGTACCCGCAGCAGCGTCCGGTGCCGGCCAAGATCCGCTTCTTCATCGAGCACCTGAAGGCGCAGTTCGCGCGCCCGGGTTACTGGATGGACACCGCGGGCGGCAACTGAGGCCGCCGCGCGACGCCATGCCCATCGCCGCCTGGCTGGCCGACCTGGTGGTCGTCGCGCACGCGCTGTTCATCGTGTTCGTGGTGGCGGGCGGCCTGCTGGTACTGCGCTGGCCGCGTGCGGCATGGGTGCACCTGCCCGCGGCAGTGTGGGGCGTGCTGATCGAATGGGCCGGCTGGATCTGTCCGCTGACGCCGCTGGAAAACTCGCTGCGCCAGGCTGCCGGGCAGGCCGGCTACAGCGGCGGCTTTGTCGAGCGCTACCTGTTGCCGCTGATTTATCCGGCGGGGCTCACGCCCACGGTGCAGCTGTGGCTGGGCCTGGTGGTGCTGGTGGTGAACGTCGCCATCTATGCGCTGTGGTGGCACCGGCGGCGGCGCCACCACTGACCGGCTGGCTTCAGCCTGCCGGCACGAAGCGCGGCACGCGCTTCTCCAGGTTGGCCAGCACCGCCTCGCGCTGGTTGGGCGAGCCCACCAGCCGGTCCTGCTCGTCGGACTCGGCCTGCAGGATGGCGGCGTGGTCGCCGCGTTCGGCCACCGCCATCAGCCGCTTGGCGGCGCGGATCGCGTGCGGGTTTTTCTGCGCGACCTCGCGCGCGGCGGCCAGCGCCGCGGCGTGCGGGTCGTCGGCCAGGCAGGTGCCGAGCCCCAGCTCGCATGCCTCGCTGCCGCTGAGCACGCGCGCACTGTAGATCAGCTCGCGCAGCACATCGGGGCGCACCAGCCCGCGCGTCAGCACCATGCCCGCCATGTCCGGCACCAGTCCCCACTTCAGCTCCATCACCGACAGCCTGGCGTCTGGCGCGACGTAGCGCACGTCCGCGCCCAGCGCCACCTGCAGGCCGCCGCCGAAGGCCACGCCG
Organism: Cupriavidus taiwanensis LMG 19424; assembly: GCF_000069785.1. Taxonomy (NCBI): domain Bacteria; kingdom Pseudomonadati; phylum Pseudomonadota; class Betaproteobacteria; order Burkholderiales; family Burkholderiaceae; genus Cupriavidus; species Cupriavidus taiwanensis. Next base: position 3,215,502 of record NC_010528.1, on the reverse strand, counting down.
TGCACGGCGGCAAAGACCGGCACCGGCAGCTCGCGCCAGACCATGCAGGCGTATTGCGGGCGATTGGAGATGCCGTGGGTGCGCTGGCCGAGCCGGCCCGCGCCGATGCTGTCGTGCTGCGACGCACCCGCATCGTCCGCCAGCATGCCGGCCATGCGGCCCATGTCCAGCCCGGCGCAGAAGGCGCGGCCTTCGCCGGACAGCACCACCGCGCGCAGGTCCGGCAGGCGCGCGAGCCGTTCGCCGGTCTCGATCAGGGCATCGAACATGGCCTGGTCGAGCGCGTTCATTTTGTCGGGGCGGTTCAGGCGGACGTCGGCGACGCCGCCTTCGATCGTCACGAGGATACGTTCGTTGCTGGCGCTCATGCGAGGGCTCCTTGGAAAGTGGGCGGCGCCGCGCTCAGCGGCCCTTGAACTGCGGCTTGCGCTTCTCGACGAAGGCCGCCACGCCTTCCTTGCAGTCTTCAGTGCGGCTGGCGCGCGACTGCAGCGTGGCTTCCACCTCGAGCTGCGCGGCAAGGTCATTGCTGAAGCTCTGGTTGAGCGCTTCCTTGATCATGGCGTAGGCCATGGTCGGCATGCTCGCCAGGTGGCGGGCCAGCTTGCCGGCCTCGTCCTGCAACGCGGCGTCCTCATGGACCTTCCACACCAGGCCGATGCGGTGGGCTTCTTCGGCGTCGATCTTCTCGGCCAGGATGGCCAGCGCGCGGGCGCGCATCTCGCCCGCATAGCGCGGCAGGAAGTAGGTGCTGCCGGCATCCGGGATCAGGCCGATCTTGGAGAACGCCTGCAGGAAACTGGCCGAGCGCGCCGCCAGCACCACGTCGCCCGCCAGCGCCAAACTCATGCCGGCGCCGGCCGCCACGCCGTTGACCGCGGTGATGACCGGCTTGGGCATCTCGCGCAGCGCCATGATGATGGGGTGGTAGCGCTCGCGCAGCAGCGTGCCGGAATCGGACACGCCGCCACCCTGGCGCGCGGCCAGGTCGGCGCCGGCGCAGAAGCCGCGGCCGGCACCGGTCAGCAGCACGGCGCGCACCTCGGCGTCGGCCGCGGCGCGGTCCACGGCCTCGCGCAGTTCGCGCAGGATGTCGGCGTTCAGTGCATTGAGCACGTCCGGGCGGTTCAGGGTCAGCGTGGCCACGCCTTCGCTGGCTTGGTAGAGGACGGTTGAAGTCATGGTTGTTCTCCTGGTGTTCTGGGTCGTTGCGGGTGCGGGTATCGATGTCGGTCTATTGCGGCTTCTTCAGCGCGTCGGCCGAGGCGTCGCCCAGCTTGCTGCCGCCGTCGCAGTCGAGGATGGTGCCGGTGACGTAGCGGGCGTTGTCGCTGCTCAGGTACATCGCGGCGTCGGCGATGTCGTCCTTGGTGCCGTAGTCGCGCAGTGCCAGGCGCGCCTTGTAGCGGGCCTCGATCTCGGGCGTGGGGGCCAGCCGCGCCATGCCCTCGGTGTCGGCGATCGGGCCGGGGGAGATGCCGTTCACGCGCACGCCGGCCGGGCCCCATTCCATCGCCAGGCACTTGATCAGCATGTTGATGCCGGCCTTGGCGGCGCAGGCATGGGCCTGGAACATCATGGCGTTGACCGCCTGCGGCGCGGTGATCGCGATCAGCGACGCGCCCGGCTTGTTGAGGTGGTCGAAGCTGGCGCGGAACACGTTGAAGGTGCCGAGCAGGTCGATATCGACCACGGTCTTGAAGGCGTTGGCCGACATGCCGACCACGGGCGCCAGGAAATTGCCGGCGGCGCCGGAGATGACCACGTCGATCGGGCCCAGTTCGTCCTGCACGCGTACAAAGGCCGCTTCGACCGCGGCGTAGTCGCGCACGTCGGCAGCCATGCCGATGGCGGTGCCGCCGGCCGCGGTGATGGTGTCGGCAGCGGCCTGGATGCGCTCGGCGGTGCGGCTGATCAGCGCCAACCTGGCGCCGGCGCGCGCAAAGCCGTGCGCGATGCCAAGGTTGATGCCGGATGAGGCGCCGGCGACGAATACGGTCTTGCCGGCAAAGGCGTCGGGGCGGAAGGCGCTGGGCATGGGAAGTCCTTTTTCGATCGGGAAGCAGGGGATTCAGGCGAGAGCTAGCGCCGGCAGTGCGGCGGCACGGCAGGTATCGCGCGATGGCGCATGGCGGTCTCCCTGTGATCGTTATCGTGTGCGGCTGCCACCGCAGCGTGGCGGGACAGCGCGGGCCTCTTGGCGGGGCCTGCGGCATGCTAACCCGAAGGCGCGATTCGCTTTTCGAGCGTGGCCGGCGCGCAAGCCCGCGCGGGATGCGCACGACCCGACCGGGCGGCAATCCCGAGCGTGGGCGCGGCGCACCGCAACCCGCTGTCGGAAAAGGGAAAATCCGGTGCGGGACGGCACCGGTTCGAGGCCGCGGGGCAGCGCGCCATTCGGCGCCGCGGAACCCCGTCCTCAGAAAAAAGAAAGCCCGCACACCGTTGCAGCGTGCGGGCTGCCTGCCGACGATGAGGTGCCGGCAGGCGAGTGCTCATGAAGTGCGCCCCCGCGTCTTCATGGCGAGATGAAGTTTGCGCGCGGGCGGCCCGGGGTGCTTTGACTCACATCAAGCGGCCTGCACCAGGACCGGAAGGGGATGCCAATGCGGCAGCAGAAGAGCGTGTCGCGGCTAGGCCAGCAGTGCGGCAACCAGGTCCTTGCCGCGCGCCACCGGCGCCGTTTCCTCGAAATGCAGCGCGCCTTCCACGTGGCCCAGGTGGTCCACCATCAGCGTGACGGCGCGCTCGACATCGCCGGCACGCGCCGCCTCGATAAACTCGCGGTGCTCGTCCGACGAGCAGGCCGCGTCGCGGCGCGACTGGTACAGCATGGTGATGACCGCGCTGCGCGCCGACAGCTCGCGCATCATCTCGGTCAGCACGCCGTTGCCGACCACCTCGGCCAGCACGATATGGAAGTCGCCCAGCAGCCGGGTGCGCACCTGGGCATCGTTGCCCGCCAGCGACTTGCGCTCGGCCGCCAGGTGGCGGTCGATGCGCTTGTAGTCGGCGGCGGTGGCCTTGGCGACAAACTCGCGCGCCAGCGCGGCTTCCAGGATGCGGCGCACGGCGAACACCTCGCGCGCCTCCTCGGCGCTGGGCTTGGCCACGAACGCCCCTTTGTCCGGCACGATCTGGATGACCTTGTCCTTGGACAGCATCAGCAGCGCCGCGCGCACCTTGGTGCGGCTGACGCGGTAGACACTGGCCAGCGCCTCCTCGCGCAGCTTGGTGCCGGGCGGCAGGCGATGCGAAACGATGGCCGCGACGATGTCGTCGGCGATCGCTTCGGCGGTCATGTCAGGATCGATATGCTCGGGCATGGCAGCGCACTTGCGCAGAGGCTGCGCGGTTGGGGAGATGCGTGATTCTAGCGCCCCGCGACCGGGCCCGGCACGATGGCCGGGGCCGCGGCGTCTTGCGCCATCGCGGCCAGGCCGGCGTCCAGGTCGGCTGACTCGATGGTGCCGTTCAGCACGCCATGGGCCCGGGCGCGGTCGATATCTTTCTCCCACGCGGCCACTACCACGGTGGCGACGCAGTTGCCGATCAGGTTGCCCAGCGCGCGCGCGATGCCGATGAACCAGTCCACCGACAACACCAGCACCAGGCCGATCGCCGGGATCGCCGGATGTGCCGACAGCGTCGCGGCCAGGATCACGATGGCCGAGCCGGGAATGCCGTGCGCGCCCTTGGAGGTAATCAGCGCCACCGCCAGGATGCCGAGCAGATCGGCCATCGCCAGCGGCGTGTTGGTCGCCTGCGCGATAAAGACCGCGGCCAGCGTCAGGTAGATCGAGAACGCGTCGAGGTTGAATGAGTAGCCGGTCGGAATCACCAGGCCCACCACCGACTTCTTCACGCCCATGAACTCGAGCTTCTTCATCACCTGCGGCAGCACGCTGTCGGACGAGGCGGTGCCCAGCACCACCAGCAGCTCGGCGCGCAGGTAGCGGATCAGCTTGATCACCGAGAAGCCGCACGCGCGCATGATGCCGCCCAGCACCACGAGCACGAATACGCTCACCGCGCCGTAGAACAGCAGCACCAGGAAGCCGAGCTGCTTGAGCGAGCCGATGCCGTACTTGCCGACCGTGAACGCCACCGCGCCCAGCACGCCCAGCGGCGCCAGCTTGATGATGAAGCCCATCATCTTGAACAGAGTGTGCGAGAAGGTATCGATCAGGCTGACCAGCGGCCGGCCGGGCTCGCCCACCAGCGACAGCGCGCAGCCGAACAGGATCGATACCACCAGCACCTGCAGCACGTCGCCGTTGGCGAAGGCGCCGAACACGGTATTGGGAATCAGCTTGAGCAGGAAGTCGACCGTGCCCTGGTCCTTCACCTTGGTTGCATTGTCGATAAAGCCTGCGATGGCCGAGGCGTCGAGCGAACGGGGATCGACGTTCATGCCCACGCCCGGCTGGAACACGTAGGCCAGCACGATGCCCAGCGCCAGCGCGATGGTGGTGACCACCTCGAAGTACACCACCGCCTTGATGCCGACGCGGCCCACCTTCTTCAGCTCGCCGGCGCCGCAGATGCCGGCCACCACCACGCAGAACACGATCGGGCCGATCAGCATCTTGATCAGCTTGATAAAGGCGTCGCCGAGCGGCTTGAGCTTGGCGGCGAATTCGGGAAACGCCAGGCCGAGTGCGGTGCCGATCACCAGGGCGATCAGCACCTGGCCAAACAGCGAGCGGGTAAAGCGGGTGTGCAGGCGGGGTGTGCCCGGGCGCTGCTGCGAGGGAACTGCGTGCTGCATGGTTGTCTCCGTGCGGGGCCGGTCCGGCGCAAGTGCGCTGGCTGGCCCATTTCGATCCAGGAATCACCGGCGGCCCCGTGCTGCTCTGACGGCTGGGTTGGACTGCCGGCCTTACGTTCCGGGCTGGTCTCCCGGGTCGGGAGCACGCCACCGCGCGGACAGCCCCCCTGTTGGGGCGGACTCCACGCCATCCGTTGTCTGGACCGGATTGTCCGCAGCGGATTGTCTGAACGTGGAAGCGAATATAGTGCATATCATTTTTGTATGCAATTTTTGAATTCACTGTGCTACCATGAATCGCACAGAATAGAGCTTCGGCCATGGGCGTCCCGCCCGCACTGGCGCCCCGCCAGCCACGCCGCCGCGGCTTTCACGCACTTCCAGCAGGAGACACGCATGGCAGCAAATCCGTCGCCGTCCGCCGCAGAGACTGGCACGCGCATCATGGCCTGGGCCGACGCCTTGGCCGTCCACACCGAGCAGCCCGGCATGCTCACCCGCACCTACCTGACCGACGCCCACCACGGCGCCGCCGCGCAGCTGACCGAGTGGATGCAGCAGGCCGGCATGACGGTGCGGCGCGATGCCGCCGGCAACGTGATCGGTCGCTACGAGGGCACCACGCCCGATGCGCCGGCGCTGCTCACCGGCTCGCATTTCGACACCGTGCGCGACGCCGGCCGCTATGACGGCAACCTGGGCGTGATCCTGCCGATCGCCTGCGTGGCGGAATGGAACCGCCAGGGCAAGCGCTTTCCGTTCGCGCTCGAGGTGGTGGGCTTCGCCGAGGAAGAAGGTGTGCGCTTCAAGGCCACGCTGCTGGGCAGCCGCGCCATCGCCGGCACCTTCGACAACAACGTGCTGGACAACGTCGACGACAGCGGCAAGACCATGCGCGAGGTGATGCGCGAGGCCGGCTTCGACGCTGCCGCGCTGCCCGCGGCCAGGCATGACCGCAGCAAGGTGGCGGCCTTTGTCGAAGTGCATATCGAGCAGGGTCCGGTGCTGCTGAACGAAGGCCTGCCGGTGGGCGTGGTGACCGCGATCTCGGGCGCGACCCGCTTTATCGTCGAGCTGGAAGGCCTGGCCGGCCATGCCGGCACCGTACCGATGGACATGCGCCGCGACGCCGCCATGGCCGGTGCGGAAATCGGCCTGTATATCGAGAAGCGCTGCGGCGGCAAGCCGGGCCTGGTCGGCACCGTGGGCCAGTTCAACGTGCCCAACGGCGCGACCAACGTGGTGCCCGGCCGCGCGGTGTTCTCCATCGACATCCGCGCCGGCGAGGACGCCGAGCGCGAGGCCGCCGTCAACGACGTGCTGGCCGAGATCGAGCGCGTCTGCGCGCGCCGCAACGTGCGCGCGCAGATCCGCAAGACCCACGAGGCGAAGAGCGTTCCCTGCGCCCCGTGGCTGCAAGAGCAATGGGCCGCCGCCATCGCCCGCCAGGGCGTGCCGGTGCGCCACCTGCCGTCGGGCGCCGGCCACGACGCCATGGCCATTGCCGCCATCGCCGACGTCGCCATGCTGTTCGTGCGCTGCGGCAACGGTGGCATCAGCCACCATCCCACCGAAACCATGACCGCCGAGGATGCCGCACTGTCCGCGCGCGTGTTCAGCGATTTCGTCGAGCACTTCCGGCTGCCGCAGTAAGCCAGCGCAGATTCCCCGGAACCCACCCGAACCCCTCCGTAGTTAAGAGAACAAGTCATGACCGCACGAGACAATATGAACCCCACTGAAACCACGCTGACGCAGTTCATCGACCAGCACCGTCCGCAGCAGGAAGCCTTCCTGGCCGAACTGGTCAAGGTGCCCTCGGACAACCCCGCAGGCGACTGCGACGCCCATGGCAAGCGCGCCAAGGAACTGCTGGAGGGGCTGGGCTTCACGGTGGAGGCGCACAAGGTGCCGGATGAGCTGGTCAAGGCGGCCGGCATGATCAGCGCCACCAACCTGATCGTGCGAAAGCAGTTCGGCACGGGCGGCCCGACCATCGCCATGAACGCCCACGGCGACGTGGTGCCCCCAGGACTGGGCTGGACCAAGGATCCGTACGGCGGCGAAGTCGCCGACAGCGAGCACGGCCCGGTCATGTACGGCCGCGGCGTGGCGGTGTCCAAGTCTGACTTCGCCACCTACACCTATGCGGTGCTGGCGCTGATGGAAGCGGAGAAGCAGGGCGCGAAGCTCAACGGCGCGGTCGAGCTGCAGTTCACCTATGACGAGGAAACCGGCGGCGACATCGGTCCCAAGTTCCTGCTCGACAACAACCTGAGCAAGGCCGACTACGCCATCTCGGCCGGGTTCTCGTACGGCATCACCTCGTCGCACAACGGCTGCCTGCACGTCGAGGTGACGGTCAAGGGCAAGCAGGGCCACGCCGCCATGCCGCACACCGGCGTCGACGCCATCGAGGCCGCCACTCATATCCTGCAGGCCATCTACGGCCTGCGCGCCGAACTGGCCACGCGCAAGTCCAAGGTGCCCGGCATCGACACCGCCACGCTGAACGTCGGCCTGATCAAGGGCGGCATCAATACCAACGTGGTGCCGGACCTGGTCACCTTCCGCGTCGACCGCCGCATGATCCCTGAAGAAATCGGTTTCGACGCCGAAGGCGAGATCCGCGCCGTGGTCGAGAAGGCCGCCAAGGACCGCCCGGGCATTGAAGTGAAGGTCGAGCGCATCATCCTGGCCGAGCCGCTGTCGGAACTGCCGGGCGTGGAAAAGCTGATCGGCGCGCTGAAGAGCCGTGCCGAGTCGGTGTTCGGCGTCGAGATTCCGGTGCAGGGCGTGCCGCTGTACACCGATGCCCGCCACTACACCAAGCGTGGCATCCCCACCGTGCTGTACGGCGCCGGCCCGCGCACGCTGATGGAAGCGCGCGGCCACAACTCGGACGAGAACCTGCGCCTGAACGACCTGAACCGTGCCACCAAGGTGGTGGCGCTGGCGCTGTCGGACCTGATGCAGTAAGACGAGTCGATTTGCCAGAGCGCCAATAGGCGACTGGCTAATGCAAAACGCCACGGGTATCCGTGGCGTTTTGCATTGTGTTGCGGCTATGGCCGGGATGATTGCTATTGTTGTCCTGGCCGGCTATAGAGAACGACGCGATGTGTGCGCGATCCCTATGATCCAGATCACTCCTTCATTGAATTCGTAAATCAGTCGGTAGTGCTCGTGCGCCACGTACTCACGAGCTCCGGTACAGCGGCTCGCCGTTCCAAGTTCAGGAAAATGCAGCAGCCGCGCAGCCGCCTCATTTAACCGCCTTTCCATTCGGACAGCGGCAATGGGATCATGCTGTGCGATGAAGCTCCGGATCGCTATACGCTGTTTCAGTGCCTGTGGCGTCCATAGCAGTTTCAAGCCTGCCGTAACATCGCGGCACACCAGTCGGCGGAGTCGGCTTCCACTTGTTCATTTGGAATGCCAATGCCGGCGCGCACGAAAGTCCTGCCCTGCTCGACCATCTGCTGAAAAAGGGCGTCGTCGTCGCGCGACTTCTGGCACTGCTCGAGGTACTGACGTATCAATTCTTCAGCTACCTGCGAGATGGTATGACCCTCGGCCTCAGCCGCGGCGATGAAGGCGTCACGCAATTGACGCTTCAGTGTGAAAGTGAACTGGATTTCTTCCGACACAAGCATGTCCGGTGTCCTTGTGATGACAAAGTATAGGCATTGTCGACATCAGGACACCTGCACGGCGATAAGACCCGTCTGAACTTGCCGCAGCCGATTCCGCCTACCCCGGCAGCGTGGTCGCTCCCGCACCCAGCATCCGCTGCATCAGCACCGTATCGATCCACTGCCCGTGCTTGAACCCCACCGCCTCCAGCCGGCCGACGGTGCGGAAGCCCAGCCGTTCGTGCACGGCCAGCGAGCCCGCGCCTTCGCCGGCCGCGGTGCAGGCGATCACGGCGACCATCTGCCGCCACGGGCCGGTTTCGCAGCGCGCGATCAGCGCGGCCAGCAGCGCCTGGCCCAGGCCTTCGCCGACGCGGCGGTGGTCGATGTAGATCGAGTCTTCGATGGCGAAGCGATAGGCGCTGCGCGCGCGATAGGCCGAGGCATAGGCGTAGCCCAGTACCTCGCCGTCGCGCTCGGCGACGAGGTAGGGCAGGCCCTTGCGGCGCACTTCGGCCAGGCGCAGCTGCATCTCGTCGGCGCTCGGCGGCACTTCCTCGAACGAGGCGCGGCCGTGCTGCACGTGGTGGGCATAGATGGCGTGGATGGCGGGAATGTCGGCGGGGGTGGCGTCACGCAGCGTAAAGGCGTGGCGCGTGCCATGGCCGCGCGGCCCGGTGGCGGTGGTGGTGGAAGCGGGAATGGAGGTCATCGGAAATGAGGCGCCTGGGGCAAGAACCGGTGCAACGCAGGATGCGTGCCGATGACGATGCACCGCATGCTGCTGCGCGCCGGCCGCGGTCTTGTATATAGTGCGATGGATTTGCACCGCATTAGTGCCGATGCCCCGCTGCGGGGCGCGGCCATGACAAGAAAGGACCTGCCATGATCACCATCTACCACAACCCCCGCTGCTCCAAGTCGCGCGAGACCCTCGCCCTGGTCCAGGCCGCCGCCGAGCGGCTGGCAGAGCCGGTGGAGATCGTGGAGTATTTGAAAGACCCGCCGTCGCTGTCGACGCTGCGCCAGTTGCACACCATGCTGGGCGTGCCGGTGCGCGAGATGCTGCGCGACAACGAGGCACCCTATGCCGAACTGGGCCTGGCCGATCCCGGCCTGACCGATGCCGAGCTGCTGGCGGCAGTGGCCGACAACCCGATCCTGCTGCAGCGCCCGGTGGTGGTACGCAACCGCCGCGCCGCGATCGGCCGCCCGCCAGAGAACGTGGCGCCGCTGCTGGCCTGACCCGGGCGGGTCGCCTCAATAGAACCGGCCCCCACGGTGAGTGGGGGCCGGCCGGTCTGCGAGGCAGTCTGCTTCAGGCTGGGTCGTCTAATGAACACCCAGCCAGTGCATGGCCTCCTGACCGAAAGCGATGGCCGCCAGCACCACCAGCAGCACCACCAGCGTCACGGTGCTGACGTAGAGCGTGGCCTTGGCGACTTCGGCGTCCTCATCCGAGGAATGGCGATGGGTAATGGGCGTGGCGTCCCGGGTGGCATGCGGCCAATGGATCCGGCCGGCCAGGTCCCTCAAGTGCAGGTCGGTAGGGAAACGCATGATCGACACCTCCTCGGCGGCGCCGCGCGGTCCGGGCAAGATGGCTCAAACGGCATATGGCGTGGCTGCGCAAGGGCGCCGGTTAGTCATGGCTCGTTTCGCCCGGTAACGCCATATCCTCTTCTACTATAGGCGGGCTGGCGCCAGATGCGAGCCGCGCTCTGCAAAGGACATGCCGCCGCGCTTGACGCGGCGCAAAAGCCGATCAAGCCTGTGTCGGGGGAGGTGAGGGCTCGCTCGCGCCGCTTCCTTCGTCGGGCGTGAGCGTTGCCAGCGCCGCCTCGCGTTCGCGCAGCGTCGCCAGCATGTTGCAGAACAGCGCACCCTGTTCCATCGCATCGTCGAGCGCCACGTGGGTGTGCGGCAGCGGATCCATCCACGCCGCCGGGAAGGCCGCCTTGACCGTCTTGCGATAGGGCCGCCCGGTCAGCGCAAATCCCAGCGTCTTGACGTCCAGCGCGGCCCAGCCGAACGGCGAGCGCCCGGCAAAGCGCATCATGTACCAGAACATCCAGGTGAAATCGAAGCCCGCGGGGAAGGCGACGAAGACCGGCTTGCCCGGCAGGGCCTCGACCCATTCGACGTAGCGCACCATGGCGTCCTCGGGGCGCTGCAGGTCGCGCCGGCACGCGCTCCAGGCTTCGGGCTGGGTTTGCCACCACTGCATCTGCACCGGGTGGCCGGCGGCACCGGGCAGGGTGTCGAGATTGGCCGAGAAGGTGCCCAGCACGGTCTTGTCCGCCAGCATCGCCACCGACGCGAACGACAGCATGGAGTGCGGGCCCGGGATCGGGCCGTCGGCCTCGACGTCGGTGCTGACGTAGATCTCGGGGCGGGTGTCGGGCGCCTGTCGCTTGGCCATAGCCTCAGCCCGCTTCAACCAGGTGATCGGCGACGAAGGGGTTGGTGCGGCGCTCTTCGCCGAAGGTCGAGACGGGGCCGTGGCCGGGGATAAAGGTCACGTCCTCGCCCAGCGGCCACAGCCGCGTGCGGATCGAGCGGATCAGGTCGGCGTGATTGCCGCGCGGAAAGTCGGTCCGGCCGATCGACCCCGCGAACAGCACGTCGCCGACCACCGCCAGCCGGTTGGGACGCGAGAAGAACACCACGTGGCCCGGCGTGTGGCCGGGGCAGTGGTACACCTCCAGGGTTTCGTTGCCGAACTGCACGGTGTCGCCGTTCTCGAGCCAGCGGTCGGGCTCGAAGCTCTCGGCGTGGCCGAAGCCAAAGCGGCGCGTTTGCTCGGGCAACTGCTCGATCCAGAAGCGCTCGTCCTGCTGAGGGCCCTCGATCGGGATGCCGAGTTCGCGCGACAGCGCGGCGGCGCCGGCGCAATGGTCGACGTGGCCGTGCGTCAGGAAGATCTTTTCCAGCGTGACGCCTTGCTCTTTCACCGCAGCGCGAATGCGGTCGAGGTCGCCGCCGGGATCGCAGACCGCGGCGGCGCCGGTGCTTTCATCGATCAGCAAGGAACAGTTCTGCTGGAAGGGCGTGACGGGAATGAGCAGGGCTTTCATGGAGGTCTTATGTGGCCGCGGATACCGGACGCGGCCGCTTGGCGGCGCGCTCGGCGGCAGTGCCCAGCATTGTAGCGCCGGGACGATCGGGCACGCCCGCCGGCTTTGGAGTGATCAATGGGGCAACCAACGCGAGCCCCGCGGCATCGGCCCGAATCCCTTGCTGCGAGCGGGATTCAGGCTAATTAGGCCCCGATCGTGCGAAATCGCACAGATTTCGTAACAAATTGAAAGAGATAGTCCGGAACAGTCAATGTTAGACTGCCGCCCATGTTACGGATCTCCGCTCTCACCAAGCGCTGGCAACGGCTGGCCAAGCTCGGCGCCTGCACCGCATGCGCCGTGGTGCTGGCCGCTTGTGCCACGCCGCCCGAAAGCGATATCGCCGACGCCGGCGATGCCGTGCCCACGCGCGCGGCAAAAAACAGCAAGCCCGCCAAGACCGAGCGCGCCGCGCGCACGCCCGACACCGGCAGCTGGAACCTGTTCGGCTATGACCCGGACGAAGGCCGCAGCGGCAACTCGCTCGAAGGCCTGCGCGCCGACATCGGCACGTACGAGCAGCGCGGCGTGGCCTCGTGGTACGGCAAGGGCTTCCATGGCCGCAAGACCGCCAACGGCGAGCGCTTCGACATGCGCGCCATGACCGCGGCGCATCCGTCGCTGCCGCTGGACAGCTGGGTGCTGGTACGCAACCTGCGCAACAACAAGGTGGCGGTGCTGCGCATCAATGACCGCGGGCCGTACCACGGCAACCGCGTGCTCGATGTGTCCTACGGCGCCGCGCGCCGCCTGGGCTTTGTCGAGCGTGGCGCCACCAACGTCGAGATCCGCCGCCTGACCCGCACCGAAGTCGCCGCGCTGGGCCCGCAGGTGGATGCCGGCGGCACCGAGGCCGGCGACGGCAGCGGCGACGACGACGTGTCCGTGCCCGAACTGGCCAATTCGCTGGCACCTGCCAAGTCTGGCAAGGCGGCCAAGGCCAGCGGCAAGACCGTCAAGCGCAAGCGCCGCTGACCGCGCCAGCGCCGCCGGATGCCGCCGCGCGCTGACACTTGCTGCTTACATTCTTTCCTGCAGGCCCGCGCGTGCGCGCGGGCCGCGGCATCAATCGTCGGCGTCGCCGGCTCGCTGCGCCAGCGCCAGCCGATACAGCGCGCCGGTGTCGGCGCCCGTGATCGCCGCCGCCAGCTTGGCGGCGCGCTTGGCCGGCAACTCGGCCAGCAGCAGCGACAGCACACGCTGCGCTTCGGCATCCGGCAGGCCATCGACGATGGCGCTGCCGGCCCCTTCCACCACCAGCACGAATTCCCCCTTGCCACGGTTCGGGTCGGCCGCCAGCCAGGCCGGCGCCTGCGCTACCGGCAGCACCGCGATCTCCTCGAACAGCTTGGTCAGTTCGCGTCCGACCAGCAGCCGGCGCTCGGCCGGCAGGCCCGCTGCCAGCGCCGCGAGCGTGTCGGCGATGCGGTGCGGCGCCTCGTAGCAGACCCAGGCATGGTCCAGCGCCGCCAGCCGGGCGATGACCTCGGCGCGCGCCTTGGGCTTGGGAGGCAGGAAGCCGGCAAAGGTGAAGCGGCCCGCGCCGGCCTCGAGCAGGTCGCCCGCCACCGACAACGCCGCCACCGCGGCACTGGGACCGGGCAGGGGCACCACCGGATGGCCGGCGGCGCGCACCGCCTCGACCAGCCGCGCGCCGGGGTCGGAGATGCCCGGCGTGCCGGCGTCCGAAACATAGGCGATGCGCTCGCCCGCCGCCAGGCGCTCGGCGATGCGCACCGCGGCCTCGCGCTCGTTATGCTCGTGCACCGCCATCAGCGGCCGCTGCAGGCCGACGCGCGACAACAGCTGGCCGGTAATGCGGGTGTCTTCGCAGGCCACCGCGTCGGCCAGCCCCAGCACATGCAGCGCGCGCAGCGACAGGTCGGCGACATTGCCGATGGGCGTGGCCACGACATACAGCGTGCCGGCCGGGTACGACTGGCTTGCCGCCAGGGAGATCCAGTCACTCATGCTTGAGAACTTCCGTTGATGCGATCATTCAAATCCACGCAGGAGCCGAGCCGGCAGGCACGCGGGGCGCAGGCTGAGGACCGGGCCCTGGCCCACTTGCGGCGCCAGGGCCTGGAGCCCGTGGTGCGCAATTATCGCTGCAAAGGCGGCGAGATCGACCTGGTGATGCGCGCGCCGGACGGCACGCTGGTGTTCGTCGAGGTGCGCCAGCGCAGCGGGCGGGGCTTCGGCGGTGCCGCGGCCAGCATCACGCCGGCCAAGCAGCGGCGCGTCGTGCTGGCCGCCAGGCACTACCTGGCCACGCTGGCCCGGGTGCCGCCATGCCGCTTCGACGTGGTGGCGCTCGAACCCGACCGGCTGGAGTGGCTGCAGCATGCCTTTGACGCGGATGCCGCCGGGGCTGGGTCATAATGCGCGGCAGACATGAACGGCGATCCGTGGATCGCCATGGCAACAAACAGGCCCCCGAGCCATGAGTATCGACAGTATCCAGCAACAGTTCCTAGACAGCGCCGAAGCCAAGCGACAGGCCGCGGCGGTGATGGCTCCCTATATCGACGCGGCGGTGGAGCGCATGGTCGGCGCGCTGACCAGCGGCAACAAGATCCTGGCCTGCGGCAATGGCGGCTCGGCGGCGCAGGCGCAGCATTTCGCCGCCGAGCTGGTCGGGCGCTTCGAGCGCGAGCGGCCCGGCCTGGCCGCGATCGCGCTGAGCACCGACAGCTCGATCCTGACCGCGATCGGCAACGACTACGACTTCGGCAAGGTCTTTTCCAAGCAGGTCGAGGCACTCGGTCAGCCCGGCGACATCCTGCTGGCGATTTCCACGTCGGGCAATTCGGACAACGTGATGGCCGCCGTGGCAGCCGCGCGCCAGCGCGAGATGGCGGTGGTGGCCCTGACCGGCAAGGGCGGCGGCGCCATCGCGGGATTGCTCGATGAATTCGACATCCACCTGTGCGTGCCGAGCGAGCGCACCGCGCGCATCCAGGAAGTGCACCTGCTGACGCTGCACTGCCTGTGCAACGGCATCGACGAGGCACTGCTCGGAGAAGCGTGATGCGCGGCATCCGCCCGACCCTCCATTCCCAACATCCCGACACAGCAAGGAACGCATGACCCATCTGCCCACTACGCAAGCTCCACGGAACGGCGCGGACGCGCGCCATCCTTCCCGTTACCAGGCCGGCTCCGGCCTGCGCCGCGCCGGCCTGGCCGCGGCCGCGCTGGTATGCGCCACGCAGCTGGCGGGCTGCTTCCCGGTGATCGCCGGCGCCATGGGCACCGGCGTGGCCATGGCCACCGATCGCCGCCCGGCTGCCACCCAGACCGTCGACCGCGGCCTGCAGCTGGAGGCCGAGAACACCATCAACGCGCGCTACAGCGGCCAGGCGCGCGTCAACGTGACCGTCTTCAACCGCAAGGTACTGCTGACCGGCGAGGCGAAGAACGACAGCGTCAAGCAGCAGATCGAGCAATACGTGCGCGGCCTGCAGAATGCGCGCGTGGTGATCAACGAGCTGGAGGTGGTCAACTCGCCCGGCTTCATGACCCAGAGCCAGGACGCCTACCTGACCAGCAAGGTCAAGACGTTGCTGATGACCGCCGAAGGGGTGCCGTCCAACTCGATCAAGGTCACGACGGAAAAGAGCGTGGTCTACCTTCTGGGCGTGGTCACCAGCGCCGAGGGCGACCGGGCCACCGACGTGGCGCGCAACGCCTCGGGCGTGACCAAGGTGGTCAAGGCCTTCGACTACGTCAACGACGCCGAGCGCGCGCGCCTGGATGCCGCCTCGACTTCGGAGAACCCGTCGTTCGACGGCAGCGTCGGCACGCCGGCGCCGGTGCAGTCGGTGCCGGGCGTGGGCGGGCCGATCGATGCGCCGGCCGGCGCGGCATCGGGTACCGCCGGCAGCGCGGGCGCCACCACCGCGCCGGTCGCGGCCCCGGTCACTTCGCCGGTGGCGCTGCCGCCTGGCCGCAACCTGCCCTGAAGCGACCCGGATCACTGACCTGGCAGGTCAGCACGGCGCCCCTTATGCGGGCGCCGTTTTTCGTTCTGCGGTTTGCAGCGCACACCGGGGGCGGCCAATGTGCTACGGTTGCCACGCTGGCAGATGGCGATCACGCTGCGCCGGCCCCAGACGGAGCGAGACCATGACAACAACGATCCCCCGGCCTGCCTGGCGTATGCCGCGCCGACTGGCGCTGCTGGCAGCAATGCTCTGCGCGCAGCCGGCGCTGTCCGCCGACCCTGGCGCCGCCCCGGCCCAGCTCTCCGATGCCGCGCTGCGCGCGCGCAGCCACGCCGCCGCCTGCACCAGCTGTCATGGCCCGTCCGGCCGCGCTCCGGCGGGCAGCACGATTCCGCCGCTGGCCGGCCGCCCGCAGGCGGAGCTGGCCGCGCAGATGCAGGCCTTCAAGGCCGGCACGCGCCCCGCCACCGTGATGCACCAGATCGCCAAGGGTTACAGCGACGACCAGATTGCCGCGATCGCGGCGTGGTTTGCCGCCGTGCGCTGACAGGAGCCAGCCATGCAAAGACGAAGCTTCCTCGGCGCCGCGGGCGCCGCAGTACTGGGTACGGCCGGGATCCGGCCGGCGCGCGCCGCGGCCCGCGCCCGGGTGGTGGTGGTGGGCGGCGGCTATGGCGGCGCCACGGCGGCGCGCTACCTGCGCGAATGGAGCGGGCAGGCCATCGAGGTGACACTGGTCGAACCGAATCCGGCCTTTGTCTCGTGCCCGCTGTCGAACCTGGTGATCGGCGGCAGCCGCCAGCTCGGCGACCTGACGCTGCCATACGACGCGCTGGTGCGCCGGCACGGCGTGCGGCTCGCGCGCGATACCGCGGTCGCCATCGATCCGGCCAAACGGATGGTGCGCCTGGCGGGGGGCAGCGTGCTGCCGTATGACCGCCTGCTGCTGTCGCCCGGCGTCGAGATGATGCGCGACGCGCTGCCCGGGCTGAAGGGGCCCGGCGGCGACCAGATCCTGCATGCCTGGAAGGCCGGGCCCGAAACCGTCGCGCTGCGCCGCCAGCTGGAGGCGATGCCCGACGGCGGCACCTATGCCATCAGCGTGCCGCTGGCGCCGTATCGCTGCCCGCCGGGCCCGTACGAGCGCGCCTGCCAGGTGGCGCACTATTTCAGGCAGCACAAGCCGCGCAGCAAGGTGCTGATCCTCGACGCCAATGCCGACATCACCTCCAAGGCCGCGCTGTTCCGCCAGGTGTGGGCCACGCAATACCCGGGCATGGTGGAATACCGGCCGCAGCACGAGGTGGCCGATGTCGACCCCGCCACGCGCACGCTCAAGTTCGAGGTGCAGGACGATGTGCGCGCCGACGTGCTCAACGTGCTGCCGCCGCAGCGGGCCGGCGCGATCGCGGTGTCGGCCGGGCTGGCCACCGCCAATGGCAAGTGGTGCGAGGTGGACTTCCTCAGTTTCGAGTCGCGCGCCGCGGCGCATATCCACGTGATCGGCGACGCCATCCAGATCGCGCCGCTGATGCCCAAGTCCGGCCATATGGCCAACCAGCACGGCAAAGTCGCCGCGGCGGCGCTGGTGGCGCTGCTGTCGGGCCGCGCCCCGGACCCGGAGCCGCTGTACAACAACACCTGCTACAGCTTCACCTCCGACCGCGAGGCGGTGCATGTCGCCAGCGTGCATCGCTACGACGCGGCGCAGAAGACCATGGTCACGGTGCCGGGCTCGGGCGGGCTGTCGCCGGCGCCGACGGCGCTGGAGGGCGATTACGCGCTGGCCTGGGCCAGGGGAATCTGGGCGGAAATGCTGGGCTGATCACCGCGACCGACGCGACCGACGCGGCGGTGCGGGCGGCGCGCTGCCCGCACAAAACCGCAAGAACGTGCAATGCCGCGCGCGCCGGCGCTGCTACGCTAGGCGTCCGATCGAACTCGCGCGCCCGCGCCCGGCATCGCCATGCAAGCCAGAGACCGTCTCCTCGCCCTCGCCATCGTCTGCGTCTGGGGCGTCAACTTCGTCGTGATCAAGGTGGGGCTGGCGGGCGTGCCACCGATGCTGCTGGGTGCGCTGCGCTTCCTGCTGGTGGCGTTCCCGGCGATCTTCTTCGTGCCGCGCCCGCGCGTGCCGTGGCGGCTGTTGCTGGCCTATGGCGCCACCATCAGCCTGGGCCAGTTCGCTTTCCTGTTCTACGCCATGGCGGTCGGCATGCCGGCCGGCCTGGCATCGCTGGTGCTGCAGTCGCAGGCCTTTTTCACGCTGGCGATCGCCGCGCTGTGGCTGGGCGAGCCGGTGCGCTGGCATAACCTCGCCGGCATGGCGGTGGCGGCGGGCGGGCTGGCCCTGATCGGCGTCGGTGCCGGCGGCATGGGCAGCCTGAGCGCGGCGGGCTTTGTGCTGACCCTGTGCGCGGCGTTCTGCTGGGCCAGTGGCAATATCGTCAGCAAGAAGATCGGCCCCGTGGACCTGCTCGGGCTGGTAATCTGGGGCGCGCTGGTGCCGATCGTGCCGTTCGCGCTGCTGTCGCTGTGGTTCGAGGGCCCGGCGCGTATCGTGCAAAGCGTGGCGCAGGTGTCGGGCACGGCGGTGTTCGCGGTGGCGTACCTGGCGTTCGCGGCGACGGTGTTCGGCTACACCATGTGGGGCCGGCTGCTGACGCGCTATCCGGCCAGCCAGGTGGCGCCGCTGACGCTGCTGGTGCCGGTGGTCGGGCTGGTGTCGGCGCACGTGCTGCTGGGCGAGGACTTGTCCGGTGCGCAGTGGGTCGGCGCGGCGGTGGTGATGGCGGGGCTGCTGCTCAACGTGTTCGGCCAGCGCCTGTGGGCGGGCAGGGCGCTGGCGCGCCGCTGAGCCGGCGCGCGCGGCACCTCATGTTGTGCTGCATCAATGGGTAAACACTATATGCGCATTCACGCATATACGAATATATTGGACGGCATGGAAGAGCTGGATCGCGTGTTCGAAAAGGTATCGGGTTACTTCAGCCTGCTGGCGGAGCCGACGCGGCTGAAGATCCTGCACGCCTTGTGCGATGGCGAGAAGCCGGTCAGCACGGTGGTCGAGACGGTAGGTTCGTCGCAGACCAACGTGTCGCGGCATCTCAACGCGATGTACCGCTCGGGCGTGCTGTCGCGCCGCAAGGAGGCGAACCTGGTGTTCTACGCCATTGCGGACGAAAGCGTGATCGAGCTGTGCCGCACGGTCTGCGTGCAGGTGGCGAGCCGGCTGGAGGACAACGCCTTGCCCTCCGGCGTGGTCGACCGCTTCATGGCACAGCCCGCGCCGGAAGCCCCGGCGCGCCGCCGGCGCAGCGCAGGCTGAGCTGCGCCACCACTCTTCCGGCAGCAAACGGCGGCGCCGCACCCGTTGCGGCGCCCTGTACAACAGGCACGCCGACCGGTCCCTGGGGACCGTGGCGAGCGCGCCGGAGGAGACCGCATTGCAGGAACGGAACCGGCCCGGGCGCATCGTGCCCGCGCCCGAGCACTTCGTCAGCGCATCGCTGCAGCAGGACATCGGCCGGCACGGCCTGGACGCGCCGCGGCGCGACTTCCTGCGCAAGAGCTTCCTGGGCGCCGCCGCGGGCATTGCCACGGCCGCGGCAGGCCGGCATGCGCTGGCCGCGGACGGCGCGAATGGCGATCCCGCCATCCTGCAACCGCAGCCCTGGGCCACGTCGCTGGGGCAGCCGGTGGCGGCCCGCGCCTACGGCCAGCCCTCGGTCCATGAGAAAAACCTGGTCCGGCGCGAGTCGCCCGGGCTGACCCGGGTGTCGGCGGCCTCGGTGGCGTTCGCGCCGCTGCAGGGTTTCTTCGGCATCATCACGCCCAACGGCCTGCACTTCGAGCGCCACCACCAGGGCTGGCACGATATCGACCCGGCGCGCCATCGGCTGATGATCAACGGCCTGGTGCGCACGCCGCGGGTCTACACCATGGACGACCTGATGCGCCTGCCGGCGGTGTCGCGCATGCACTTTATCGAGTGCGGTGCCAATACCGGCATGGAGTGGGGCAACGTGGCGGTGCCGACGGTGCAGTACACCCACGGCATGCTGTCTTGCTGCGAATTCACCGGCGTGCCGCTGCGCGTGCTGCTGGACGACGCCGGCGCCGACCTTCGCCGCGGCCGCTACCTGCTGGCCGAAGGCGGCGACGGCTCGTCGATGACGCGCACCATCCCGATGGAGCTGGCCGACGAGATCATCGTTGCGTGGGGCATGAACGGCGAGATGCTGCGCCCGGAGAACGGCTACCCGCTGCGGCTGGTGGTGCCGGGCGTGCAGGGCGTGTCGTGGGTCAAGTGGCTGCGCCGGCTGGAGTTGGGCGACCAGCCCTGGAATGCCAAGGATGAGACCATCCACTACGTCGACATGATGCCGGACGGCAGGCTGCGCCAGTACACCTCGATCCAGGAGTGCAAGTCGGTGATCACCACGCCGTCGGGCGGGCAGCAACTGGTGGGCAAGGGCTTCTACAACATCAGCGGCCTGGCGTGGTCCGGGCGCGGACGGATCAAGCGTGTCGATGTCTCGACCGACGGCGGGCGCAACTGGCGCACCGCGCGGCTGGAGGCGCCGGTGCTGTCCAAGTGCCTGACGCGCTTCAACCTGGACTGGGTCTGGGACGGCGGCCCGGCCATCCTGCAAAGCCGCGCCATCGACGAGACCGGCTACGTGCAGCCCAAGCTGGGCCAACTGCGCGCGGTGCGCGGCACGCGCTCGATCTATCACAACAACGCGATCCAGAGCTGGCAGGTGGCGGCGGGCGGCGAGGTGACCAATGTCCATGTGGGTTGAGCTCAGGATCGCCGCCGCGCTGCTGCTGGCGGGCGGCTGCGCCGCGCCGGCATTGGCGGGCACGGCCGACGCGCGTGCGGCACTTGGCCGCACCGCCACGCCGGCCGAGGTGGCCACGTGGGACACCGACGTGCGCCCGGACTTCAAGGGCCTGCCCAGGGGCAGCGGCACGGTGGCCCAGGGCCAGAAGGTCTGGGACGGCAAGTGCGCGTCATGCCACGGCGACTTCGGCGAATCCAACGAGGTGTTCACGCCGCTGGTCGGGGGCACCACGGCCGACGACATCCAGCGCGGACGCGTCGCCGGCATGACCGGCAACCAGCCGTACCGGACCACGCTGATGAAGGTCAGCACCGTCAGCACGCTGTGGGACTACATCCATCGCGCGATGCCGTGGAACGCGCCCAAGAGCCTGAGCGTGAACGAGGTCTACGCGGTCACCGCCTACCTGCTCCACCTGGGCGAGATCGTGCCCGCCGACTTTGCGCTGTCCGACGCCAATATGGCCGAGGTCCAGCGGCGCATGCCTAACCGCGCCGGCATGACCACCGAGCACGGTATGTGGCCGGGGCGCGGGCGGCCGGATACGCGCAACACCGCCTGCATGTCGCGCTGCGCGGACCAGGTCACGATCGCCTCGTCGATGCCGGACTACGCCCGCGACGCCCATGGCGACCTGGCGCAGCAGCAGCGCGCTTTCGGCCCGGTGCGCGGCATTGCGGCGGCTGCGGCGACCAAACCGGGCGGCCAAGCCGTGGCCGCGGCGGCGCCCGCGCCGGGCGCGCGCCTGGCCAGCCAGTACCAGTGCGTGGCCTGCCACGCGATGGACCGCAAGCTGGTGGGCCCGTCGTTCATCGACATCGCGGGCAAGTACAAGGGCCAGGATGCGCATGCGGCACTGGCGCGCAAGGTCAAGGCGGGCGGGCAGGGCGCATGGGGCGCCGTGCCGATGCCGCCGCAGCCGCAAATCCCGGATTCGGACGTGCAGGCCATGGTGGGCTGGATTCTTGAGGCAAAATAGCGGACTGGCCGCCGCAGTGCCCCCAGGCGGCGGCCAGTGTGTGCCGCCAGGCCATTGCAGCACGGCCGCGCGGCCCTTGCCGTCCCCACGGCTTTACAGAGCTTGGAGAGCTTAACAATGAAGCAGTTTGTCATCGCAGCGCTGATGCTCGGCGCCGCCGCATCGGCTCAAGCGGTCGATGCCGCCAAGGCACAGGAGATCGCCAACAAGAACGCCTGCATGGGTTGCCACCAGGTCGACAAGAAGCTGGTCGGCCCGTCCTACAAGGAAGTGGCGGCCAAGTACAAGGGCGACAAGAACGCCCTGGCGACCCTGAGCAAGAAGGTCAAGAGTGGTGGCTCGGGCGTGTGGGGCCCGGTGCCGATGCCGGCCAACGCCGCCCTCAGCGACGCCGACCTGAAGACCGTGGTCGAGTGGGTGCTGGCAGGCGCCC
This sequence comes from Cupriavidus taiwanensis LMG 19424, assembly GCF_000069785.1. NCBI lineage: Bacteria > Pseudomonadati > Pseudomonadota > Betaproteobacteria > Burkholderiales > Burkholderiaceae > Cupriavidus > Cupriavidus taiwanensis. The sequence goes on along the minus strand of NC_010528.1, from coordinate 3,193,771 downwards.
CCGCCAAGTAAGACCGACTGCCACAGCGGGCAGTCCGCCGATGCACCGGGCCGGGCGGTCAATGCCGCGCGGCCTGGGACAACCAGCGGCCGGCCATGTACCGGCCGCATGCAACACCCCTGAAACGGTCCACGACCGACTGGAACGGAGTAGCCGGAGAGCAAGCAATGAATTCCAAACGACGAGAAGTGCTGCGGGTTTCCGCTGTCCTGTCGCTGATGGCCGCCACCGGCCTGATCAGCGAAGCGCAGGCGGCCGAGTGGAACAAGAACGCCTTTGACGGCAAGAGCGTTGCCGACGTGATCAAGGCCCTCGGCGGCAGCGGCACCGAGAAAAGCACCGCCATCACCTTCACCGCTCCCGACATCGCCGAGAACGGCGCCGTGGTGCCGGTGGCCGTGACCAGCACCATCCCGGATACCGAGCAGATCGCGATCCTGGTGGAAAAGAACCCCAACACGCTGGCCGCCGACTTCATCATCCCGGCCGGCACCGAGCCGTTCGTCTCCACGCGCGTAAAGATGGGCCAGACCTCGGTGGTACACGCCGCGGTCAAGGCCGGCGGCAAGTGGTACGTGGCATCGAAGGAAATCAAGGTCACGCTGGGCGGCTGCGGCGGCTGACGCCGCGCCCCGGACCCCGGACCGAGATTCCCGCCAAACTGCAACAGGAGAAACACATGGCAGACCCGATGCGCGTACGCGCCACCGAAAACGGCGGCGTGGTGGACGTCAAGATTCTGATGAAGCACGACATGGAGACCGGCCAGCGCAAGGATGCGTCCGGCAAGGTCGTCCCGGCCTGGCATATCCAGACCGTGACCGCCCAGTGCAAGGGCAAGGAAGTGTTCCGCGCCCAGTTCGGCCCGGCGGTATCCAAGGACCCGTTCCTGAACTTCAAGTTCAAGGGCGGCGCCAAGGGCGACAAGGTCGCCGTCACCTGGACCGACAACAAGGGCGACAAGCGCACCGACGAGTCCACCATCGCCTGAGCCGCGCGGCGACGCCTGCATGACCCCGGCACGCCGCGCCGTCCTCTGCTAAGGTTCGGGGCGGAATGCCGGGACGGACCCGGCCCGAAGGAGCATTATGCGGCGAGCATTTATTCGAGCATCGGCGGCGCTGGCCGCGATCGGCCTGGCGGCCAGGGCCTCGGCCCAGTCGGCGCCGACAGGCGCGGGCAAGGGCGGGCGTGTGAAGGTGGTGTACCAGCTGTCGGAAGGCATCGACCAGGCGGTGCGCGCGATGGGCAACCTGCGCAACCACCTGAATGGCGCCCCCGGCACCAGGATCGTGGTGGTCGCATTCGGCTACGGCATCGACTTTTTGGTCGAAGGCGCCAAGGACGCGCGCGGCAACGGCTTCGAGAGCCCGGTTGGCGCGCTCGCGGCGGACGGTGTTGAGTTCCGCGTGTGCCGCAATACGCTGACCGCGCGCAAGATCAGTGAATCGCAGCTGTTGATGGAAGCCAAGGTGGTCCAGGCCGGCGTGGTCGAGATCGCCCGCCTGCAGGCCGAGGAAGGCTACGCGTATATCAAGCCCTGAGCCGGGCTGGCGCGGCCTGACGGCAAGACAAGACAGAAGAATCGGCCCGCCCCGCAAGGCGCGGCCGCGAGGAGGAAGCCCCATGAAACCGATCCCAAGCCTGGCCCGGCGCACAGTGCTGGCGCTGGCCGCCACCGCCACCGCCGCCGCTGCCGCCGTGCACGCGCAGGGCAGCACCGCCGACGAAATCGCCAAATACCGCCAGATGCTGGCCGAAGGCAATCCCGCCGAACTGTGGGAAGCCGCCGGCGAAGAGCTGTGGAAGAAGCCCGCCGGCCCGAAGAACGCCTCGCTCGAGCAATGCGACCTGGGCAAGGGCCCGGGCGTGACCAAGGGCGCCTACGCCGAGCTGCCGCGCTACTTCAAGGACACCAACAAGGTGATGGACCTGGAGCAGCGGCTGGCCCACTGCCGCATGACGCTGCAGGGGCTGAGCAAGGAAGAGGCCACCAAAAACCCGTTCTCGTCGTCGGGCAAGCCTTCGGACATCGAACGCCTGGTGGCCTACCTCACTGGCGAATCGCGCGGCGTGAAGATGAACGTGCAGCTCAGCCATCCGGAAGAGAAGCGCACCTATGCGCTGGGCGAGAAGATGTTCTTCTACCGGGGCGGCGCCTATGACTTTGCCTGCGCCACCTGCCACGCGGTGGACGGCCAGCGCATCCGCCTGCAGGACCTGCCCAACCTGCTGACCGACAAGGGCGCGCAGGCGGCCTACACCACCTGGCCCGCCTACCGCGTGTCGCAGGGCGAGGTCCGCACCATGCAGCACCGCCTGTACGACTGCCTGCGCCAGCAGCGCTTTCCCGAACCCGCCTATGGCTCGGACGTGATCACCGCGCTGACCATGTTCCTGGCGAAGAACGCCAACGGCGGGACCTACGACGGCCCGGCGATGAAGCGCTGACCAGTACGGGAGAGACGACATGCAACAACATACCAAGGCAGTGGCCGTCGCGGCCCTCGCCGCCCTGCTGGCAACCGGCGCGTATGCGCAGGACAGCGCGAAGCCCCGCCCCGCCAAGGGCAAGCCCGCCGCCGTCAGCGGTGCCGACATGAAGCAGCTGATCGAAGACTCGTTCTCTTCGCGCGGCCCGGTCACGGTCGAGGGCGTGCTGAACCAGGACGGCATGCAGCAGGCCTGCAGCCAGTACCCGGACCGCACCAAGGTGCCGGCAAAGCTAGCCAAGAAGATCGAGGCCGCCGAGCTGAAGCAGGTCAAGTATCCGGCCGACGACAAATGGCTGGGCGATTGGAAGGAAGGCGAGAAGGTCGCGCAGAACGGCCGCGGCATGCAGTTCACCGACCAGGTCGGCGGCACCAATGGCGGCAACTGCTACGCCTGCCACCAGATGACCAAGGCCGAGATCTCGTTCGGCAATATCGGACCGTCGCTGTACCAGTACGGCAAGCTGCGCGGCAACTCGCAGGAGGTCATCCAGTACACCTGGGGCAAGATCTGGGACTCCAGCGCCTACGCCGCCTGCTCCAACATGCCGCGCTTCGGCCACAAGGGCATCCTGACCGAGGCCCAGATCCGCGACGTGATGGCGCTGCTGCTCGACCCGGCCTCGCCGGTCAACCAGTAACGCCGATGCGCGCGCCCGCCATGCTGCTGCGCGCGCTGCTGGCTGCGGGCCTGGTCATGGCCGCGGCCGGCGCTGCCGCGCTGGAGGTGGGCGACACCGTGCGCCTGCCCGAAGTCCGCACGCTCGACGGCCGCACGCTGAGTGCGGCCGCGCTGGCCGGCAAGCCGCTGGTGGTCGAATACTGGGCCACGTGGTGCCCGTTCTGCGCGATGCAGAACCCGCGCCTGCAGAAGCTGTACGAGCGCACGCGCGGCACGCCGCTGCAGGTGCTGGCCATCAGCATCGACAAGGACCCGCGCGAGGCCGCCGACTACATGAACAAGCGCGGCTATACCTTCCCCGCGACGATGGATTCGCCCGCGCTGCAGGCCGTGTTCGGCAAGCGCAAGGGCCTGCCGGAGCTGTACGTGATCGACGCGCGCGGGCGCGTGGTGCAGAAGGAAGTGGGCGAGATGCTCGAAGACGACGTGGCTGCGCTGGAGCGTTACGCCAAGCCATAGCGACGCGATGCCGGACGCCATGCGCCCACCGGCACGCACTTATCCACAGGACGAGACATGAACCGACGCGAGTTCCTGCAGGTGCTGGCCATCGCCGGCGCCGGCGGCATGACTTTCCCCCACCAGGACGCGCTCGCCGCGCAGGCCGCCGAGTCGATGTACGACCTGCCGCGCTTCGGCAACGTCCACCTGCTGCATTTCACCGACTGCCACGCGCAGCTGCGGCCGGTGTACTTCCGCGAACCCAACGTCAACCTCGGCATCGGCGACTATGCCGGCAAGCCGCCCCACCTGGTCGGCGACGCGCTGCTGCGCCATTACGGCATCCGCCCCGGCACGCCGCAGGCGCATGCGTTCACGTATCTCGATTTCAATGAGGCCGCGCGCCGCTACGGCAAGGTCGGCGGGTTTGCGCACCTGGCCACGCTGGTCAAGCGGCTCAAGGCGGGCCGGCCGGGCGCGCTGCTGCTCGACGGCGGCGATACCTGGCAGGGCTCGGCCACGGCGCTGTGGACCAAGGGGCAGGACATGGTCGATGCCGCGCTGGCGCTGGGCGTGGACGTGATGACGCCGCACTGGGAGATGACGCTCGGCGCCGACCGCGTCAAGGAAATCGTCGACAAGGACTTCGAGGGCAAGGTCGCCTTCCTGGCGCAGAACATCAAGACCAACGACTTCGGCGACCCGGTGTTCGATCCGTACGTGATCCGCGAGATCAACGGCGTGCCGGTGGCCATCATCGGCCAGGCGTTCCCGTACACCCCCATCGCCAACCCGCGCTACTTCGTGCCGGACTGGACCTTCGGCATCCAGGAAGAGAACCTGCAGCAGGTCATCGACGCGGCCCGCGGCAAGGGCGCGCAGGCAGTGGTGCTGCTGTCGCACAACGGCATGGACGTCGACCTGAAGCTGGCCTCGCGCGTGCGCGGGCTCGACGCCATCCTCGGCGGTCACACCCATGACGGCGTGCCCGCGCCGGTGGCGGTAAAGAACGCCGGCGGCACCACGCTGGTCACCAATGCCGGCTCCAACGGCAAGTTCCTGGGCGTGCTCGATTTCGACGTGAAAGGCGGCAAGGTGGCGGATTTCCGTTACCGGCTGCTGCCGGTGTTCGCCAACTACCTGCCGGCCGACCCGACCATGGACGCGCTGATCAGCAAGGTGCGGGCGCCGTACGAAAAGAAGCTGTCCGAGGTCCTCGCCGTCAATCGGGGCCTGCTGTACCGCCGCGGCAATTTCAACGGCACCTTCGACCAGCTGATCCTGGACGGCCTGATGCAGGTGCAGGGCGCGCAGATCGCGTTCTCGCCCGGCTTCCGCTGGGGCACCACGCTGCTGCCGGGCCAGGCCATCACCATGGAACACCTGATGGACCAGACCGCCATCACGTACCCGTACACCACGGTGACGCAGATGAGCGGCGAGACCATCAAGACCATCCTCGAAGACGTGGCCGACAACCTGTTCAATCCCGACCCGTACTACCAGCAGGGCGGCGACATGGTGCGCGTCGGCGGCCTGCAGTACACCATCGATCCCGCCGCCGGCATGGGCAAGCGCATCACCGACATGCGCCTGGCGGGCAAGCCGCTGGAGGCTGGCAAGACCTACAAGGTGGCGGGCTGGGCGCCGGTCGCCGAGGAAGCGCGGGAGTCAGGCGGGGCACCGGTATGGGACGTGATGGCGCAGTGGCTGCGCAGCACCCGCGAAGTCAGCGCGCGCCCGCTGAACCTGCCGCGGGTGCGCGGCATGGATGGCAATGCCGGCATCGCGGCGTGATGTGGCAAACAGCACGCATGGGCGCGCGGAGGATTGAAGCGCGCCGCCCAAGTACGCTACAATCCTCCGCGACGGGCCGATAGCTCAGCTGGGAGAGCGCTGCGTTCGCAATGCAGAGGTCGGGAGTTCGATCCTCCTTCGGTCCACCAGGATTCTTCGCAACATCGCGCAATACATACCGAATACCCCGGAGTCGCCAGGCTGCCGGGGTTTTTTGTTGCCGGCGTTCCCGCCGTCACCCCTCACAACGCCGCAGCGACCTGCACCGGCAGCGTTTCCAATCCCAGCAATTCCCTGAACCCGGCCTCGTGGTGCCGCAGCGCATGCGGCGCATACCAGGCGTTGGCCGCCCGGCCGATGCGCGAGGCAGCGCCCAGGTCCGGCGTCATGGCGTCGATCGAAGGCAGGTAATGCCCGGGCGTGATGCCATCGTGCACGCCGCTGCTGCGGGACAGCAGCACGGGGCATATTGCGTGGGCGCAGTATGCGGCGAATACCCCGCTCTTGGCCGCATAGTCGACCGGGTAGGCCAGTACGCCATAGGTCGATGCCGACAGCAGCCGTGCCGCTTCGGCGGCTTCGACCCGGCCGTGCACCACCGCGCCGCGCCGGGCGATGCGCCCGGCGAGGCCGGCGTCGCCGAGGGGCGGTCCGACATCATGCAGCGTGAAACCGGCACGGCCCACCCAGTCGAACAGGGCGTCGCCAGCCTCCTGGTAAGTCTGAGCACGCAGCGCGGGGCCCCCGAGCACCACCACGGCGGCTTGCCGGTCCCGCTGCTGCGTGCCGCTTTCCCCCAGATTGGAGAACACCGGCAGCACCCGATGCGGCCGCGCCGGCGCGTGGGCGTTGAGCCAGCGCGCCGAGCCCTCGCGGTTGGTGACCCAGAAGTCGGACAGCGATGCCAGTTCGGCGGCAATGTAGCGCTGCACCGGTGAGAGCCAGAACGCCGAGCGCCATGGGGCGCCGTCGGCATACAGCTCGTGGAAGAAGATGCCGAGGCGGCGCATGTGCGGCCGGGCCTCGCGCAGGCGCCGCAGCAGCCACAGCGGCGTGCCGCGCCTGGCGTAGCCGTAGCCCACGTAATGGAGGATCACGTCGGCGCCGGCCAGCGCGGCAGCCGGCAGGTCCGGCGTGGCTTCGACCAGATGTCCCTGCAACAGCCCGTTGAGCGTCTGGGCATAGTCCCTGACGCCGCCTTCGCCGGGCGCGACCAGGCTGATCGGGGCGGCGGTGCCGCTGGCGTTCGGGTCGTGGGCGGACGGATTCGGCATGGGACAGGCTCCTTGCGCATAGGGCGAGGTTGTCATGTCCCCCGGCAGGACATCTGTGCTCCAGCGCACGCGGCGTCACGGCGCAGGCGGCGTCTGCCCAATGGAAAAGGCCCGCACGGCGAACCGTGCGGGCCTCGAACAAGCACTATCAGGGGGAGAAGCTTGCCGGGTTCAACCGGCGCGCTTCAGGCTGACATGGCGCTCAGGGTACATTGCTCTGGGTGAAGTTGAACGGCTTGCCGGCCACCGCATAGGAACCGCCGAACTCGAACTGTTCATTGCCCGACTGGCCCACGCCGATATACATCGGGCTGTTCCCGCCCTGGAGGTTGATCGGCGCATAGCGATAGTTCAGCACCTGCTTGCCGGAATAGTCGGTCACCGAGATCACGCTGGTCAGCAGCGGGCTTTGCTGGGTTTCAGACACCGTGATCGGGTCGACGATACGCGAATCCTGCAGCGTCTTTTCGACCGTCAGCTTTGCCATGTCGACCAGTTGGACCTTCTGCTCGCCACGCGACACCACCCACAGCTTGGTGTTCGAGTTGCCGAAGCTCTCGCGATTCACCTGGTGGATCATGCTGGTCGGGTTCTTGCCCACTTGCAGGCTGGTCACTTCCTTGATCAGTTCCGGATCGAGGTTGGTACCGGACTGCACACCAGCCACCGAGATCGCGTGGATCACGCCGTCTTCCGTCGCCACCCAGGCCTGGCCGGGGTTGGCCAGCATCGAGACCCTAACCGCGGTCGGCTTTTCGGCCAGGTCCATGGTCTTGACGATGGTCGGAGCGTAGTTGTCCACCGAGAAAGTCTGCGGCCATTGCGAGTCTTCCAGGCCGGTATTGTTCAGGGTGTTCTGCAGATCGCTGAAGCTGCCTTCGAAGTAGGTGTTGTTGACCTTGTCGAACAGCGGCTTCAGGTCCAGGAACACCACCTTCTTTTCCGACTTCGAGATCACTGCGGCCACACCGGCGCGGGAGATCAGGTCAGCGTTGACGCCACCCACGGCGTAGCTCTTCTGGTTGGCTTCGCTCAGGCCAGGCGTCGCTTCGTCGCGACCCAGGCTCGCGCCGCGGTCACCCACCGGGTCACGCATCCAGCCCTGGGTGGTGTTGTCCTGCATGGTGCTGAAGTCGGTCACGGCGGAAATCTCCGTCGGGGCCTTCATATCCGGCAGGTCAACGAAGCCCAGCAGCTTCATGAAGACGAAGTTCGACATGTTGCGGAAGCCCGGATAGAGGCCATGCCACGACATATCGCTGGAGTCATACGGACCGCCCACCTGGCTGCCGTCGGCGAGGCTGCCCAGCGCAATCACCGCCACCTGGCCCTTCAGGTTCTTGGTGTCCCAGATGGTCACCAGGGCAAATTCGGAATTCGACGTAATGGCGATTGCCGTGGGCACCTTGCCCTCCGGCAGCTTCACCGAAGCCGAGTGCGAAGCCGTATTCATGCCGACCGAGGCAATCAGGCCGTTCTGGAAAGCCACCAGCGATTGTGCGCAATCGTGCTCGCTGCAGCGGCCCATGGCGATCGGCTGCGTCGGCATCGCGCCACCGTTGGCCGTGACGTGTTCCTTCAGCAGCGGATTGGTGGTCGTATGGCCCCAGAACCACGGGGTCTGCGGCTTTTCGGCAATGGTGCCGGCGCTCAGCGCGAGCGTCAGCAGCGGCGTGACGCCGGAGTCCGAAGCGGAGTCCGCACGGAAAATCACGTCGCCCATGTTGCTGCCGTAATCATTGCGGGCGCAGTCGATGTTACCCAGCTGATAGATCACGTTGGTGCTGGTATCCATCGTGGCGCCCGGGTAATCCTGCTGGTAACAGGTATTGCCGTGCGGGTAAAAGGTCTTGTCGTCCGGTTTCCATACCGTACCAACTGCTGCGGCGGCGGAATTACTCGCGCCGTAGCGATAAGCCATGGCTTTTTCGCCGGAATAATCCGAGGCAATGGCGACATATTCGTCGGCATTCAAATTGCCAGAACCGTCGAAAATCTCGTCTGCAACCTGGGTGGTTTTTACCGGCTGGGTTGTTTTTGACGGCTTGCCCTGACCGCGCGAAGCTTCGGTTGCGGAGGTACTACCGGAGGTGGCGGCATCGTCGCCGCCGCCGCCGCATGCCGTAAGCACCACAGCGGCGCAGGCGGCAGCCAGGAAGTTCAGGCTCGGCAGAATGTAAGAATTGCGCGCTCGGCGCAGGTCGGATGGGTTATCGCGAGGTAGATTTTTCCCAGTCATTGATTTTTAAGTGAATGGATAAAAGATGAAAGTGAATAAACATCACCACGCCCGTTCTTGTGCCGGTTTGCAGTGTGCGCGACGAATTGCAGTGGCATAAAAAGCGGATCGGGTTAACCCCTTGGAAAACCCGGCAGCGGCGATACTAGGGGCACGTGTCCGAGACCGTACAGGACAGTAACAATGGGTTACGTGTGATTTTCGGGCGGGGCACCTGTGCACTAATGCGGTGCGCAGTTGCGACGTAACGATTACTCGCGGCTGGATCACATGTAAGGATTTGTTCGATTTGTGGACAGCCTTCCGTACGCGGAAATATCATCGCGCGCGATTTACGAGGCTAAAAAAACCGAAATTGAGGGGGTTTGAAACGAGTCGAGGCGCGCATTAAATGCCGGCACAACGCCAGCGGCACGGTGGGTTAATGCCACCTGCATCCCACATGAATGCCAGCTGCAGGCGGCGTTAAGCGCCACGCGCAGCGGTCGCCCAGGCCGGCGCCTGCCACTCGCTTCGCGCATCGCCATACGTTATCGTTGAGCCTCTTAGAGACCCGGGCGCGCGCCCGGTGCTATTGAACGACCCTGTGCATCAGAGCCGTCTTGTCCCCGGCAAGCACCGAGGAAATCGTTGCGGACGCCCGCGAACCGCAGGCGCCGCACCCAGGTACTCAGCCGACTGCGCCGTGCGCCGTCCAGCACCCCTAGAGACGTGAATGCGCCATATCCTGCTGGTCAACCCGAATACCTCCACCGCCACCACGCAGATGATGGTGGGCATCGCGCGCGCCTGGTTCGGGCAGCAGCTGGCGGCCCCGCCGGCCGTGGTCGGCGCGACGGCTGCGCGCGGCGCGCCGATGATTGTTGACGATGGAGATCTGGCGGTGGCTGCCGGCGCGGTCAATGACGCCGACATGCTTCGGCTGGCGCGGCTTGCCGGGGGCGTGATCGTCGGAGCTTTCGGCGATCCGGGCCTCGACGCGCTACGCGCGCAGCTGGCGGTGCCGGTGGTGGGCATCGGCGAAGCCGCGATGCGTGCCGCCGCGGCGGGCGGGCGGCGCTTTGGCATCGCCACCACTACGCCGAGGCTGGCGGCGTCGATCGAATCCGCCGTGCGCGGGTATGGGCTGGCGGCCGGGTTTACCGGCGCACGCTTCACCGATGGCGACCCGCGCGCGCTGGCCAGTGCGCCGCAGCAGCAGGAAGAACGGCTAGCGGGCGCGGTGCAGGCGTGTATCGACGACGGCGCGCAGGCCGTGATTATCGGCGGCGGGCCCCTTGGCGAGGCCGCTCGAGCCCTGGAACGGCGCTTTGCGGTTCCCGTGATTGGGCCCATCCCGGCCGCGTGCGAGGCACTGGCCCGCGCATTGGGGCTGGCCTTGCGCCAGGGACCGGCGGCATCGCCAGGGGCTGCCCCGACAGGCGTCGCAGACGCGTAATGCGCCGCCTAGGCCACGCGCGTCGGGCGTCTGGCCTTCATCGCCGAGGGGCGTACCTGTTGCAGCGCGCGCAGCGACTGCAGGGCATCCTCGACCGCTTCAATGCCGTCGCGCAGGCGGCCGGTGGCATAGCCGAGGCGGCTTTGCGCATCGGCATCGGGCGTGGAAAGGTTTTCGAGTGCGTCGACTTCGGCCTGCATCTGTCCGATCAGGCGGCGTAGCTGGGATGTGCTGTGCGAGGCTAGCGAACGGATCGCCATCGTGAGAGCCCTCCTTGCAAAGACCGGGTGCGCCCGCTGGCGCTGGTTCGCACCTTCCGTGCGGTGCCCGTCCTTTCTACGGTAAAGGCGGCGCAATAAGTTAGCCAGCGCTGTTACGAAATCGGCACGATGCCATCACCACCTAGCACCGCGCTGTGCTCCACCGAGCTCCACGCAGGTTCGGCTATAGTCACCCGATGGATGCAAACTCCTCCCGCATGCGCCCAAAACCGGACAGCCTGCTCGACGATGAGCTCACTCCCGCGGCACAAGCCGAGGCACGCCATCGCGCCGGGCGGAACAGCACGCTGGTCAGCGTAGCGGTCAATATCGGCCTGACCGCCGTGCAGGCTGTCGCGGGCGTGATCTCCGGATCGCAGGCGCTGATCGCCGACGCCGCCCATTCGCTGTCTGACCTGCTTTCGGACTTCGTCGTGCTGGCCGCCGCCTGGCAAAGCCGCAAGGATCCGGATGCCGATCACCAGTACGGCCACCTGCGCTTCGAGACCGGCGCCTCGCTGGCGCTGGGCGTGCTGCTGCTGACGGTGGGGGTGGGCATGCTATGGGCGGCGCTGGGCAAGCTCCAGTCCGCGGGCGGCGCGCAGCCGGTGCAGCCGGTGGCACTGTGGGTGGCGCTGGCGACGCTGGCGTCCAAAGAACTGCTGTTCCGCTACATGCTGGCCGTGGCGCGGCGGGTGCGGTCGAGCATGCTGGTGGCCAACGCCTGGCATGCGCGCTCGGATGCGGCGTCGTCGCTGGTGGTGGCGCTCGGCATCGGCGGCAACCTGATGGGCTACCACATCCTCGACCCGGTCGCGGCGATCGTGGTCGGGCTGATGGTGGCGCGCATGGGACTGCGCTTCGGCTGGGACGCGCTCAACGACCTGATGGACCGCGCCGCCGACGACGAGACCGTCAGCGCCATCCGCGCCACCATGCTGGCGACGCCCGGCGTGCTTGGCCTGCACGACCTGCGTACGCGGAAGATGGGCGACCAGGTGCTGGTCGACGTACATCTGGAGATCGACGCCACCCTGACCGTCGCGCAGGGCCATGCCATAGCGGTCGAGGCGCGGCGCCGCACGCTGGAGCACCATCATGTGCTGAATGTGATGACGCACGTCGACCCGGTATACGTGGGCGCCCGCACTGCCGATGGTTGAGCCGGCGGCTGTGGACAGCTTTGCCCGAGCCTGGGGATAACCCGCCGGACAAGCTGTGTCGCGCCTGGGGACGCGCTGTGGGACGTATACGGACAACTACCGGGGGCGCGCGGCAGATGTATACCCTGTGGCCGTCTTGTCCCGGCAAATCAGGGTTATCCCGGAGCCGTTATCTTTGCTGCAAGTCACTGAGCCAGAAGGGAAAAGGTGACTTATCCACGGCCCGGAGCCCGGTTTACCTACTACTACTATGTTTACATACGTAAACAATATAAAGACGACAGCCAGGACCTTTGCGCGCGACGGTGGTGTCTGGTCGACAGGGTCTGGCTGCCATGTATACGCCGAGGCCCGTATACAGGCTAGCGCGGCACCTTGAACGCCTTGCGCGCAGCCAGCACGTGCGCGCGCGTGGCGCAGCCCTCCTGGTGGTCGTTGACCAGGCCCATGGCCTGCATCAGCGCATACATCGTGGTGGGGCCGACGAAACGCCAGCCGCGCTTCTTCAGGTCTTTGGACAGCGCGGTGGATTCGGGCGAAGTGGCCATGGTACGCAGCACCTCGGGCGTCAGCACCTTGGGCCGGCTGGCCGGATCGGGCTCGAAGCGCCAGAAGTAGGCCGCCAGCGAGGACTCGGTTTCCAGCAGTTCGCGGGCGCGTTGGGCGTTGTTGATCGCGGCCTCGATCTTGCCGCGATGGCGCACGATGCCGGCATCGCCCAGCAGGCGCGCGATATCGCGCTCGGTGAAGCGCGCCACTTTCTCGATGTCGAAATTGGCAAAAGCCTTGCGGAAGGCGTCGCGCTTGCGCAGGATGGTCAGCCAGCTGAGGCCGGACTGGAACCCTTCCAGGCACAGCTTCTCGAACAGCCGGCGGTCGTCGGCCACCGGAAAGCCCCACTCGGTGTCGTGGTAGTGGCAATAGTCCTCCAGCGTGCCGCACCAGCCGCAGCGCACCGGCGCGGCCAGCGCTTCCTTGTTGCTCGTCATGCGTACCTTTCCAGTATTGAATGAATAGGGCGCCGCTCGGGCTCTCGCCGGCCGGCGCGTTTGCTGCGATCATGCCCGCACCTGAGAGATTGCGGAAGGCTGAAAATGGACATGCGATTGACCACCCTGGACGAGGACGGATGGGAGCTCGACGACGCCGAGCCCATCGCCGTCGCCCACCCTGACACTTTCTGGATGCCGCCGCGCGCGGAACGCGACGCGCTTGCCGCGGGCCAGCAGGTCAAGCTGATCTTCCGCATCCTGGTCGCGGACGAGGACGGCAACGAGGAAGTGCACGTCGAGCGGATGTGGGTCAATGTCACGGGGCGCGAAGGGGCGCTTTATACCGGCGAACTCGACAACCAGCCCTATTGCACCGACGAGATGAATCCCGGCATGCCGCTGTGTTTCGAGGCGCGGCATGTGATCCATATCTATCGGGAGGGCGACGAGGACGCTTGAGCGGGCCACCGGGGGGCAACAAAAAAGCCAGCCTCGCGGCTGGCTTTGCTTCTTGCACGGGCGCGCGGCGCGCTCAGGCCAGCTTCCTGCCGGTCCGGTCGTGCATGAACACCAGCGCGACAAAGCTCACCGCGGCGGCGGCGATCACGTAGTAGGCCGGCGCCAGCTTGTTGTGGGTCGACTCGATCAGCCACGTCACGATCAGCGGGGCAAAGCCGCCGAAGATGGTGACGGCGAAGTTATAGGCCAGCGACAGGCCGGTGGAGCGCACTTCGGTCGGGAACTGCTCGGCAAGCACCGCGGGCGCGGGGCCGGTAAAGGCCGCCAGCAGGATGCCCAGCACGATCTGCACCTGCAGCAGCGTCTGCGTGGTCGGCGTCACGTTGAGCCAGTGGAACAGCGGATAGGCGAGCACGCCGATCAGCAACGCCACCACGCCCAACATGCGCTTGCGGCCGACGCGGTCCGACAGCATGCCCATCAGCGGGCACAGCACAAGGATGATGGCGCCGCACAGCGCGGTCGACTGGAAGGTCGCGCCCAGCGGCAGGCCCAGCTGCTGCTTGGCGTACGACGGCATATAGAACACCAGCACGTAGGTGCAGACGGTCCACAGGATGGTCACACCCAGGCCGGCCAGCACTTCGCGGGGGTGGTCGCGCAGCACCTGCGACAGCGGCGAGAACTTCACCTTCGCGGCCTGGCGGGCGGCCTGGCGCGCCTCGAATTCCGGCGGCTCGTGCAGGTGCGAGCGGATATACATGCCCACCGGCCCGATCAGCAGGCCGAACAGGAACGGGATGCGCCAGCCCCAGGCGTCGATCTGTTCCGGCGACAGGCCGTTGGTAACCAGCGCCCCCATGGCGGCGCCGAGCATGAACGAGATGCCCTGGCTGGCCTGCTGCCAGCTGGCATAGGCGCCGCGCTCGGCATCGGGCGCGTGCTCGATCAGGAAGGCGGTGGCGCCGCCCACTTCACCGCCGGCGGAAAAGCCCTGGATCAGGCGCGCGACCACGATCAGCGCCGGGGCCCACAGGCCGATCTGGTCGTAGGTCGGGGCCAGCCCGATGATGGCCGTGCCCAGCGCCATCAGCAGGATGGTCAGCGTCAGCGCCGCCTTGCGGCCGACGCGGTCGGCATAGACGCCCAGCACGATGGCGCCGACCGGGCGCATGAAAAAGCCCACGCCAAAGGTGGCGACGGTGAGCAGGAACGAGGTCAGGTCATTGCCGGTGGGGAAGAACAGCTTGGCAATGATGACAGCGAAGAAGCTGTAGACGGTGAAATCGAACCACTCCAGGCCATTGCCGATGGTAGCGGCGATGATTGCCTTGCGTCGGGTGGCGTTGGTCAGTTCCGGAACGGGGACGGTAGTCGCGGTCATGAAGCGTTGGTCATGCGGGGAAACCGCCATATTAAGCGATTCCTTAATCGCAGGCCTGCGCGCCGTCGCGCGCGCGACTTCAGCCGGGCAGTGCGGGCTCAGTGGCGCGGGATTCCGGCTTTGGCGGCTTCGCGGGAACAGCCTCGGCGGACACCGCGGGGGCAGGGCGGCGTCGCGTGAGCCACAGCAGCAGGGCGCTGGTCACCCAGCCGGCCACGAACACCGTGTCCCCGGCCCCGTTCAGCCAGGCGGGTGCGGCCGGCGTGCCGGTCACGGACAGCAGCAGGCCGGCCGGCAGCCGCGCCAGGATCCACAGCGCCACAGCGGGCATGCTGCCGTAGACCCCCGGCTGCCACCAGTGACCGGGGATGGGGTTATGCCGTCCGGCGCGGCGCGGATTGCGCGATGCCACCTCAGTCTCCTGCCATCCGCGCGGGAAAAGCGCCGTGGCGTTGTGGGTTGCGGAAGTCCCCGCGGAGCGTGTGTATGGCGGGCTTCCGGTTGCAGCATAAGCCTCTCGCAACACCCGCGGTGCGGGCTCGGCGCGACTTGTGTGGGCCGCGCCACGGAGAGCCCCGCGGTTCAATTTTTTTGCATGACGTGTCCGCAAACGGCGTCCGCGAGCGCCGCCGTTCTTTGCCAAACTGGAAGCCAGTACACAAACCGTTTGAAGGCGGTATTGCCATGCTTCCCTCGCTCTATATCTCCCACGGCTCGCCGATGCTGGCCATCGATCCCGGCCCCACCGGCGCCGCGTTCGAGGCGCTCGGCGCCCGGCTGCGCGCGCAGCGCCCGCGCGCGGTCTTGGTGATTTCGGCGCACTGGATCTACAGCACGCTGGCCGTCACCAGCCGCGAGCGCCAGGAGGCCTGGCACGACTTCGGCGGCTTCCCGCGCGAGCTGTACGCGCTGCGCTATGACGTGCCGGGTTCGCCGGAACTGGCGGCGCGGGTCAAGGTGCTGGTCGAGTCGGCGGCGATTCCGGGCGCGGGCTTTGTCGGCCACGACGACGAGCGCCCGCTGGACCACGGCGCCTGGATGCCGATGCGGCACTTCTTTCCCGATGCCGACGTGCCGGTGGTGCAGCTGGCGCTGAACCCTTACCTGCCGCCCGCGACGCAGATCGCGATCGGGCGCGCGCTGGCGCCGCTGCGTGACGAAGGCGTGCTGGTGCTGGCCTCCGGCAGCTTCACGCACAACCTGCAGGAAGTGTTTGGCGGCGGTCGCCGCGAACAGCACGGTCCGGCAGCCGAGCCCTATGTCGAGGCGTTCCGCAAGTGGATGGCCGAAGCGCTGGACCAGGCCCTGGCCACCGGCGACATCGGCCAGATTGCCGACTACCGTGCCCAGGCGCCGTATGCCCGCCGGGCGCACCCGACCGACGAGCACCTGCTGCCGTTCTATGTGGCGCTGGGCGCGGCGCTCGGCCCGGAGGGCGCGCATGCAGCGCTGCCGGGGCCGGCGACGGTGTCCCGGGTCGCCGACGAGGTCACCTATGGCGTGCTGGCGATGGACAGCTTCGTGTTCGAGGGCATGGGCGCCGGAGCACCGCTGCGCGCCGCGGCCTGAAGGTCTGAAGGTCTGAAGGTCTGAGGGTCTGAGGGTCTGAAGGTCTGAAGGTCTGAAGGTCTGGAGGCTTACCGGCCCGACGGCGCGCGCGGCGGCAGGTAGCACCGCGCCGAGCGCGCGCCCGCCAGCGCGATCCAGCCCATGGTCAGCGCCACCAGCGCCAGGCCGGCGCGCAGGCTGGCCAGATGCGCCACGCCGCCGATCAGCACCGGCCCCAGCAGCAGCCCCACATAGGCGAAGCGGGCCACGCGCGCAATCGCTTCGGCCGGCGCCACGCCCGGCAGCCGGGACGCGGCGACAAAGAAGATCGGCACCATATTGGCCGCGCCCAGCCCCATCAAGGCAAAGCCCGCCAGCGCGGCCAGCGGCAGCGGCACGGCCAGCGCCAGCGCAATGCCGGCAAAGCCCAGCCACGCGCTGCCGGTCAGCGTGGCGCTGTCGCCCAGGCGCGCGCGCAGGCGGTCGCCGCCGAAGCGCCCGCACGCCATGCCGCCCGAGAACGCGGCATAGCCCAGGCTGACCCAGCCGTCGGGCGCCCGTGCCACGTCGCGCATATAGACGCTGGTCCAGTCGTACATCGCGCCTTCGCCAATCAGCCCGAGAAACGCCAGCAGCCCCAGCAGCCATAGCGCCCGCACCGCATGGTCGCAATGATGTGGCGCGGATGGCGGCACCGGATGGTCGGCCAGCAGGCCCGGCAGCGTGGCCAATGCCACCGCCGCAGTCACGCCGGCCATCAGGGCCGCATGCGCCAGCGGCGGCACGTCCAGCGCCAGCATCAGGCCGCCAAAGCCCGCGCCCGCCATCCCGCCCAGGCTGAACATGCCGTGCAGCGACGACATCACCGGGCGCGCGCGGCTGGCCTCAACGGTCGCGGCCTGCGCGTTCATGGCGACATCGAACGCCGCATTGGCCATGCCGAAGGCCAGCAGCGCAGGCAGCAGCAGCCAGAACGACGGCATCGCCAGAATGGCGACGGTAGCCAGCGCGAACAGCAGCCCGCCGGCCATCGAGGCGCGCGCGCTGCCGGCGCGCGCCACCCAGCGCCCGACCGGGCCCATTGCCATGATGGCGCCGCCGGCCACCGCCAGCATCGCCAGCGACAGCATCGCGTCGGACAGGCCGAAGCGCGCCTTGATGGTGGGGATGTGCACGCCCCAGGTGGCGAAGGTGGCGCCGTTGACGAAGAACAGCGCCATGGTGCCGCGCGTGGCGCGCGCGACCTGGCCGGCAGGCAGCGCGGCGGCGGACGCGGGGGATCCGCTCATGGGCGGCCCGCCTCCACGCGCAGCAGCCCGCGCCGGTGCAGCGCGTAGCCGAACGCCAGCAGCGCGGCCAGCGCCAGTGCCAGCATCACCCACAGCATCAGCCAGTAGCCCCCGGCCGCGCGCCACAGCAGCGCGCCCAGCCACGGCGCCGCCGCTTGCATCAGCAGCACCGGCGTCATCATCAGCCCGTTGAGCGTGGCGTAGTGGTGGCGCGAGATCAGTTCCGGCATGGCCATCGCGCGCAGCATGGTGTTGACGCCGTTGGCGCAGCCGTACAGTACGGCCGCTACCATCAGCCACGCGCCATGCCCCAGCGCAAAGCAGAGCAGCCCCGCACTCATCAGCGCATACACCGGCAGCGACAGCCGCACCGGGTGGCGCACGCCCGCGCGCATCATCAGCATGCGCCCCGCCACCTGGGCCGGCCCGATCAGCGCCGCGACCGCCAGTTGCTGCGCCACCGGCATGCCTTTCTCGGTCAGCATCGGGATCAGGTGCGCGCCCAGCAGCGACGCCACCACCGCGGTCGCGGTAAAGGCGAGCACCACCGCCCAGAACACCGGCTGGCGCAGCGTGGCGCGGGCAATGTCGTGGCCGCCGGCGACGCCCTCGGCGGCACCCGTCCCGGTGCCGGTGTAGGAGGGATGCAGCGCGTAGCGCATGCGCGCATGCAGCGGCGCGCAGACCAGCAGGTTCAGCAGGGCAAAGCCGACCAGGGTCGGGCGCCAGCCGACATGCAGCACCAGCCATTGCGCCAGTGGCACGAAAATCGTGCTGGCAAAGCCGGCCATCAGCGTGACCGCGACGATCGGCTTCTGGTACTGGTCGCCATAGGCCTGGCGCAGCACCACGAAGGCGGGCTCGTACAGCGTGGTCGCCATGGCCAGGCCGAGCGGCACCCACATCAGCAGGAACACGGACTGCGACGGCGTCCACGCCCACAGCAGCAGGCCCAGCCCGGCCAGCACCGAGCCCGCGCCCATCACCTTGCGCGCCGGCGCGCGGTCCAGCAGCCGGCCGACCGCGAACGAGCACAGCGCCCACACCAGCAGCCCCAGCGAATAGCCGCCCGCCAGGAAAGGCTTGGACCAGCCCAGGCTGCGGATCATGGGATCGATGAAGACGGTGAAGGCGAAGAACAGCGTGCCCCAGGAGATGGTCTCGGTCAGGCCGAGGATCCACACCAGCCGGCGCGGCGGCGTGGCGGGCTGCGCGGGCCCGGTGCGGGCCGCGCTGGCATCCTGGCGGTGGTCGGCAGCGTCCGTGCCGGGGCTGGCTTCAAGTGTGGTCATGGCGGGCCCGGCGGGGGAGGGCCGCCACGGATGCGGCGCGCCTGGGGCCAGTCAGAAATTGTAGCGATCCTGCGCGCGCCGCGCCGGACGCCACGCGCGTTACTGTGCGGTCACCGGCGTGGGCGGCCCCTTGAGCTCGACCACGTTGCCGTCGGGGTCCTGCACATACAGCGAGGGACCCTTGCCTTCGGCGCCGAAGCGCTGCGCCACGTCGCCCGCATCGAGGCCATGCCGCGCCAGGTGCGCGCGCAGCGCGTCGGCGTCGAACGGGTCGATGCGCAGGCAGAAATGATCGAGGTTGCGGCCTTCCTCGCCCGGCCCGGCGCCGCCCGCGCGGCCCAGCGGACCGTCGAGCGCGACCAGGTCGATCAGGGCGGCACCCGCGCGCAACTGGGTCAGGCCCAGGTCGGCCTGCTCGCGCTCGACACTGCAGCCCAGCACGTCGACATAGAAGCGCCGCAGCGTGGCCACATCGGCGCTGCGCAACACCAGGTGGTCGAGGCCGAGGATGCGGAACACGGGGTCAGTGGTGCAGTCCGTCATAGTCGATGACCTTCAGGCTGTCGAGGTCGACATTGTCCAGGCAACGCACGTTGACCGCGGCCATCGGCTTGCCGTCCTTGTCCTGGCCATCCGCGTACGGGCCGCAGCCGCACACCGGGCAAAAGCGGTGCGCGATCTTCATGGTGTTGAAGCGGTAGGTGGAGGCGTTGTTCTCGGGCGTCTCCAGCTTGAAGGTCGCGCGCGGCACGAACCACAGCAGATGGCCGCGCCGGCGGCAGATCGAGCAGTTGCAGCGGATCACGCTGGGGATGCTGTCGGCCTCGACCGCGAAGGCGATGTTGCCGCAATGGCAGCTTCCGTTGAAGGTCATGTCTGTCTCCTTGCGACTGGGTCCGTTCGCCCCGGCATCTCAGCAACGCTGCTGCGCCGCAATATGCCGGCACATTGTTTGGTTTTTGACAGTGTAGTCCGGTCACGGGTGCCACAATGCCTGCACCCACAAAAGGAGACCCGCATGAGCGACACCCACACGCCCGCACGCGCCACCTTCAGCCATATGGAACATGGCACCCGCGAAGACTGGGCCGCCATCTCCGCCGAGTTCATGCCGTTCGCACGCGCGCTGCCTGACCGCGTGCTGGCGCACCTGCGCCTGCTCGATGGCGATTGCGGCGGCTTTCCGGTGGACCGGCTCACGCATTCCTTGCAGACCGCGACGCTCGCCCACCGCGACGGGCGGGACGAGGAGTACGTGGTCTGCGCGCTGCTGCACGATATCGGCGATACGCTGGGCAGCTTCAACCATCCCGATATCGCCGCCGCCATCCTCAAGCCTTTCGTCAGCGCCGAGAACCTGTGGATGGTGGAAAAGCACGGCGTGTTCCAGGGCTACTATTTCTTCCATCATCTCGGCCTCGATCGCAACCTGCGCGAGCAATACCGCAGCCAGCCGGAGCTGTTCGAGCGCACCGCTGAGTTCTGCCGCAAGTACGATGCCGCCGCCTTCATGACCGACTACGACACGCTGCCGCTGTCGTTTTTCGAGCCGATGGTGCGAAGGGTGCTGTCGCAGCCGAAGCACTCGATGTATGTGAAGCCCGGGGAAACGACGCTGGCGCAGGCGTAAGCCGACGACTGACCCGAACCGATTGCGTTTGCTCTCCCCTCATGGGGAGAGGGCAGGTACCACTCAAGGATTCAATACCACTGTCATTCCCGCGAAGGCAGGAATCCAGCGTCTTTAAAGTCCCCCTGCGGGGGACAGAAAGCCACTGGGTCCCCGCCTTCGCGGGGACGACAGCCGACGGTTCCTGGGGCAAGTCGGCATGGGCCACATGCGGCAATCTCTCCCGCAAGCGGGAGAGGGGAAGAAGCCGCCTCAAGCCGCCCGCTGCGCCGTCTCCGGATGCCGGAACTGCTCCAGCAGTTTCGCCCAGCGTACCCGCACCGCCTTCAGGTTGTTTTCCTTCACGTGGCCAAAGCCGCGGATATCCTCTGGCAGGTTGGCCAGCGCCACCGCGGTGTCGTGGTTGGCAGCATTCAGGCCCGCCACCAGCTCATCCAGCAAGGCACGGTATTCGCCGATCAGCGCGCGCTCGGTGCGGCGCTCTTCGGTCTTGCCGAAGATGTCGAAGATGCCGCCGCGCAGCCCCTTCATCTTCGCCAGCACGCGGAACAGCTTCATCGTCGACGGGCCGAACTTGCGCTTGACCAGGTGTCCCTTGTCGTCGCGCTTTGCGTTCAGCGGCGGTGCCAGCCAGAAGTTGAGCTGGTAGTCACGCCCGGGCTCGCCCTCGAACTGCGCGCGCAGCTTGTCCAGGAAGGCCGGGTCCGTATAGAGCCGCGCCACTTCGTACTCGTCCTTGTACGCCATCAGCTTGGCCAGGTTGCGCGCCGCCGCCTCGGTCAGCGGCAGGGCCTTGCCGCTGCCCAGCAGCGTGCTCTCGGCCGCGCGCACGCGCTCGATCGCTTCGCGGTAGCGGCTGGCATACGCCGCGTCCTGGTACGCCGTCAGGTGTTCCACGCGGCGCGCGATCAGCTTGTCGAGCAGGGCGCCGGTCGATGCCGGCAGCTTGACCACGGCCGCGCCTTCGGCGGTGCTCCTGAGCTTGCCGCTCAGCGACAGCACGTGCTCCGGGTCGTGCGCCATATGGCGGCCCCAGTCGAACGCGGCCTTGTTCTTTTCCACCGCCACCCCGTTCAGCTCGATGGCGCGCTCCAGCGCCTGCAGCGTCAGCGGGATCCAGCCCTTCTGCCAGGCGTAGCCCAGCACCAGCGGGTTGGTGTAGATGGCGTCGCCCAGCAGCGCCACGGCCAGGCCCGAGGCATTGATGAAGTCGCACTTCTCGCCCACCGCATTGCGCACGTCCTGCTCGGCCGACAGGCCTGGGAACTGCCACTTCGGGTTCTTGATGAAGTCGGCGGTCGGGGTTTGCGCGGTGTTGACCACGGCGCGGGTGCGGCCGGCCTGGGTCTTGGAGATGACCTCGTCGGAGGCCGACACGATGGCGTCGCAGCCGATCACCAGGTCGGCCTCACCCATGGCGATACGGGTGGCATGCAGGTCGTCGGGGCGCGCGGCCAGCTGCACGTGCGACAGCACTGCGCCGCCTTTCTGCGCCAGCCCGGCCATGTCGAGCACGGTGACGCCCTTGTTTTCCAGGTGCGCGGCCATGCCCAGCAGGCCGCCGATCGTCACCACGCCGGTGCCGCCGACGCCGGTGACCAGGATGCCATAGGCACGGCGGATCGCCGGCAGCTGCGGCTCAGGCAGCGGCGGCAGGCTGTCCATCGACACGCCATGCTGCTCGGGCTTGCGCACCTGCGCCCCCTCGGCGGTGACAAAGCTGGGGCAGAAGCCGTTCACGCACGAGAAATCCTTGTTGCACGACGACTGGTTGATCTGCCGCTTGGTGCCGAACTCGGTTTCCAGCGGTTCCACCGACAGGCAGTTGGACTTGACCGAGCAATCGCCGCAGCCCTCGCACACCGCATCGTTGATAAAGGCGCGGCGCGGCGGGTCTTCCATCGTGCCGCGCTTGCGGCGGCGGCGCTTTTCCGTGGCGCAGGTCTGGTCGTAGATCACGATGGTGCAGCCCGGCACCTCGCGCAGCTCGCGCTGCACGCGGTCGAGCTGGTCGCGGTGATGAATATCGATGCCCTGGGGCAGCTTGATCGCCGCGTTGTACTTCTCCGGCTGGTCGGTCACGATGACGATCTGCTTCGCGCCCTCGCTGTGCACCTGCCAGGCGATGTCCTGCACCGACAGCTGGCCGTCGACCGGCTGGCCGCCGGTCATCGCCACCGCGTCGTTGTACAGGATCTTGTAGGTGATGTTGACACCCGCGGCGATCGACGCGCGGATCGCCAGCAGGCCCGAATGGAAGTAGGTGCCGTCGCCCAGGTTGGCGAACACATGCTTGTCGCCGGCAAACGGCGCCTGGCCGATCCACGCCACGCCTTCGCCGCCCATCTGGCTGAAGGTGCTGGTGCTGCGGTCCATCCACACCGTCATGTAATGGCAGCCGATGCCGGCCAGCGCGCGCGAGCCCTCGGGCACGTTGGTCGAGGTGTTGTGCGGGCAGCCCGAGCAGAACCACGGCTTGCGCTCGGCCTTCTGCTGTCCGACCACGCGCGGCGTGGCCAATGCCTTTTCTTTCGCCTCGATGATGGCCAGGCGCGCGGTGATGCGCGCGCGCACGTCCACCGGCAGGTCGAACTTGTCCAGGCGCGTGGCGATGGCCTTTGCGATGATCGCCGGCGACAGCTCGTAGTGCGCCGGCAGCAGCCAGTGGCCCTGCGGGATCGACCATTCGCCGCCGGCGTTGTCCTTCTCGTCGAACTTGCCGTAGACCTTGGGGCGGACATCGTCGCGCCAGTTGTACAGCTCTTCCTTGAGCGCGTACTCCATGATCTGGCGCTTCTCTTCGACCACCAGGATTTCCTGCAGCCCTTCGGCAAAGGCGCGCGCGCCATGGGCTTCGAGCGGCCACACGCAGCCCACCTTGTACAGCCGGATGCCGATCTGCGCGCAGGTGGCGTCGTCCAGGCCCAGGTCGGCCAGCGCCTGGCGCGTGTCGAGGTAGGCCTTGCCGCCGGTCATGATGCCGAAGCGTGCGTGCGGCGAGTCGATCTCGATGCGGTCCAGCTTGTTGGCGCGCACATAGGCCAGGCCGGCGTACCACTTGTAGTCGAGCAGCCGCGCTTCCTGCTCCAGCGGCGGATCGGGCCAGCGGATATTCAGGCCGCCCGGCGGCATGATGAAGTCACCCGGCAGCGCGATCTCCACGCGGTGCGGGTCCAGCTCGACCGAGGCCGACGATTCGACCACATCGGTCACGCACTTCATCGCCACCCATAGGCCCGAGTAGCGGCTCATGGCCCAGCCGTGCAGGCCGTAGTCGAGGTACTCCTGCACGTTGGACGGATACAGCACCGGCAGGCCGCAGGCCTTGAAGATGTGCTCGGACTGGTGCGCCAGCGTCGAGGACTTGGCCGAGTGGTCGTCGCCGGCCAGCACCAGCACGCCGCCGTGCGGGGACGAGCCGGCGGAGTTGGCGTGCTTGAACACGTCGCCGGTGCGGTCCACGCCCGGCCCCTTGCCGTACCACATGCCGAAGACCCCGTCGAACTTCGCATCGGGGTACATGTTGACCTGCTGCGAGCCCCACACCGCGGTCGCGGCGAGGTCTTCGTTCAGCCCGGCCTGGAACACGATGTTGTGCGCGGCCAGGTGCTTCTTGGCCTTCCACAGCGACTGGTCGAGCGCGCCCAGCGGCGAGCCGCGGTAGCCGGAGATAAAGCCGGCGGTGTTCAGCCCGGCGGCGCGGTCGCGTTCCTGCTGCAGCATCGGCAGGCGCACCAGCGCCTGGGTGCCGCTGATATAGATGCGGCCGCGTTCGAGCGTGTATTTGTCTTCGAGGGAAACGTTGGCGAGCGCCTGGCGGATGGCGTCGCTGACCGGCGAGGTCAGGGGGGCATTCATGCGTGCTCCTCTATGGGCGTGCTGTCGGGATCACCGAAACCTGCAGTTGTGGGCAACCGCCTCGTCGCCTCTTGTGAAGGCCCGGGGTGGCTGTGTCTCTGCGCGGCATGGTAGCACCGCCACAAAATCGGCGGTACCTTGCATTGCAGCACAAAGCGTGCCGGTAGTGCCTGTGATTTCCCGTATGGACGCGGCCTGGCGTGTACACTGCGTTGCATCGAGACTGCCCGTGCCCGGCACCCGGCGGTCTCCCATGCGTCATATCTGCGTTGCCGTCCTGGTGCAACCCGATCTCTTGACCGCCCGCGCCGATGCGCGGCTTGCCAGCGAATATCCGAACATGACCAATTCCCCCCGCCAGGGCACCGCGACCCTGGCCGTGCTGATCGACGCCGACAACGCGGCGCCCGCCATCGTCGAAGGCCTGCTGGCCGAGGTCGCCAAGTACGGCGTGGCCGCCGTCAAGCGCATCTACGGCGACTGGACCCGGCCCAACCTGGCCGGCTGGAAGGAGCGCCTGCTGTCGCACTCGATCCAGCCGATCCAGCAGTTCCGCTACACCGTCGGCAAGAACGCGACCGACAGCGCGATGATCATCGACGCCATGGACCTGCTCTACACCGGCCGCTTCGATGGCTTCTGCATCGTCTCCAGCGACAGCGACTTCACCCGGCTGGCCTCGCGCATCCGCGAGCAGGGCCTGACGGTGTATGGCTTTGGCGAGCGCAAGACACCCAAGCCATTCGTCACCGCCTGCGACAAGTTCATTTACTCCGATGTGCTGCGCGCCGAGGTCGACACCGAAGGCGCGGACGGGGCCGATGGCGCCGCCGCGCCCACGCGCAAGCGCAGCACCGGCGAGCTGCGCCAGGACTCGCGCCTGGTGCGCCTGCTGCAGAACGCGGCGCAGGCCGTGTCCGACGAAGACGGCTGGCTGGCGCTGGGCAGCATGGGCAACCATATCGCCAAGCAGGCGCCGGAATTCGATTCGCGCAACTACGGCTACGGCAAGCTGTCGGAACTGGTCGTGGCGACCGGGCTGTTCGAGGTCGAGACCCGCAACGGCGGCAACAACAAGACCATCTGGGTGCGGCTGAAGAAGCGCGCCAAGGGCGGCGACCCGCAGCAGCGCGCGCCGCAGCCGCCGGCTCCCCAGCCGCCGGCCCAGCACGCCGAGCCGGCGCGCCGCCAGCCCGCTCCCGCCCCGGCGCCAGCGCCGGAGCCGGCGCGCGGGGTCGAGCCGCTGCCAACGCCGGAGACGGTCGCCCCCGCACCCGAGGCGCCGGCGCAAGCCGAGCCGCCGTTCGTCGCGGCCGACGCGGTGCAGGCCGAGCCCGAGTCCGAGTCCGAGCCGCAACCGGTGCCGCCGCTGGAAGCCGCGCCGCAGCCGGATCCCGAGCCGAAGGCGGGCAGCCGCGCCACCGCACGCAAGCGCCCGGCGCGCCGGCCGGAGGTAACGCTGAGCGAGACGCCGTGGCCGATCGACCAGTCGGTGTTCGCGGCGCCGGGAACGACCGTGCTGACGGCGACGGTGGAGGCGGAACCGCAACCGGCCGCTGCTGAAGCCGCACCGGCACCGGCGCGCAAGACGCGCAAGCGTCCGAGCAAGAAGTCAGAGTAGAGCGGCCTGCTGGTTGTCTGCCTCTCCCGCTTGCGGGAGAGGCGAGCGTCCGCAAGGGACGTCAGACCCGTTCAAGCGCCATCAGCGCTGCGTCCCTTACCGCACCAGCTGATTGATCTCGATGATCGGCATCAGCACCGCCAGCACGATCAGCAGCACCACCACGCCCATGGTCAGGATCAGCAGCGGTTCCAGCAGGCTGGTCAGGAACAGCGTGCGGCGTTCCAGTTCCTGCGCTTCGCCCTGCGCGGCGCGCTCCAGCATGACTGGCAGGTTGCCGGTGGCTTCGCCCGAGCGGATCAGGTGCACCAGCACCGGCGGGAACTGGTTCTGCGCCGCCAGCGCGCGCGCCAGCGAGGCGCCTTCGCGCACGCGGGTGTTGGCGTCTTCAACGTTGGCGCGCAGCGCCTCGTTGGTCAGGGTCTCGCCGGCGGCCTGCAGGCTGCGCAGGATCGGCACGCCCGCGGAAACCAGGATCGCCAGCGTGCCGGCAAAGCGCGCGGTGTTGTAGCCGCGCACCAGCTTGCCGAGCAGCGGCGCGGTCAGCAGCCAGCGGTGCCATTCCAGCCGCACCGCGGGCTGGCGCAGCAGCCTGCGGATGCTGAACGCGGCCACCGCGATCACCGCCAGCGCCGCCCACCACCAGTTGCGCACGAAATCCGACAGCCACAGCATGATGATGGTCAGCGTGGGCAGCTTCTGCTTGGTGTTGGCGAACACGCTCACCACCTGCGGCACCACGTACGACAGCAGGAAGATCACGATCGCGAATGCCACCACCGTGACGATGGCCGGATAGGTGAAGGCCAGCCGGATCTTGGAGGTCAGCGTGTTGCGCGATTCGATATAGCCGGCGAGCCGCTCCAGCACCACGCCCAGGTGGCCGGAGTGCTCGCCGGCCGAGACCAGCGCGCGGTAGATGTCAGGAAAATCGCGGGGATGCTGCGCCAGCGCCACCGACAATGCGCTGCCGCCCATCACTTCGGCGCGGATCCCGGCCAGCAGTTCATGCACGTAGGGCCGCTCGGCCTGGTCGGCCAGCGCGCCCAGCGCCTCGTCCAGCGGCAGGCCGGCCACGATCAGGCTGGCCAGCTGGCGCGTGAACAGTGCCTGCTCCTGCGTCGACAGCTTGCGCGCGAACAGCTGGCTGCCGCTGCGCGGCGCCAGGCCGGCGCCGGCGAGCGCGTCGACGGTCAGCGGCGTCAGCCCGCGCGCGCGCAACTGGGTGCGGGCCTGGCGCGCGCTGTCGGCCTCGATCACGCCGCGGTCGGTCTTGCCGGCGGCGTCGGCGGCTTCATAGCGGAAAGCTGGCATCCGGGCGGCTCCGCGTCAGTCGCGCGTGACGCGCAGCACTTCCTCGAGCGAGGTCGCGCCGCTGTCGATCCAGCGCTGCGCGTCGCCGCGCATGGTGTGCATGCCGTGCGCCAGCGCCACCTGCTTGATTTCCGATTCGGGCGCCTGGCGGTGGATCATGGTGCGGATTTCGTCGTCCACAGTCAGCAGTTCATAGACGCCCATGCGACCCTGGTAGCCCGACTGGCCGCACTTGTCGCAGCCCACCGGATGCCACACGGTCTGCAGCGGCTTGCCTTGCGCGTGCAGCACGTCGGCCTCGGCGGGCGTGACCTCGATCACTTCCTCGCGCTTGCAGTGCGGGCACAGGCGGCGTACCAGCCGCTGCGCCAGCACCCCCAGCAGCGACGACGACAGCAGGAATGGCTCGATGCCCATGTCGACCAGCCGCGTCACTGCCGAGGCCGAGTCGTTGGTGTGCAGCGTGGCCAGCACCAGGTGGCCGGTCAGCGACGCCTGCACCGCGATCTGCGCGGTTTCCAGGTCGCGGATCTCGCCGATCATGACCACGTCCGGGTCCTGGCGCAGGATCGCGCGCAGGGCCTTGCCGAAGGTCATGTCGATGCGCGGGTTGACCTGGGTCTGGCCGATGCCGTCGAGGTCGTACTCGACCGGGTCCTCCACCGTCATGATGTTGGTGGTGCGCGCATCGAGCCGCGACAGCGCGGCATACAGCGTGGTGGTCTTGCCCGAGCCGGTCGGCCCCGTCACCAGCACGATGCCGTGCGGCTGGCGGATCAGGTGGTCGAAGCCGCGCAGCGTGTCGGGCGCCATGCCCAGCTTGGCCAGGTCCAGCCGGCCGGCTTCCTTGTCCAGCAGGCGCAGCACCGCGCGCTCGCCGTGGCCGGTGGGCAGCGTCGACACGCGCACGTCGACCGGGCGCCCGCCCACGCGCAGCGTGATGCGGCCGTCCTGCGGCAGCCGTTTCTCGGCAATGTCGAGCTGCGCCATGATCTTGATGCGCGAGATCAGCGCGCCGTGCAGCGCCTTCTTGGGCCGCACCACGTCGCGCAGCGTGCCGTCGACGCGGAAGCGCACCACCGACGACGATTCGAACGGCTCGATATGGATATCCGAGGCACCTTCGCGCGCCGCCTGCGTCAGCAGCGCGTTGATCATGCGGATGATCGGCGCGTCGTCTTCGGATTCCAGCAGGTCTTCCACCGCGGGAATGTCCTGCATCAGGCGCGACAGGTCGACCTCGCCCTCGACCTCGCCCACCACCTGCGCGGCGCTGCCGTCCTGGCGGTTGTAGGCGTCGGACATGGCATGCTCCAGCGCCTCGGGCTCCAGCACGCGCAGGCGCAAGGCGCCGTGCACGCGCGCCACTTCGGCCAGCGCCGTCGGCGAGGTGGCGCGGCTGACCCATACCTCGAGCCCGTCGGGGCGCTGGTGCGCGATCAGCAGCGGCGCCTCGCGCGCAAAGCCGTAGGAGACCAGCCGCGCCGCCATCGGCGAGGGCGGCTCGAGTTCGGCCGGCGGGTTGATGCCGGCGATGCCGGTGGCAGTAGGCGGGGCGGTTTGGACTTCGCTGGCCATGACGGGCCTCAGTACGGGAGTGCGGCTTCGCCGCGCGAGTTGAGCGGCTGCGGGCCGCCCACGGGCGCTTGCGGCGCGGGTTGGGGCGCGGGTTGCGGGACCGGCTCGGGCAGCGGCTGCGGCACCGCCTGCGGCGGCTGTGGCTGACCGGGCACGCCGGGCTGCGGCGCGCTCTGCGGCAGCGTCTGGGGCAGCGGCAGCGGTCCGGCCACGGGGCCGTTGGTGCGCGGGTTGACGAACGGCGTGGTCGGCGCGTCGGCCGGCGGCAGCAACGGCGTGTTGGTGTCCCGCACCATGATGTTAGGCGATACGAAGCCCTGCTGCTGCGCGCGCATGTAGTCGTAGCGGTCCGCGGTCAGGCGGTCGGTGGCGCCGGCCGTGCGCATCACATAGGGCCGCAGGAACACCAGCAGGTTGGTCTTCGAGCGGTTCTTGTTCTCGTAGCGGAACAGGCCGCCGATCCACGGGATGTCGCCCAGCAGCGGCACCTTCTGCACGCCGTCGCCATAGTTGTCCTCGATCAGGCCGCCCAGCACGATGATCTGGCCGTCGTCGACCAGCACGTTGGTCTCGATCGAGCGCACGTTGGTGGTCGGGCCCTGGATCAGGTTGGCGGTGGCCTGCACTACGTTCGACGATTCCTGGAAGATTTGCATCTTCACCAGCCCGCCGTCGGTGATCTGCGGCTTGACCCGCAGCGTGATGCCGACGTCCTTGCGGTCGAAGGTCTGGAACGGCGTGACCGAGGCCGCGCCGCCGGTCTGGGCGTAGGAGCCGGTGGTGATCGGGATGTTCTGGCCGATCAGGATCTTGGCTTCCTCGTTCTCCAGCGTGATCAGGTTCGGCGTCGACAGCAGGTTGACGCTGCCGTTGGTGCCCAGCGCGCGCAGCAGCGCCCCCAGGCCCATGGCGCGGTTGACGATGCCCAGGTTCAGGCCGCCGATGTCGGGGACCAGTTGCTGCGCGGCAACGATGCCGGCGGAGCGGTTGCTGTCGGCCAGGGCGCCGGCCAGGGTCAGGTTGAGGATGTTCTGTCCGCCGGTGCCGAAGTTGGTGCCGGCAAAGACGTTGTTGTTGCCGCTTGACGAGCTGATCAGGCCCTGCCACTGGATGCCGAGTTCGCTCGCCTGGGTGGCGGTGACCTCAACGATCATCGACTCGATATAGACCTGCGCGCGGCGCGCATCGAGGTCGTCGATCACGCCGCGCAGGTTGCGGTAGACCGGCTCGCTGGCGGTGATGATCAGCGAGTTGGTGGAGGGGTCCGCCTGGATGATGCCGCCCGTGGTCGGCTGCGTGGTGGTGCCGAACGAGGCCGCGAAGGCCGAGTTGCCGTAGGCGCCGCCGGTGCCGCCCCCGGTGCCGCTGCCGCTGCGCATGCCGGTCTGGGTGGTGGTGGCGCCGCCGGTGAACTGGCCGCCGGTCGGCGTCGAGACATTGGTCATGCCCGCCGCGCCGCCGATGCCGCCGGCCTGCGCGCCGGGCTGGGTGGAGGTGGCGAAGCTGCTGTCGGCGGCGACGATGGCGCGCAGCGTGGCGGCCAGTTTGACCGCGTCGGCGTTCTTCAGCGGCACCACCCAGATGTTGCCGGGGCGCGCGTAGGGCTGGTCGAGCTTCTCGATCAGCTGGCGCGCCTGCTGCAGGCGCGCGCGGCTGGTGGCGCGGATCATCAGCGAGTTGCTGCGCGGCTCGGCCACCACCGAGGTGCGCAGGCTGGCGTCGACGGCCGCGGCACCGCCGCCGCCGGCTGCCCCCGCGGCGGCGGGATCGAGCAGCCGCTGCAGGACCCCCGCGGTATCGCTGGCCAGCGCATGCTTGAGCGGCACCAGTTCGACCTCGCCCGAAGCCGGCGCATCGACCGCGGCGATGATGCGGGCAATGCGGCGCAGGTTGTCGGCGTAGTCGGTGATGACCAGGGTGTTGTTGGCCGGATAGGCGGTGATGGTGTTGTTGGGCGCGATCATCGGCCGCAGCACCGGCACCAGGTTGTTGGCCGACTCGTAGTTCAGCCGGAACACCTGGGTCACCACCTGGTCGCCGCGGCTGGGGCTGCCGCCGATCACGGTGGGCGAGCCCTGCAGCTTGGCGTCGGCCTCGGGCACGACCTTGGTAAAGCCGTTGCTCTCGACCATGGCATAGCCCTGCATGCGCAGCACCGAGCCTAGCGTCTGCAGCGCCTGCGCGCGCGAGACCGGCTGCTCGGTGACGAGGTTGACGGTGCCCTTCACGCGCGGGTCGATGACGAAGTTCTTGCCGGTGGCCTGGCCGACCGCCTTGATCACGGAGTCCAGGTCGGCGTTGACGAAGTTCAGCACCACCTGGTCGCGATTGGCGGGCGTCACGTCGGGCGGCGCCGGCGGGGTGCCCTGCGCGCGCGAGGCCGGTGCCCCGGGCTGGGCCCATAGCGGCGCGGGCGCCAGCAAGGAGAGCCCGCAGAGCAATGCCACGGCGCGGGCGCAGGCAGTCTTGAAAACAGGTCGGTTGGCGTGGGTGGTCATAGTCATTCCCGTGGGCTGTGCGCTCTGCGTGGCATCAGAAACGCAGCCTAGTCACATTGTTGTCTCGTCGTCCCAGCAGGCTCAGCAGGCTGGTCAGCTGCGTGGCGGCCTCCGGTTCGGCATGCGCGGTGCCTTCGAAGCGCGCCTGCCGCCCGAGCGTGCCGCTGCCCTCGAGGTGCAGCGGGCCATCGATGGTGCTCAGCTGCAGCTTGCCGCCGCCTGCGCCGGTCCAGTCGATCTCGGCGCGGTAGCTGCCCAGCGGGCGCAGCCGGCTCACCGCGGCGGAAACCTGCTCGATGCGCAGCGTCATATGGCCGGTCATGCCCTGGCCGGAGAATCGGCCCTGCAGCGCGGACCAGTCCACCCGCATCAGGCCGTCCGGGCGCAGCGTGTTGAACGGCGCGCCGACGCCTTCGAGCAGCGAGGCGGGCAGCCGCATGGCGCCCGCTTGCGCGGTCCAGCCGCCCGGCGTCGCGGTGATGGCGACCGGCGCGGCCATGGCCTCGGAGTGCGTCAGCACCAGCTGCGCGCGGCCGACCAGCAGCGGCCAGAACGCCAGCGTCCAGTGCAGCCGGCCGGGCAGCACGGTGGCGGTCTGGCTGCCAGCGCCGGCCGACAGCGCCAGCGTGGCGCTGCCGCGCCACAGCGAGCCGCTGGCATCGGCCAGCAAGACGCGTCCCTGCGTTTGCGTGGCGACGCGCGTGGCGATCCATGTTGCCGGCAGCATCGCCAGCGTGGTAACCGCGGCCGTCGCCAGGCCGAGCCCAAGCCAGCGCAGGCGCCGCGCGGTGGCCGGCTGGCGCAGCGCGCGCCGCGGCAGGCGCAGGGTTTCCAGCCGCACCATCAGCTGCGGCCGCCCGGACCCTGCAGGGTCGCGGTAACGTTCACCAGCGCCGTCGCGCCGACGTAGACGACGCGCGCGTCGATCACCTTCATGCGCTGCTGCTGGCGCACGTCCTGCAGCCAGGTGCTGACCGCCCCGAACGGGACCTTGTCCAGCTGCACCTGCACGCTGTTGTCGGCGGCGGCGGCCAGGCGCGTGGCCTTCAGGCCGTACTGGCCCAGGCTTTCCTGCAGCGCCTGGGTCAGTTCATCGCCGCGCAGCGACGGCGCCGGCGTGGCCTTCAGGCCGCGGGCTTCCTGCGCCAGCGTTTCCATCTCGGCCAGGTCGGCACGCAGCTGCGGCAGGTTGCGCGCGGCCCGGTCGCGGCCGTCGGCGGCCGGCTCCCATAGCAGCAGGTAGCCGAGCACCAATGCCAGCACCGCGGCACCGCCGGCGAGGATGGCCTGCTCGCGCGGGTTGCGCGCCGACCAGAAGGCGTCGAAGCGTTCCCGCCAGGCCTGCGGCACCGACGGGCGCAGCCGCGCCAGGCGCGTGCGCAGCGCGGCGGCGCCGTTGCGGCGGGCAGCGGGCGAGGGGTGGCGGGTGGTGTCTTTCAATGGGTTCATGTCGGGCATCCGCCGGTCACAGTCCTGGCTTGATGGTCCAGCGCGAGCCGGGTGTCACAGGCGTGCCTGCGCTGGAGCCGGTGCTGCCCGCGGCATTGCCGGCCTTGTCCTCTTCCATCTGCAGCCCGGCCTGGCGCGCCGCGCTGCGCAGGCCGGCGGTGTCGGTGCCGGGCTTGAGCGTCACCACCAGCATGCGGCCGCGGTACTCGAGCGCCTGCAGCGCATCGGGCGGCAGCCGGCGCGCCGCCTGGGCGAAGCGGTCGGCCAGCGGCAGGAAGTCATCCGGTGTGCTGCGGCCGCTGGCGATGCGCAGCTGCTCGACCTGCCGGCGCATCTGCAGCGGGGCGTCGATCACCGTCGGCGTCTGCGGAAAGGCGCCGCGCAGGGTCTGTGCCTGCGCCGCTTCGAGCCGTTGCTGCTCGTTGCGCAGCAGCAGCCAGTGCGTGTTCATGCCGATCAGCTGGACCAGCACCAGGCCTGCCGCCAAAGCCAGCGGCAGGCGCCACGCCACGAGGTTCCAGCGGTCGGCGCGGCCCTGCGCGAATTCAAACTGCGCCAGGTCCAGCCCGGGCTCGCGCAGGCACGCCTGCGCGCCATCGATCCACAGCGGCCAGCCCGCGCGCCCGGCCTGGCGCAGGGCCGGCACCGGCGCCAGGGCCGTGGCGTCGGCATCGGCATACCAGTTGCCTTCCGGCGCCAGCGCCTGCCATGCGGCCAGGGCGTCGTCGCCCAGCAGGAGGCCGTAGCCGGCGTGCGCGCCGGTGCGCACGGTCAGTTGCCACTGGCGCGTGCCGCGGGTGGCGGTGTCCGGCAAGGCCTCGCCGAGCGCGTCGCCGAGCGCACCGCCCTGGGCCAGGGCACTGGCGGCGGCCTCGACCACCAGCGTGGCCGGCACCGCCGCCGTTTCCGCCGCCGGTTCCGCGCCGGGCGGCGTCAGCGACGGCTCGGCGCCGGCTTGTTCTTCAGCCTGCGCGGCCAAAGGCACGCACAGCTGGGCAGGCAGTATGTGGCGACGCCGATGGCGGTGCTCGGCAAAGGCATCGAGCACGGCGCGCACCCAGGCACGGTCCGCCACCATCAGCAAGCGCCGGCGCGGGCCGCGGCCGGGCGTGGCGCCCTCGAGGGCAGGGCCGATGCCGATGTGGCAGGGCTGCGCGTCGGTGGCGAGGGCGTCCTCGACCAGGTTGGGCAGCGCCTGCTTCAGGCGCGCGGGCGGCAGCGGCGGCACGCTGGCTGTGGTCAGCAGTACGTCGCTGGCGGCCAGGATCAGCACCAGCCGTTCCGCCGCGGGCAGGTCGGCGATGCGGGCGTGGCCTTCTCGCAACACTTCCGGTGCGGCACGAGGCAAGCCGCGCCGCGCGGCATCGCCCGCCGCCGTGCGCACCAGCGCAAAGGGCAGGGCGCCGAACTGCCACGGTTGCGGCTGGTCATGCGGCCGGTGCGGCAAGCGCACGTACAGAGTGGTGCTCAAGGTGTCCTTGCTTTGGCTTCAGTAGAACGGCTCGATAAGGCGCATGGCCCATGGGGGTGCGCCCGGGAACGCCCCGGCGCAGGAAACTTGCCGGAGTGCGGGGATGCCGGCGGGCGGCCTGGGAGGCCGATCAGCGGCGAGCGGGCTGGTGTCAGGCTCGCGCCAGCGCCGCAGCATACCTTGCCTGCGTGACAAAACCGCGTCAATACCATTCTCCCCGTCTGCTCCGGTGTGCTGTTTTCATGTGTGCGCCAGGCCGCCTTGCAGGGTTCAGCGCAGATCCGGCAGCCGGTCCGCGTCCTGGATCCACACCACGCGGGTGGTGTTGGCCGCACCGAGCGGTTCGCCGCGGTAGATCAGCGACACCTGCAGCCGCCTGGCGCGCTCGTGCCGCACCAGCCCGTAGACCAGAAAGTAATGCGTGCGCACGTCGAGCAGGTTGCCCAGGTTGCCGCTGCTGGCCTGCGGCGCCAGCGTGGACAGCTGCGTCTGCAGGTTGCCGATATTGTTGAAATAGGCACGGTCGCGCTGGCGCACCAGCTCGCGCGCGCGCTCCAGCGGCAGCTTGTCGATCATCGCCGCCAGCACCTCGGCCTCGGCGGTGTTGGCATTTACCAGGGTGCGCTCGGGCAGCACGATCACAAAGGGCTCAAGCACGGCCACCATCTCGGGTGTATAGCTGGGCAGCGCCAGCAGGCCCTGCACGCTGTCGAGCGGGCGCGGCGCCTGCCGGCCCGAGCCCTCGCCGCCATGGCCACCCTGCGCGGCCTGCAGCATGTGGCGCGCGGTGGTCTCGGCCAGCGCCGGGTTCAGGCCCACGGTGCGCAGCAGCCGGCCATAGGCAGCCTGCGCCGACTGGTCGATATTGGCGACGCGCCCGACCGGCGCGCCCTGGCCGCCGGTGGCGGACCACGTCACCAGGTTGGCAAGGTTGAAGCGCGCCTGCGCGTCGAGGATGCGCCCGGACAGGAACGAGGTCTCGCCTGCCACGTCCGTGCGCAGCGACGCGCCCAGGAAATCCGACAGGCGGGTCTCGGCGATCGGCACCGCCCACGGCTCGCCCAGTTCGTCGACGTTGCTGCGGCGCTGGTCGTCGCGCAGGATCAGCCGCGCCCAGTCGACCGCGGCGCGCTCGATCCAGGTGGCCTGGGCCAGCAGCCGCTGGTTCTCGATGGCGCGGATCTGCACCTGCTGCCGCCACAGCATGCCCGACACCACCACCACCGCCAGCGTCACCATCAGCAGCGCGGTCACCACGGCGGCGCCGCGTGCACGGCGGCGCAAGGGACGGAGGCGGAAGCGAAGGCGGGCGCGCATCATAGCCCCGACATGCAGATCTTCTGGAACTGCCGCGGCGTGTCGCCGTCCCCCATGCGGGCGAGAATGGTCAGTTCCACCGCGCGCACCGCGGTGTCGGGCACCGCCGCGCCGACATCCGAGGCGGCCACCGCGCTGGCCGCATTGCCGCTGAACAGCACGTTGCGGATGCGGTTGCTGTCGGCCTGCCAACCGCCGGGTTCGACCCAGGCACGCGCGCTCATGCCAGCCACGTCGCCCAGCAGGCGCCGCACCTGCGCGTTGTTGCCCCCGCCCTGGCGCAGCGCCAGCAGCGACGACTGCAGCGCCGGGCGGTTGTCCACCGGCGG
Organism: Cupriavidus taiwanensis LMG 19424; assembly: GCF_000069785.1. Classification (NCBI taxonomy): domain Bacteria; kingdom Pseudomonadati; phylum Pseudomonadota; class Betaproteobacteria; order Burkholderiales; family Burkholderiaceae; genus Cupriavidus; species Cupriavidus taiwanensis. Next base: position 3,157,956 of record NC_010528.1, on the reverse strand, counting down.
CGCGGCCACGCGCACCAGGGTGTTGCCGTCAAGCTGGTAGGACAGCGCCTGCCATGCGGGCGGCTGGCCTTCGTCACGGCGGTCGCGTACCAGCAGCACGCGGTTCTGGCCGATCTCGACCGGGCTGCCCTGCAGCAGCGTCGGGTTGGCGAGGTGCTCGCAATCGGCCTGCAGCTGGCCATAGAGCACCTTCAGCGCATCCAGCCGGGCGTCATGGTCGGTCAGCCGTTCGCGGCTGCGCGTCAGGCTGTCCAGCGCGCGCCAGCCGATCACGGCCATCACCGCCAGCAGCGTGATGGCGACCAGCATTTCCAGCAGCGTGAAGCCGCCGGCGGATCGGCGCCCGCGCCGGCGCTCAGAGCACGTTGCGGACTTCATTGGGAACGATGGTGACGAGCCACGCCAGCCGTACCGACTTGTCCGTGGCCGAGGGATAGACCGCGATCTCGACGCGGCGGAACACCGGGTTGGGCGTGGCCGACACGGATTGTTCGCAATACAGCGGCGTGCCGCCCTGCGGGCAGGCATAGCCGCTGACGCCGGGCTCGGGCCAGGTCTTGGCCAGGCGCAGCGCGGCCAGGTGGTTCTCGGCGCTCCATTCGGCCAGCATGCGGGTCTGCAGCGATGCGCTGGCATCGACCATCGACCCCATCGCGCGCATCGCCGCGGTCAGCGCCACCGCCAGGATGGTCAGAGCCACCAGCACTTCGATCAGCGTGAAGCCGGTCGCGCGGTAGCGGCGTGCGGGAAAGCGCGGGGGCGTCATGGCGTGCTGGCGAAATAGCGGCCACTGCCGTCGCCGGCCACGTCCACGCGGATATCGCCGCGCACAAGAACCAGGCGCTGCGGGGCATCGATCAGCTCGCGGCCGAATATCAGCCGCGGCGGGCTGTTGGTGCCGGTGCTGCGGCCGCCCTCGGCGACGATGACCTGGTCCAGCGCCAGACGCCAGTTGCCGGGGGCGAACACGTCGGTGCGCAGGGGGATCCAGCCGTTGGGCGTCGACTCGAGGAAGCGCCAGCCGCCGGCGTCGCCTTCCCAGGCGATCGGGCGCGCGCCCAGCTGCGCTTCTTCCTGCGCCAGTTCGAACAGCCGCGCGATGCGCTGGCCGTCGTCAAGCACGCGGCCGCGCTCGTTGGGCGAGGCATTGACCGCGACCAGCGAGATCACGATGCCGGCGATCACCATCACCACCAGCAGTTCCAGCAGCGTAAAGCCGGAATGCCGCTGCCGGGGGGCGCGGCGGCGCGGCGCCGTGGTCATCAGGGAAGCGGCAAGGGCGGGCGGCAGAGGTGCTTACTCCCAGTTGCCGATATCGGCGTCGTTGGCGTTGCCGCCGGCCTGGCCGTCGGCACCGAAGCTGAACACGTCGATTTCGCCGCGTACGCCCGGGTTCAGGTACTGGTACGGATGGCCCCACGGATCCTTGGGCAGCTTTTCCAGGTAGCCGCCGCCCTTCCAGTTGTTGGGCACCGGCTCGGTGGTAGGCTTGGCCACCAGCGCGCCCAGGCCCTGCTCGGTGGTCGGATAGCGGCTGTTGTCCAGGCGGTACAGCTTGAGCGCCTGCATGATCGACGAGATATCCTGTCGCGCCGCGACGATGCGGGCTTCGTCCGGACGGCTCATGATCTTGGGCACCACCAGTGCTGCCAGCACGCCGAGGATCACGATCACGACCATGATCTCGATCAGGGTAAAGCCGCGCGCGCGGCGGGCAGGACGGGCGGGGCGGGCAAGCTGGGAAGTGAATCTGCGCATTGTTGGTAAGACCTCATTGCTGGAATGGCGGGACCCGCGCCAGGGCACTGGCGGGGCCGGGTTCGCCAATCAGTATAACCGGCGCCTTATGACTCTTTTATGGGCGGGCCCTGCACGGGCCGCAGGAAAGTTTGCTGTGAATCACAAAATGCGCCAGACCCTTTTGGCGACCCCGAACCGTAGCACGCCTGCGCCAGAAATAACTTGCATCCTAGATGCATCTTTTTTTAACATAGCACCACGATGCAACTGACCCGCTTCTCCGACTATGCGCTGCGCCTGTTGATGTACGTCGCCCGTGGCGACGGCAGCCGGCCGATCACGATCGCCGAGGTGGGCCAGCAGTTCGGCATCTCGCACAACCACCTGGTCAAGGTGGCGGCGCGTCTGTCGAAGCTGGGCTGGGTCAGCGCCACGCGCGGCCGCCATGGCGGCCTGCAGCTGGGCCCGGGCGCCGAGCGCCTCACCATCGGCACCATCCTGCGCGAGCTGGAAGGGCACCGGCCGGTGATCGACTGCGACAACCCGCCTTGCGCGCTGCACGGCAACTGCCACCTGAAGCGCGCGCTGGACGTGGCCGAGCAAGCCTTCTACCGCGCGCTCGACGACGTCACGCTGGCCGATGTCAGCGGCAGCCACACCGCCGAATCGATCATCCGCCTGCATCGTGATTTCCTGGACCGGCGTTCGGCCTGAGCGGACGGAATCCGCGCGTGGCCGGCGAATGCCGGTTTTTTGTTGTCCAAAAACATGCATATTTTCTGCATGAATAAAACGGAGTGATACCTGATGCTGTCCGCTGCTTCCCGCCCCTATATCGATGCAAGCGTGCCCGTGCTGCGCGAGCACGGCCTGGCCATCACCACGCATTTCTACCGCGAGATGTTCGCCGACCGGCCCGAACTGACCCAGCTGTTCAACATGGGCAACCAGGCCAACGGCAGCCAGCAGCAGTCGCTGGCGTCGGCGGTGTTCGCCTACGCCGCCAACATCGACAACGCGGCGGCGCTTGGGCCGGTGGTCGAACGCATCGTGCACAAGCATGCGGCCGTGGGCATCACGCCGGCGCACTATCCGATCGTCGGCCGCCACCTGCTCGGCGCGATCTCGGCGGTGCTGGGCGAAGCCGCCACGCCGCCGCTGCTGGCGGCCTGGGACGAGGCCTACTGGCTGCTCGCCGGAGAACTCATCGCCGCCGAGGCGCGCCTGTACCAGCGCACCGGCGTGGCCGCCGGCGAACTGATGCCGGTGCGCGTGGTGCGCCGAGAGGCGCAGGGCGCCCAGGTGGTGGCACTGACGCTGGCCGCGGCCGACGGCCAGCCGCTGCGCGAATTCCGCCCGGGCCAGTACATCAGCGTCGAGGCGCGCCTGGACCATGGCACGCGCCAGCTGCGCCAGTACTCGCTGTCGGCCGAGGCCGGACTGCCGACCTGGCGCATCTCGGTCAAGCGCGAGGACGGCGACCAGGCCACGCCGGCCGGGGCGGTGTCCAACTGGCTGCACGCCAACGCCCACGAGGGCGCCGAGCTCAGGGTGAGCGCGCCGTTCGGCGAGTTCACCCCCGCGCTGGAGAGCCGCCGCCCGCTGGTGCTGCTGTCGGGCGGGATCGGCATCACGCCGATGCTGTCGGTGCTGCGCACGCTGGCCGCGCAAGGCTCGCAGCGGCCCGTGCTGTTCGCCCACGCCGCGCGCGACGGCCACCACCATGCCCATCGCGCCGACCTGCAATGGGCGCGCGAGCGCATGCCGGGACTGGTCACGCACATCAGCTACGAATTCCCGCAAGCCGGCGACGCCGCAGGCCGCGATTACGACCACGCCGGCACCATGCCGCTGACCGACATGCTGCGTCAGCCCGACCTGCAACGCTTCATCGACGGCCGCTTCTACCTGTGCGGGCCGCTCGGCTTCATGCAGGCGCAGCGTCACGCGCTGCTCAGCGCGGGCGTGCCGGTGGCGCATATCGAGCGCGAGGTGTTCGGCCCCGACCTGCTGGACGACCTGCTGTAAGCGCCCCGGCCGGGCCGGCGTCAGCATCGCCGGCGCGGCAGACAGCGTCATGGGGCTCTGGTACGCTTGGCGCGTCCGCGCTCTCGCGCCATGACCCGCCGCGGCGGGTATCCAGGGTCCCGATCCATGCAATTGTCCCTCCGGCCTTCGTTCCGCTTCGATGCCTCCGCGCTGTGGCTGCCGCGCCTGGCCAGCGTGGCGCTGTTCATCGCGCTGTGCGCGCTGGTCACCTACTGGGTGCTGACGTTCAGTGCGATGCGGACCATTCCGGTGCCCAAGAGCGCGCGCGTGGCGCAGACCGAGGCAGTCGAAACCGGCGCGATCGCGACACTGTTCGGCGGCTCCGCCCAGGCCGGGCCGAGCAACGTGCAGCTGCTAGGCGTGGTGGCCGAACTCGGCGGTGGCGCCAGCGCGGCAATCGTGTCCATCGATGGCGGCCCGGCCAAGGCGGTGCGCATGGGTGCCGACCTCGCGCCGCAGATCCGCCTGGTGGAAGTCCGTCAGCGCGCGGTGGTGATCGAGCGCAACGGCGTACGCCAGGAAATCGCCTTGCCGCTGCAGGCGGCGGCCACGCGCGGTGCGCCACGTGCCGCCAGCCCGCTGCCGACGCCGCCCGCCGGCGCGGCGGCGCCCCTGGCCACGCCCATGCCGCCCCCGGCGCAGGCTGCCGCACAAGCCGCACCGGCCCAGCCGCCGCGCGGCCAGCCGCCCGGGCAACAGGCCCAGCCGCAGCCGCAATCCCAAGTGCAGCCCCAAGTCCCGCCTCAGCCCCAGCCACAACCGGTTCAGCCGGCACCGTCGGTCCAGCCGGTCCAGCCGGCACCATCGGTCCAGCCAGGCATCTCGCCCGAGGCGGCCGATGAAGGCCAGCTCGTGCCGAAAGTGCAGCCCTAGGCGGCAGGCACCTCGAATATTCGCGCTTGCTTGCGTTCCCTTACGCCGCCCGCGGCTTTCAGTGAGGCGGGTAACATCGTATTAAAAGCGCCAACTTCGCTGCATCGTCTGCGTTCTAATCCGTACATGCCAACGTGATGAAAAGGAGCACGACATGCAACGCAATCACAAGCCGCAGATCCTGAAACAGTTCCTGGCCGCCTCGGCCGCGCTGCTGGTCGCCGGCGGCGCCTTTGCCCAGGCCAGTGCGCCCGCTGCACCGGGCGCATCGCCGGCACCGGACGGCAAGCACGGCATGGGGCACCACCATCGCCACCATGGTGGCGGCATGTGGATGAAGGCCATCGATACCGACGGCGATGGCGCCATCTCCAAGGCCGAGGCCGACGCATGGTTCAACAAGCTCGACACTAACCGCGACGGCAAGATCGACAAGTCCGAGATGGACGCGCACCGCAAGGCAGCGATGGCCGAGCATCACGCACGCATGCAGGCGGCCTTCGACGAGAAGTTCAAGGCCGCCGACAAGAACGGCGATGGCGCGCTGACCAAGGCGGAAGCCAATGCCGGCTTGCCGCGCCTGGCCAAGCGCTTTGATCAGCTCGACGCCAACCGCGACGGCAAGCTCACCCGCGACGAAATCCGCGCCGGCATGGAGAAGATGCACCGCGACGGTCCCCATCGCGGCGACCGCGGCCCCGCCCCGGGCAGCCAGCCGGCTCCGGCCAATCCGGCGGCCCCGTCGACCAGCGGCGGCTGACCAGGCCCCGCGGCGGCGCGCCTGCGCGCCGCTGCCGGTGAATCCACCAAGCGCGCGAGCCTGAGGGCCGCGCGCTTTTTTTGTCCGTTCAGCGGACAGCGCGGACCGCTTTACTGCAGTTACGCGCTGGCGCGGGCGCAAACGCCCTTAGAATGCCGCTTCCCCGTTTGCCGGACCTGGGTACCACCTTGCCCGTGGTTCGGTCAGCGGGCGCGTCCGCGACACCGGCAGCGCCCCCAGACAGGGAAATTGCCCGGCCCGACCGGCCGACGCATGAGTGACCGATAAGGCTGTCGACCCCACAAAATCTCATGCCAATCGGATGTAATTTCACAAAAAATTGCGTACTTGTGCACGGCTTGCTAAATTTGCGCAAAAAAATTGCCAATAAACATATTGCGGAGCAACAATATCGTGAGCAAGGTGGAGTTGGACAAGATCGACCGGAAGATCCTGGAAGTGCTGCAGACCAACGGGCGGTTGACCAACCTGGAGGTGGCCGAGCGCGTGAACCTGTCGCCCAGCCCCTGCCTGCGCCGCATCCGTCGGCTGGAAGAGATCGGCGTGATCCGGCAGTACGCGGCACTGCTGGAGCCCAACAAGATTGGCCTCGGCCTGCTGGCCTATATCAATGTGCGGCTGGAAAAGCATGGCGGCGCCCCCAAGGGCAAGGCCCCGCTGGACCTGTTCCGCGCCTCCATCGCCGTGTGGCCGGAAGTGGCGGCCTGCCATGCCATGACCGGCGAGATGGACCTGCTGCTCAAGGTCTATGTCGAGGACATGGAGCACTTCGCGCGCTTCATGCAGGAACAGCTGCTGGCGCACCCGTCGGTGATCGACGTGCGCTCGAGCTTCGCGCTCGAAAGCATCAAGGACACCACGGCGTTGCCGGTGGGCGGCGCGGCCTGAGCAGGCGGGCCCGCAAAGCAAAACGGCGCATCGTTGCGATGCGCCGTTTTTGTCTGGGCCGTGCGGCTCGTGAGCCAGGCCGGTCAGGCGGTATGCTTCTGCGGCACCATGGTGCGCCAGAAGCGCAGGCCGAAGCGGCGTGCGTCGCGCAGGTTGCGGCGCACGGCGTAGTCCAGGTCGGCGAGCTGTTCGTCCAGCGCCTCGCTCAGGCGGCTGGCGGTATCCGCCGGGGGCAGCTCCAGGTAGGCGTCGGCTTCGCCGTAGGCGTACTGGACCTTCATGCCGGCCTTCTTGGCGATGTGCATCATCGCGGCATTGCGCGACAGGCAGTGCATGTACAGCGTGCGGACGTTGGTATTGCGGCCATGGATGGCGGCACGCTCGAACAGCGCGCTGCCGATGCCTCGGCCGCGGGCGCTGCCCGACACCGACACGCCGAACTCCGCCACGCGTCCCTGGGCGTTGTCGCGCAGGTTGGCGAAATGCCCCACGCCGATCAGCTCGAGCTTGTCGTCGTAGACGCCGAACACGCTGTCATGGTCGAAGTCGATGCTGTCGACGTAGGCTTCGATCACGTGGTCGCCCACCGACTGGCCGAAACGGAGCAGGCGATCCTCCTCGCCGAGCGCGAGGAAATGCTTCAGCAGGCGCGAGCGGTGGTGGGCCGACAGCTCGCGCACCAGGACGGTGGCGCGATGGGCGGCTTGGGCGGCTTCGGCTGCCTTGCGCAGATCTTCGTCGGTCAGTGCGCCGACGGCCTTGCTCAGTTCGAGCGGGTTCACGATGATTCCTTCCGGTGCAGTCAGATAAAAATAGCACTGCGGCGGTGTTTTTCCAGGCACTTTTCCCAAAGCCCGTGAGAGACTCGGGGGAAACACCAACTTGATGCAGCACGAAAAGTATTGTAGTGGAATTGTCAGTTTGACGTAAGCATCCTGCGTCGCAACAGAGCCACGCCCTGCCACGCTGGCAAATAAAGTCGAATAAAAACAATGGATTAAAAAAATGTGATGAATTGTTGCACGTCCTTGGCTGTGGATTTTGTGCAACGCGACAATTCCTCGTCCCTACGCGGTTCTTTCCTACTACCAGTCAGCTCCAACGCCTTTCGATGACCGAGCCCCCCATCGTTGTGATTTACGCGCACCCGACGCCCAGCCGCTCGCGCGTCAACCGGCCGTTGGCCGACGCCCTGGATTCGCTGCCGCAGGTCCAGGTACGCGACCTGTACCGGCGCTATGTCGACTACGACATCGATGTCGTTGCCGAACAGCGCGTGCTGTCGGTCTCTGACACCATCGTGCTGCAATTCCCGGTGCGCTGGTACAGCGTGCCGGCCCTGCTCAAGCTGTGGCTGGACGAAGTGCTGGAACCGGGCTGGGCCTATGGCCCCGGCGGCACCGCGCTGCGCGGCAAGTCGCTGCTGGCGGTGGTCAGCACCGGCGGCACGGCGGACGCGTACGGGCCCGAAGGCACGCATGGCCACCCGATCGCCGAATTCCTGCTGCCGCTGGAGCAGACCGCCTTGCTGTGCGGCATGACCTGGCTGCCGCCGGTGGTGCTGCATGACGCCAACAACGCCGACGCGCAGGCGCTGGCCGACCATATCGCGCACGTCTGCGGAAGGCTGGGCACCCATGCGGTGCCGGCGGAGGTGCAGGCATGAACCAGCATGACTTCCTGATTGCGCTGCTGGTGTTTCTGGTCGCCGCGGTGGTGGCGGTGCCGCTGGCGCGGCGCGGCGGTCTGGGCGCGGTGCTGGGCTACCTGCTGGCCGGCGCGGCGATCGGGCCGTTCGCGCTGCGCCTGGTGACCGATGTCGAATCGATCCTGCACTTCTCCGAATTCGGCGTGGTGCTGATGATGTTCGTGATCGGGCTGGAACTGGAGCCGCGCAAGCTGTGGGCGCTGCGGCGTAGCATCTTCGGCTACGGCGGCGCGCAGCTTGCCGCCTGCGCGCTGGTGATCGGCGTGGCCGCGGCGCTGGCGGGCGCGTCCTGGCAGGTAGCGCTGGTGGCCGGGCTGGGGCTGGCACTGTCGTCCACCGCGATCGCGCTGGCAACGCTGACCGAACGCAACCTGTTCGGCACGCCGGCGGGGGCGGCCAGCTTCGGCATCCTGCTGTTCCAGGACATCGCCGCGATCCCGATGATCGCGCTGCTGCCACTGCTGGCCACGCAAGGCGCCGAAGGTGCCGGCACCGGCGCGGCCGGCTGGCTCGCGGCGGCCAAGGCCGTGGCTGTCATCGGCGCGGTGGTGGCCGGCGGCCGCTACCTGGTGCGCCCGGCGCTGCGGTTTATCGCCCGGACCGACATGCGCGAGATGTTCACGGCCTTTGCGCTGCTGCTGGTGGTGGGCATCGCGCTGATGATGGACGCGGTGGGGCTGTCGATGGCGCTGGGCACCTTCCTGGCCGGCGTGCTGCTGGCCGACTCGGAATACCGCCACGCCCTCGAGGCGGACCTGGAGCCGTTCAAGGGCCTGCTGCTGGGGCTGTTTTTCATGGCGGTCGGCATGTCGATCGACTTTGCCGTGCTGGCGCGCTCGCCCTGGCTGGTGATGGGCCTGGTGGCCGCCTTCGTGGTGGCCAAGACCACGGTGCTGGCGCTGCTGGCAAAGCATTTTGCGATTGCCCGCGGGCAGCGCCTGCTGTTCGCGCTGCTGATTTCGCAGGGCGGGGAATTCGCCTTCGTGGTGTTCGGCGTCGCCGGCGGTGCCGGGCTGCTGCCGCGCGAGACCGAGGCCTTGCTGGTGCTGGTGGTGGCGCTGTCGATGGTGGCCACGCCGCTGCTGCTGCTGGCCTATGACCGGCTGGTGGCGCCGCGCATCGGCGCCGGCAAGAAGCGGCCGGACGAGGTCATCACGCCGCAGCACAACCCGGTGCTGATCGCCGGCTTCGGGCGCTTCGGCCAGATCATCGGGCGCCTGCTGTACACCCAGGGCGTGGGCGTGACGGTGCTGGACCACGATCCGGACCAGATCGAATTCCTGCGTCAGTACGGCTTCAAGGTCTTCTATGGCGACGCCACCCGGCTGGATCTGCTGGAGGCCGCCGGCATTGCCGACGCGCGCATCCTGGTGGTTGCCATCGACAGCATGGACGACAGCCTGGCGCTGATCGATCGCGTGCGCGAGCGCTTCCCCGATCTGCAGATCTACGCCCGCGCGCGCCATGTCTCGCATGTCTACCAGCTCAAGGACCGCGGCGTGCAGCTGTTCGAGCGCGAGATGTTCGAGGGTTCGCTGATGCTGGGCCGGCGCGTGCTGGAAGGGCTGGGCTTCGACCCCGGCGAGGCGCGCAACGTGGCGCTGCGGTTCCGGCGCCACAACATCGAGGCGATCGACCGCTTCTACCCGCACTACACCGACCAGAAGAAGCTGGTCTCGCTGGCTCGCCAGGCGCGCGACGAGCTGGAAGAGATGTTCCGCCAGGACCGCGAGCAGCGGCGCCAGCGTGAAGAGGCCGAGTGGATGTAAGCGCGGGCGCGGCCCGGCGCGGCCAGCCTAGCGCCCGGCCGCAGTACGGCCGGGCAGGCCGCCTTCGAGCAGGTCGACCACCATCTCGGCAAAGTCGGCGTACGAGAGCCGGCCGCCCGGCTTGAGCCAGGTGAAGGTCCAGTTGATCATGCCGAAGATGGTCATGGTCAGCGCGGTCTGGTTCTCGCGCGTGACGCGCTCCGGATAGGCGCGGCGCAGCAGGCGCGAGAACGCCGCGACCACGTCGCGCTCGCGGCCCAGGATCACGTCGCGCTGGGTCTCGGCGAGGAACTTGACGTCGTTGATCAGCGCAATATGGCGCGTCTGCGAGGTCTCGTACTCGGCCAGGAAGGCGCGGATCAGGTTGCCGAAGGCTTCCTTGTCGGTGCGCGCATGGCGCTCGGCGTCAGCCTCGACTTCGGTGACGAGCAGCATCAGCCGGCGCGTGTAGCGGTCCAGCAGGTCGAACAGGATCGCTTCCTTGCTCTCGTAGTAGTGATACAGCCGCGCCTTGGAGGTGCCGCAGGCGGCGGCCAGGTCGGCCATCGAGGTGCTGGGGTAGCTGCTGTTGGCAAAGGCTGCGGCGGCCAGGTCCAGGATCTGCTCGCGCTGCGCCTCGAAGTCGGGTGCCTTGGTACGGGCCATATATTCTTGTTTATTCGCCTCCGCTGCCGCCGGCGTGGCGGCGCAGCTCGCAGGTGTCGAGCGAGTCGGCGTTGCCGCGCAGGACCAGCTGGCCCATGGCGATCAGCTCGCGGCAGCGCCAGAACACGAACCAGTCGCTGGCCAGCAGGCCCTCGATCGCGCCCATCACGCTGCCCACCACCTGCGCCGCGGGGGTCCAGTCGGCCGGGGCGCGCTCCATGATGATGTCGTCGATGGTGCGATAGGCCGCCGGCACCAGGGTGTTGCCCTTCCACAGCCGCACGTCGGCGTTTTCCTTGACGTTCTGCTGCCACTCGTAGCCGAGGCGCCCCAGCCGCAGCACCGAGACCGGCGCGATGGTCGAGAAGCGCCGCGCCAGCCGCGCGGGCGAGTACATGCCGATCGCCGCCAGGTTGCCCTGTGCTGGCGTTTCCAGTTCGCGCAGGTCCATCGCGACCTCGTTGATCCGCTGCGGCGCCTGGTACAGGTGGAACACCACCCGGCGCAGCATCAGCTGGTCGGCCGCGCTCTGGCCGTGCCAGATTGCCACTTCCATGTCGTCCTGCCGCAGCGCCAGCAACTGGTCCAGCGCCTGGCGCATCTCGGCGGCGAAGTCGATGTCGGTGTGCGGGGCGACGCGCTGCCAGAAGCCGGAGCGGATCATCCCGGTGCTGTCGATGTCCGCCAGCGGACCGACCGCGAGATCGTCGCGCAGCACCACGACAGGATCCGGCCGCGCCGCCTGGGCCAGCGCCTGGCGCAGGGTCGTGCCTGCTACATCACCGTTGACGACGTGGATATATTGCATGGCCGTGATTGTATATGGGTGGGGCGGTTCGCTGGCGCCGCCGCGGCGGCGGCGCGACAGCTGCCCGCACCGCGCGCCCGATCACCCGCCTGCAAGCATCGCGCCAGCAGGGGCGCCGCCTGCCGCCATTGTAGTCACGGCCCGTGCTGGCCAATGTCGGCGACTGTCTGACGACGCACGCGGCGGCGTGCGCGGATCAGCGTTCGTCGTAGCTGACCACCACCCGCGGCGTCAGGGCGCGTGCCTGGCAGGTGAGCACGAAACCCTTGTCCATCTCCCAGGGCTCGAGCGTGTAGTTCTTTTCCATCTCCACCTTGCCTTCCAGCACCTTGGCCCGGCAGGTGCAACAGACGCCGCCCTTGCAGGCGTAGGGCAGGTCGAGCCCGGCGGCGAGCGCGGTGTCCAGCACGTTGGCATCCTCCAGCGGCAGGCGCATGCTGTGCTGCTTGCCGTCGAGCACCACCACCAGTTCCGCCGTGCCCGCGTGGCCGGCGTCATCGACATGACCGGGATGGGCGGCCGGCTTGCGCCGGGTTTGTGCCAGCGGCACCCCGAAGCGCTCGGCATGGATGCGATGCGGGTCCAGGCCCGCATCGCGCAGCGCCGCTTCCACCTCGTCGATCATCGAGGCCGGGCCGCAGACGAAGGCCGCGTCGATGTCGTCGACCGGGATCAGCGTTTGCAGGAAGGCGGTCACCCTTGCATGGTCGAGCCGGCCATGCAGCAGGTCCACCTCCTGCGGCTGGCGCGACAGCACGTGGTAGAGCGTGAAGCGCGCCATGTACTGGTTCTTCAGGTCCTCCAGCGCTTCGGAAAAGATGATGCTGTCGACATTGCGGTTGCCATAGACCAGCGTGAAGCGGCTGTGCGGCTCGGCCTGCAGCGTGGTACGGACCAGCGACAGCACCGGCGTGATGCCGCTGCCCGCGGCAAAGGCGACATAGTGGCGCGCGGCTCCGGCATCGAGCGGCACGTGGAAGCGCCCGTCGGGTGTCATCACGTCGATGAGCTGCCCGGGGGCGATGGAATCGTGCAGATGGCTGGAAAACAGCCCGTCCTCCACCAGCTTGACCGCGACCCGCAATTCGCCGTGGGCGTCATAGTCCTGCACCGCCGAACAGATCGAATACGAGCGCCGCAGGTCCTTGCCGTCGACCGGTGCCTTCAGCGTCAGGAACTGCCCCTGCGTAAACCGATAGGCATCGCGCAGCGCGTCCGGGACTTCAAACGCGATCGAGATGGTGTCGGCGGTCTCGGGGCGCACCTGCGCCACGCGCAGCGGGTGGAACTGGGGAGTCATGGCAGCCTGGCTCGGCCCGGGGGCTCAGTAGGGTTTGAAATAGTCGAACGGCTCGCGGCAGTCCAGGCACCGGTACAGTGCCTTGCAGGCGGTCGAGGCAAAACGCGAGATCTCGTGCGTGTGGACGCTGCCGCAGCGCGGGCAGGCCACGGCGTCGGGCGCGCCGGCGCGCGCGGCGCGCGGCACGAAGCGCAGCGGCTGCGCCCCGGCCGGCGCACTGCACTGTCCCGGCGGCGCGATGCCGAACGCGCGCAGGCGCTCGCGCGCGGCGGGCGTGATCCAGTCCGTGGTCCAGGCCGGCGCCAGCGCGGTGCGGAGGCGCCACGGCCCCAGCCCGGCGCGGTCCAGCGCCTGGCCGATGTCCTCACCGATCTGCGACATCGCCGGGCAGCCAGAATAGGTGGGCGTGATGACGATCTCCAGCACGCCGTCCGGCGCCGCTACCACCTCGCGCAGAATGCCCAGCTCGCGGATCGACACCACCGGGATCTCCGGGTCCGGCACCGCCTCGAGCGCCGCCCACGCGCGCGCGACGCGCCCGCTGGTGGCGCCGTCGTTGTGCACGGCATGGGAGGGGAGGGAGGTGACGTTCATGCGGATCAACCCTTTGCGCCGAAGCGTGCGCTTACCATTGCGCGCCCGGATGGGCCCGCGCCAGCCCCTGCATCTCGCCCAGCAGGTAGCTCATGTGTTCCGAATGCACGCCGTGCTTGCCGGTCGAGACAAAGCCGGTGGCCGGCGGCAGGCTCAGCGTGGCCGCTTCCAGCGTCTCGGCGACGGTGGCGTCCCAGGCCGGGCGCAGCGTGGCGGTGACCACCCCGATGCCCTGAGCGGCGGCCTCGCTTTCGACGGCATCTTGCGCAAAGCACTCATTCATATAGGGCAGCAGGTGCTCCAGCGCGCGCTGCATGCGCGCGTGCGAGGCCTCGGTGCCGTCGCCCAGGCGCACCATCCAGCCAGCCGCGTGGTGCAGGTGATAGCGCGTTTCCTTGATGGCCTTGGCGGCGATCGCGGCCAGTTGCTCGTCCCGGCTGTCCTGCAACGCCTGCCAGAGTTCCACCATCAGCGCGCTGTACAGGAAGTTGCGCACGATGGTGACGGCGTAGTCGCGCCCGGCGGCGGCGTTGCCGGCCAGCGGGCCGCGATGCGGCAGTTCCAGCAGCGTCCAGTTGCGGAAGTCGCGCTCGGCGCGCCAGTAGGCATAGTCATCCTCGTGGCGGGGCAGGCCGGTCAGCTCGCCCTCCAGTTCGCCGGCACGGCCATAGAGCAGTCGCGCCTGGCCGATCAGGTCCAGGCTGATATTGGCCAGGGCGATGTCTTCTTCCAGCACCGGCCCATGGCCGCACCATTCGGCGTTGCGCTGGCCCAGGATCAGGGCGTTGTCGGCCAGGCGCAGCACGTAGCGCAGCGCGGCGGTGCGCGCCGGCGGCAGGTGGTCGAGCGAAGCGGGCACGGCAGGCTGTGGGGACGCGGTCATCGTGCGGGCCTTACATGTGGTTGACTTCGTCGGGCAACTGGTAGAACGTCGGATGCCGGTAAATCTTGTCGGCCATCGGGTCGAACAGCTCCGGCTTTTCCTCCGGCACGCTGGCGGTGATGGCCGCGGAGGGCACCACCCAGATCGACACGCCTTCCTGGCGCCGCGTATAGACGTCGCGCGCCATGTGCAGCGCCTGCTGCGCGTCGGCCGCGTGCAGGCTGCCGCAATGCTTGTGTTCCAGGCCTTGCTTGCTGCGCACGAACACTTCCCACAGCGGCCATTCCTTGCGTTGCATCGGGATCTCCTCGGCGATGTCAGGGGTCAGGCGGCGGCGCGACCGGCGCCGGACTCGCGTTCGGCCAGCTTGGCGGCATGGGCCAGCGCGGCTTCGCGGACCCAGGCGCCGTCCTCGTGCGCCTTCACGCGGGTGGCCAGGCGTTCCCTGTTGCAGGGGCCGTCGCCGTTGATGACTCGCCAGAATTCGTCCCAGTCGAGCGGGCTGTAGTCGTAATGGCCGCGCTCGGCATTCCACTGCAGCCCCGGGTCTGGCAGGGTCACGCCCAGCACGCGCGCCTGCTCGACCGTGGCATCGACAAACTTCTGACGCAGGTCGTCATTGGAAATGCGCTTGATCCCCCAGGCCATGGTCTGCGCGCTGTTGGTCGAGGCCGCATCGGGCGGACCGAACATCATCAGCACCGGAAACCACCAGCGATTGACCGCGTCCTGCACCATCTCGCGCTGCGCATCGGTGCCGCGCATCATGGCCAGCAGCGCGTCGAAGCCCTGGCGCTGGTGGAAGGACTCTTCCTTGCAGATGCGGATCATGGCGCGCGCATACGGCCCGTACGAACAACGGCACAACGGGATCTGGTTCATGATCGCGGCGCCATCGACCAGCCAGCCGATCACGCCCACGTCAGCCCAGGTCAGCGTCGGGTAATTGAAGATCGATGAATACTTGGCCTTGCCGCTGTGCAGCGCGTCGACGAGGTCGTCGCGCGAGGCGTCCAGGGTCTCGGCCGCCGAATACAGGTAGAGGCCATGGCCGCCTTCATCCTGGACCTTGGCCAGCAGGATGGCCTTGCGCTTGAGCGAAGGCGCCCGGCTGATCCAGTTGCCTTCCGGCAGCATGCCGACGATCTCGGAATGCGCATGCTGCGAAATCTGGCGCACCAGGGTCTTGCGGTAGGCCTGCGGCATCCAGTCCTGCGGCTCGATCTTGCCGTCGGCGGCCATGCACGCGTCGAACGCCGCCTGGCGTGCGGCTTCATCGGGCGGCGCACTGGCCTGCGCTGCATCGGCGTGCTGGCCGGGCAGGTCAAGACTCTGCGTATACATGTCGTCTCCTCTGGCGGGGCGCCACGCCCCATCGGGGCTCTTGCGGCTGGCCCTATTATATATAAGCCGACCGGTCGGTCAATTTAAGGGGCCGCACCGCCGCGCATTTGCGCAGGCACATGACGCCGGCTTCGCGCGATGTGTACTATCCAAGACAGGCGGCACGGTGCCGCATCTCTTTTTCATCGACGGAGGTAGCCTTATGACTGGCGCGGCATACAGCAAGATCGTGGTGGCGGTGGATGGCAGCAGCACCTCGGAACTGGCGGTGGACGAAGCCATTCGCGTGGCGTCCGCCGGCGGAGCCACCGTCCTGGCGCTCTATGTCGTCGACACCGGCACGCCCATGTTCGACGCCGGATACTACGACCCGAGCCAGCTGCAGAAAGCCTTCGAGGAAAGCGGGCAGCGAGCCTTGCAGGGCGCCGCGCAACGCCTGGCCCGGGCGGGCGTCGCGCATGAAAGCCGCCTGGTTACCGCCGCTGCGGTGCCAGGCGATATCGGTGCTTCCATCAACGAGGCCGCGCGCGAATGGGGGGCAGACCTGCTGGTGATTGGCACGCACGGCCGGCGCGGGGTGCGCCGGCTGGTGCTTGGCAGTGTGGCCGAGGCGGTGATCCGCCAGTCCACCGTGCCGGTGCTGCTGGTGCGCGGCGAAGCGAAAAACGATTGAAACGTCCGACCGGCTGGGTTAGCCGGCGAAGCGGAAGTGTCCGCTGCGCAGCACGATCTCTCGCGCCTTGGTCAGCTCGAACAGGCTCTCGGCCAGGCGCTCGATCTGCTGGCGGTTATTGGTGAAGGCCGCCACCAGGTCTTCCTCGCGCGGCGAGCGCGCGCCGAAATGGGCTTCGAGCGCCTCGGCGGTGACGGAATAGAGGGTGGGACTGCCGTTGACCGTCGCGGGGCAGGACAGCGTCAGGCTGGCTGCACAGTAGGTGGGGAGGCTGCGAGGGAACGTGATGTCGGACATGGCGTGCCTCGTGCTGGCGGCGGCGTTATCCCATCAATATAGGTCAAGCGCGCGTTCCGTAAAGTCCCGCCGGCGGCTCGGTCGTACGGGCAATGCCGGCCTGACAGGCAAGAGTCCTTTCCGCCAGCCATGCCGTCGCCTTTGGCGCAGCTTGTTGCGTTGCGGAAATCCATCCGGGCAAATAGCGGACGATGTCGCCACAGCAGCCGGACACAGGCGAAAAAAAAACCCACGCAGGTTGTGCGTGGGTTGGAATCCACCGAGGTGGTGGAGGAGACAGACTTCACTATACACGTTTTGTTGCGACGCACCAAGTCTCAATGTGTCAATGTAGGATGATGAGCACAATGGCGTTGTACGCGAGCAACAAATTGCGTTTTCGGCGGGTCAGCGGAAAAGATAGGCGGCGCCTACAGCACAAATAATGCCGACAGCGTCCGCTACCAGCGCGCAACCGAGTGCATGCCGCGTATCGCGCACGTTGATGCTGCCGAAGTACACCGCCAGGACATAGAAGGTGGTTTCGGTCGACCCCTGGATGATCGCCGCCAGGCGGCCCTGGAAAGAATCCACGCCATAGGTCGTCATCACGTCGACCATCAGCCCGCGCGCGCCCGCACCCGAAAGGATCTTCATCAATCCGACCGGCAGCGCCGGCACAAAGTCGGTGTTGACGCCCAGTCCGGCGATGGCGTGCGTGAGCCAGGCCATCAGCACGTCCATGCAACCCGCGGCGCGGAACAGGCCAATGGCGACCAGGATTGCGACCAGATAAGGAATGATCTGCACGGCTACGCCGAAGCCTTCCTTCGCGCCGTCGATGAATGCGTCATATACATTGACTCTGCGCAACGCCCCGCAGATCAGGAAGAGAGTAATCAGGGACAGGATGAAGCCGGCACCGGCGAGTGCTGTCACGGTGCCTACATGCTCCGGCGGCGCATGCTGTAACCACGCAAACATCGCCCCAAGCAGCGCGATCACCAGTCCGAATGCCACCAGCACCGCGGGCCGCAGCAAGTTGATTCGCTGGACCCATGCCACCGCCAGCAGCCCGGCCAGGCAAGAGCCGCCGGTGGCCAGCAACGTCGGCAGGAAGATGTCGGCGGCGTTGAAGCCGACCAGCCCCTGCTTGACGGCGATGGTCTGGCGGATGGCGATGACCGAAGTCGGGATCAGCGTCAGCCCGGCGGAGTTCAGCACGATGAACATGATCTGCGCGTCGGTAGCGACATCCGGGCGCCGGTTCAGCGTCTGCAACTCGCGCATGGCGTTCAGGCCCAGCGGCGTGGCAGCGTTGTCCAGCCCTAGCAGATTGGCCGACACGTTCATCATCATGGCGCCCTGCGCGGGGTGGCCCCGCGGCACCCCTGGAAAGAAGTGCCGCAGCAGCGGGTTCACCAGCCGGGCGAAGACGTCGACAACGCCAGCGCGCTCGCCGATGCGCATGATGCCTAGCCACAGGCTCATGACCCCTGCCAGCCCGAGCGCGATCTCGAACGCTGTGCGCGCGCTGTCGAACAGGCTGCCGAGCATCGCCGGAAAGACGGCAAGGTCGCCCTGGGCCACGCGGACGCAGGCTGCGGAGAAGGAGATCAGGAAAA